>NZ_JBFRFQ010000022.1:0-107657 GCF_052114905.1 Nocardia sp. 2TAF39
CCGCCTCAACCGTGGCGGTGACCGCCACGCCAACGCCGCCCTCTACCGAGTCGTGCTCTGCCGCCTGCGCTGGGACCCCCGCACTCGCGCCTACACCGAACGACGCACCAAAGAAGGCATGTCCAAGAAAGAAATCATCCGCTGCCTCATTGGGTGAGTATTGGTGATGCGGTCCGCCGATCGGATCGCGGCCCTCGGCCAGCATCAGGAGATGGCCACGTTGCCGCGCCGCATGGACGGCCAGTTTGAGTACTGCCACTCCTGATGCGCCGAGGCTCCGATGACCGGCGTCAGGGACATGCCCCAATCGAGGGCCGAACAATGAGGAACCGGCAGCGGAGCCTCGACTGGCGAGGGCATGACCATCGAAACCCTTTGGGAGACTGTGCATGCCGTTCGTCGGCTTGGATTGGGCGAGCAAGACTCACGACGTAACCGTCATCGATGACCGTGGTCACGTCTTGGACCGATGGGCGTTCAGCCACACCGAGCAGGCGTGGACGTCGACGCTGGCCCGTCTGGCACGTCACGGAGATCCCGCCGACCTGCCGGTGATCATCGAGCGGACCGGTGGGTTGGTCGTCGACCGGTTGCTGGCCGCCGGGCATCCGGTCGTGCCGGTGCATCCGAACGCGTTTCATGCCGCGCGGCCGCGATGGGGCGCCTCGGGCGCCAAATCCGATCCCGGCGACAGCTGCAAACTCGCCGACTACCTGCGCACCGACGGACACCGGCTGCGCCGACTCGACCCAGTCGACGCCGGCCTGCGCGAACTGCAGGCGCTCATCAGGCTCCGAGACGATCAAGTCCAAGCCCGCACCGCCGCCATCAACCAGCTCGCCGCCCTGCTCGACACCCACTGGCCGGGACCCAAAGAGCTGTTCCATTCGCTGGCATCGCCCATTGCCCTGGCCTTCCTCACCGACTACCCCACGCCGCAATCGGCCGCACGGCTCGGCGAGGCACGCATGGCCGCGTTCTTGCGCCGAAACTCCTACCGCGGAGGAAAACCCGCCGCGCAGCTTCTGGCCCGGTTACGCGCCGCCGCCGTTCCGGCTGCCCAGCTGCCCACCGACACCCTGGCCGTGATGATCGGAGCCCAAATCCAACTGCTGCGCGCCATCCAAACCGCTGTCGCAGACCTGGAAGCCCTGATCAAGCACCGCGTCGCTCGACACCCCCGAGCACGGCTGCTGGCCGCTCTACCAGGCGTGGGCACCATCAACCTGGCTCAACTACTCGCCGAGGTCGGGCCGATCCTCGACCGCGTCGAAACCGTCGACCAGGCCGCCGCTGAATGCGGCGTCACCCCAGTCACYAAAGCCTCCGGCAAGACCAGTGGAGTCTACTTTCGCTGGGCAGCCAATACGCGGGCCCGCAAAGCCATTACCGCCTTCGCCCACAACGCCCGCATGCAATCACCGTGGGCCGCAAAGCTTTACACCAACGCCCGCGCACGCGGTAAACGCAACCCGCACGCCACCCGCATAGTCGCCCGCGCCTGGCTCCGCGTCATCTGGTCCTGCTGGCACCACGGCACACCCTACGACCCAAACTGCCATCACGCCGCACAACGCCTCACAGCATGAGGACTTGACTCAAGGGACTCAAACGCTACCTCGCCCGCGAGCTCTACCAGCTCATCACCGCCGAACCCGCCCACACCACCACTTGACATCCATAGGAGCATCCCGCCGTATCAGCGTGAGCAGAGGAGACGCGATGGGAAACGTTGGCTCAGCCGAAGAAGGACGGCTGAACCTGCTTCGAATCAACACCACGTGTGTACTCGCCACGCTGTTACCCGGCGGATCACCCTATACTTCGGCGGCGCATTTCGCGACGGATGAGGATAGCGAAGACTTCTACATCAGCCTGCACGACGAGAGCCGCACCGCGAAGAATCTGATACTGGACCCGCGCGCCGCTGTCACCGTCGGCGATGATCCGGAAATACCGGCGACCTTGCAAATGCGGGGAGAGGCCACAGTCAGTAGCGGGCCTGCGCTGATCAAGGCGCAGGACTTCTTCTATGCCCGGTTTCCGCATTCAGCGAGATACCGCGATGATCCGCACACACTGCTCGTCTGTTTTCGGCCGACGTGGAGCCGCTACTCGGACGCCGAGTTGAAAAAGGAGTTCTTCGTACGAGGTTTCGCTGCGGAATCGCTGAAATGACGACGAGGGTTGTTGTGGCTCTGAGACAAGGGACTTGAGATCGATCAACCCGCCAACGCGATACGCACTGCTTGCCCTGGGCTTTCGGCGACTTTCGACCCGATGACAGGGTTGCCCTCGGCGTCCAGTAGCTGCCACCCGCCGAGGGAGACCACCGGCATGCCACCGCGCCGATTGGCCGTCGACCGAGCCGCAGCGGCACTGGCAGATGTTCGACAGCATGATCACCCGGCCGAGCTTCGCCATCGCTCTCGCCGAATCCCATGGCACTCTGGTTGGATTCGTTTACGGGAACGCCCTGACTGCCAACGCTGGATGGTGGGACGGTTTTCAGCAGCCGGTACCCTCGGATGTCACGCGCGAAGAGCCTGACAGGACCTTCGCTGTAATCGATCCAGCCGTCCGAGCATCGACACGTCGGCTGCCGACTACTCGATACTCTGCTCGACAGCCGACCCGAGCAGCACGCGACGCTGGCGGTCCAGCCGCAGGCTGAAGCCTCGCACGCCTTCTACCAGGCGGTCGGTGGATGGCGCCTCGTCGGGCAGCAAGACAGACCGCTCAGTTCAGGGCGGGTTCGGGTCAGTTGCCGATCTTGCCCTTGTCCGTGCGGAGCCACTCCGAGGTGCCGTCGGGGTGGCGGTGGAACTCCCATGCGGCGTAGTCGCCGTCTTTCTCCACGACGGTGACGTGGTCGGCGAAGCCGTCGTGGTCGTAGTCGGTCCAGACCTGCATCGCCTCGTCACCGGTAGTGGTGACGGAGTCGAGGGTGCCGTCGCCGTCGATGTCCTGGGTGGGGTGGTGCAGTTCGACCGTACCCAGGCCGTCGAGTGGCGAGGACGCGTCGACGCCGGGTAGATCCAGACCGGGTAATTCGCCCGAGGTGACCAAGACTCCTCCTCAGCGGGAATCGTGCGGTGCCGCGAGCGGCATCGCTCCATCCTGTCATCCCGCACAGGCTCGAGTCACTTTTTGGGCATCAGCAGCCACAGCACCAGGTAGATGACGAATTGCGGGCCGGGCAGCAGGCACGACACCACGAACAGCAGACGGACGACATTGGCGTTCCAGCCGAGGTAGTCGGCGATGCCACCGCACACACCTGCGATCCATTTGTCGTGGGTGGAGCGGGCGAAACGACGGGTAAGGGCGGTCATGGGTCTTCCCTCTCTTGTGGTGATCCCTGCGAACTCCACTCTGCCGGGCGACGCCCACCGCGACATCGCTCCGGCGACCGATACCGACCCTGATTTCTCCAGGGCCGATCTCAGGGTCCGACCCCGAGCACGGCAGACTCGTCCAGGTGAGCACCACTCTGCATGCCCGCGGGCTGTCCGCGGGTCACGGCGAACGCACGCTGTTCGCCGACCTCGACCTCACCCTCGCGCCGGGTGACGTGATCGGTCTGGTCGGCGTGAACGGTGCGGGCAAGTCGACACTGCTGCGCATGCTCGCCGATCGCCACGCTCCGACCGGCAGCATCACGTTGAGCCCGCCGGACGCCACAGTGGGCTACCTGGCCCAGGAGCCGGAGCGGGTGCTGGGCGAGACGGTGCTCGCATTCCTCGGTCGCAGAACGGGAGTCACAGCGGCGCAAAGGACCATGGATGCGGCCGCCGAACGACTCACCGAGGGCGGCACGGACGAGTACTCCCCCGCACTGGAGCGTTGGCTCGCACTCGGCGGCGCGGACCTCGACCAGCGCGCCCACGAGGTGGCGGCCGATCTCGGCCTGGCCGACAGTCTGCCGAACGGCCTCGACACACCGATGACCGGCCTGTCCGGCGGCCAGGCCGCGCGCGCCGGATTGGCGTCGGTCCTGCTGTCGCGCTTCGACATCCTGCTGCTGGACGAGCCGACCAATGATCTGGATCTGGACGGCCTCGCCCGGCTGGAACGGTTCGTCACCGGTGTCCGTGTTCCACTGGTGGCGATCAGCCACGACCGGGAGTTCTTGGCTCGCACCGTCAATCGGATCGTGGAGCTGGACCTGGTGCAGCAGCAGGTGGGCATGTACGACGGCGGCTACGAGTCGTACCTGATGGAGCGGGAGATTGCCCGTCAGCACGCGCGCGAAACCTACGAGGAGTACGCGGACACCAAGGCGGGCTTGGAGTCCCGCGCGCAGATGCAGCGCAACTGGCTCGAACACGGCGTTCGCAACGCCCGCCGCAAGGCACGCGACCCGAGGAAGCTGGACTCGGACAAGGCAGGCCGCAAGGTGCGCGCCGAATCCACCGAGAAACAGGCCGCCAAAGCCAGGCAGACCCAGCGCCGCATCGAACGGCTGGAGGTGGTGGAGGAACCGCGCAAGGAGTGGGAGTTGCGCATGAGCATCGCCACCGCCCCGCGCAGCGGCTCGGTGGTGGCCACGCTCTCGAACGCGACCGTCACGCGCGGCGATTTCACCCTCGGGCCGATTACCACCCAGATCGACTGGGCCGATCGCATTGTGCTCACCGGCGCGAACGGCTCCGGCAAGTCCACGCTGCTTGCCGTGCTGCTCGGAAGAATCCCGCCGGACAGCGGCACCGCGAGCCTCGGCTCCGGCGTCGAGATCGGCGAAGTCGATCAAGCGCGTGGCCTGTTCCGCGGGACTTCGGCGCTGGCCGACACGTTCGGCGCCGAGATGCCGGACTGGCCGGACGCCGAGATCCGCACGCTACTGGCCAAATTCGGCCTGCGCGGCTCGCATGTACTGCGCGCCTGCGACACCCTTTCTCCCGGCGAACGCACCCGCGCCGCCCTCGCCCTGCTCCAGGCCCGCGGCGTCAACCTGCTCGTGCTAGACGAACCGACGAACCACCTCGACCTTCCTGCCATCGAACAACTGGAGCAGGCCGTCGAATCATTCACCGGCACACTCCTGCTGGTCACCCACGACCGGCGCATGCTCGACACCATCCACGCAACCCGCCGCTGGCACATGGAAGCGGGCGCCCTCACCGAGACGCTCTGAAACCAGTCGTCTCCAGTCGAGAACCCGAACCACACCGCAAGACCACTGCGCAACCGAAGCACGTGTGATCGCCGCCCAGGCAACCCCAGATCGGCGCACCCCGCTTCCGAGCGGACGAAACGAATGCGGCACCGCCGTCGGCGGGGCCACTCGAACCCGAGACCCAAAGGCCGTAACGCCGAGTGCCCAAGGCATTGCCGAACCACTTCGATTACCGCTCAACGCAACAGAATCGGCCCAACTCCCACTTTCGAGGCAAAGCGAGACCAAGCAATGCCCCTCGCGTCCGAGTGGGCGAAGCGCAAGCGCCGAAGACGCGAGTCTCGCCCGCTCGGACGCGAGCCTGAAGGGGCGCGAACACGCAGAGCCGCAGGACCAACGCGCGCTGCCGATCAACGCCCCGTTTGCCAAGCACGCAAATCACATCGGCCCACTTCGTTCCGGGCGAGGCGAGACCGAGCATTACCCCTCCGCGGCCCGGCTCGCGCCCGAGCCTCCAACGAGTCCGCGACGAAGTCGCCAGCTGCGGCCGCTCAGACGCGAGCCATGAGGAAGCCTTGAACACCCAGCGTCGCAAACCAACACAGTGCGAACAGAGCGAAGAGCGAACAATCAATACCACCGTCGCCTCCCGACACAACCGCACCAGCCCCGCCCCCGGTTCCGAGCGAAGCTGTTCAGGGGCGCTGCGCGCTCCGCCGTGGGTGGGGAAATTCGCTATTTTCGTGTCAGCGAGACCGAGCATTGCCCGTTCGCGGCCCGGCTCGCGTCCGAACGGCCGCCGAGTCCGCGACGAAGTCGCCAGCGTCGGCCGCTCAGACGCGAGCCACGAGGGGGCCGCGAACACGCCGCGCCCGCGCGGCCAATCACACAGAGCTGACCCGCTTGGCGAGATCGTCCGCCAGTTGCCGTGCTTGCGTCGGGTCGGTGGCCTCCACCATCACCCGCACCAGGTCCTCGGTCCCGCTGGGCCGCAGCAGAACTCGCCCGGAATCGCCGAGGATCCGTTCCGCCTCCAGGACTGCGTCGCGCACCTCGGGCGCGGTGGCGACGACGGACTTGTCGCTCACCGACACGTTCACCAACACCTGCGGCACGGTCTGCAGCACGCCGCCCAGATCAGCGAGGGTGCGCTGGGTCTGCGTCATCCGGGCCATCAGGCGCAGCCCGGTCAGGATTCCGTCCCCGGTGGTGCTGTAGCGGGGGAACACCACGTGTCCCGACTGCTCGCCGCCCAGCGTGTATCTACCGCGCCGCAGTTCCTCGAGCACGTAGCGGTCACCGACCGCGGTGGTGCGCACGGTGATTCCGGCCGCGCGCATGGCGATGTGCAGGCCGAGGTTGCTCATGACGGTGGCAACCAGGGTGTTGTCCGCCAGCTCGCCCGCCTCGTGCATGGCCAGCGCCAGAATCGCCAGGATGGCGTCGCCGTCGACCACGTTGCCTTCGGCGTCGACGGCCAGACAGCGGTCGGCGTCACCGTCGTGTGCGAGGCCGAGATCGGCGCCGTGTGTCCGCACGGCGGCACGGACTTGGTCGAGGTGTGTCGAGCCACAGCCGTCGTTGATGTTCAGTCCGTCGGGCTCGGCGTTGATGGCGATCACCGTCGCCCCGGCCTCGCGGTATGCGGCAGGCCCGACTTCCGAGGCGGCACCGTGTGCGCAGTCGACCACCACGGTCAGCCCGGACAGGTCCCGCCCGGTCGCCTCCACCAGGTGCTCGACGTAGCGCTCGTGTGTGCCCGCGAGACTGTACAGATCCGGGATGACCAGCCCGTGGTCGCGCGCACCGGAGGCATTGCGCACCCGACCGATGCCCGCGCCGGTCGGCCGGAACGGCGCGTCTTCGGCGATGAGCGCCTCGATCCGATCCTCGATCGCGTCGTCGAGCTTGTGCCCGCCCGCGGCGAAGATCTTGATCCCGTTGTCCGGCATGGGGTTGTGCGAGGCGGAAATCATTACGCCGAGGCAGGCGTCGTAGAGACCGGTGAGGTAGGCGACGGCGGGCGTCGGCAGCACCCCCAGCGAGAGCACGTCCACTCCCGCCGCGGTCAGTCCGGCGGTCACGGCGGCCTCCAACATCTCCCCGCTGGCCCGTGGATCGCGGCCGACCACCGCTAGCGCACGCTTCTTGCCGCGGCTCAGGATCTGCGCCGCCGCGCCCGAAACGCGCAGCGCGAGTTCCGGACTCAGCGACTCATTGGCAAGCCCGCGGACCCCATCGGTGCCGAACAACCGTCCCATACCTCGCCCCTAATCGGTGGATCTGCGGCGTGAGCGACAGGCCCGGAGGCGGCAGCCTGTGTAACCACGAAGGGCCCCGCGAACGCCGCAAGAACATACAGCACGAGAGCAGGCAACCAGCCGTTCGCTGGAAGCCTGCTCTCGTAACAGCTGCCACGTCGACCGTGCCCGGCGTGAGCGGGCCCTCATGGTTACGCAGGCTACCGCCTCCGGGCTTGACCACTCCCGCCGACTCCGGCACCGCGAGGGTGGCGGATGCCGGAGGTCGACGACGACGGAATCAGCGCTTCGAGTACTGCGGCGCCTTGCGCGCCTTCTTCAGACCGTACTTCTTGCGCTCAGTGGCACGCGGGTCGCGGGTCAGGAAGCCGGCCCGCTTCAGCGCGGGACGATCGTCCGGGGTGACCTCGATCAGCGCACGGGCGATGGCCAGACGCAGGGCGCCTGCCTGGCCCGACGGGCCGCCGCCGACCAGGCGGGCGTGCACGTCGAAGGACTCGGTGCGCTCGACGGTCACCAGCGGTGACTTGACCAGCTGCTGGTGCACCTTGTTCGGGAAGTAGTCCTCGATGGTGCGGCCGTTGAGCACGAAGTTGCCGGAGCCGGGGAGCAGCCGCACGCGGACGACGGCCTCCTTACGGCGGCCGACGGTCTGCACCGGACGGTCGATCACGATCGGAGCGAAGGACGCCGAGACCTCGGGGTCCTCGTAGCCCGCGCCGTCCTCGACGGCCTCGACAGCGTCGAATTCCTCGACGGCGTCCTCGTTGAATTCCTCAGGAGCGGTCACTGGGCCACCTGCTTGATCTCGAACGGAATGGGCTGCTGGGCGGCGTGCGGATGCGTCGGGCCCGCGTAGACCTTCAGCTTGCCCGCGATCGCGTTGCCGAGCTTGTTCTTCGGGATCATGCCCTTGACGGCCTTCTCGACGAGGCGATCGGGGCGAGCCTCCAACACCTGACCGACAGTGCGCGACTTGAGGCCGCCAGGGTGCCCGGAGTGGTGGTGGATGAGCTTGTCCTGCCGCTTGTTGCCACTGATGGCAACCTTGTCGGCGTTGATGATGATGACGAAATCGCCACCATCGACGTGCGGGGCGTAGGTCGGCTTCGTCTTGCCACGCAGCAGATTCGCTGCTTGGACGGCGAGACGGCCGAGCACTACGTCAGTGGCGTCGATGACGTACCACTTACGGGTCACGTCACCCGCCTTGGGGCTGTACGTAGGCACAGTGCTTCCCTGTCTGTCGTTGGTGTTGCCAGCCGAGCGTGTGGTCGAGGTGTTTTTCCGGCGGCCGGTGGAGACCCGGGACTCGGTGGACGACCGGACCGATCCGAACGCAATCGGCCGAGCGTTCCACACGCCAACGAGCGACGATACCAGCGGGGCCCGGCCGGAAAGAAATCGCGTCAGATCTCGAACGGTGGACCGGGGTCGATGGCGCCGGGCGGCCCGGGCACCACGTAGCGCAGGGTGTCGATACCGGGTCGTCCGCACGCCGGAACGCCGCTCTCGTCGGCCGGAGCGCCCGACTGGTTGCCTCTGGCGGTGGCGATCCCCGGCTTCGGCTGGTTGATGGCGTACGGGGTCAGCTCGCACACGATCGGCTCCGTCCCGCCCGGCGCCGCCTCGTTGCCCAGGGCGACCGAGCTCACACCGCTAGCGACTGCTTGCAGGTCGCTCGGAACAACACCGCTAGCGACTGCTTGCAGGTCGCTCGAAACAGCACCGCCAGTTTCGACCCTTTCACCGCCGGCGGGCAACGCGATCACGGCAAGCGCCACCGCGCCGACCACGGTGTTGGCTCCGAACAGGTTGCCCTTCATCTTGTTCCAGCGTTTTCCCTTGTGGGGCCGATCCTCCTCGTCGTCGGATTCCCTGCCGGGTTCCTGCCGCTGCCCGCCGCGCTGCTGCTGCTGCACTCCCTGGTACGGCAGTTGCTGGTCCGGCGCGCCCTGGTACGAGGGCTGCGGGCCGAGCGGCGGCACCGGGCCACCGGGAAGCGGCCCAGGCGGCGGGCCGGCGAGATCGCCTTGCGGGCCCCTCTGCTGCTCGTCGGGGTACTGGCTCGGTGGACGGGTAAAGCGGCTGCCCAGCTCGGCGAGGTTCGGCGGGAGGCTGTGCGGCACCTGGTCGCGCCCGATCCGGGTGGTCGCGTCCTCCTGCTGGGTGGGATACCCCGGGCCGTACTGGACGCCGGGAACCGACCGGAACGGCGGCTGCTCCGTTCGGCGCTGCCCCGCGTCCGGCTGCTGCGGCGGTTGTTCCGCCGGCCGCTGCGATCCGGCCTCGGTTCGGCGCTGCCCCGCGTCGGCCTGCCGCTGAGCGGCGGCGGCTTGATGCTGTGCGTATTCGGCTTGCTGTCCGGCGGGGTCCACTGGGGCCCCAGGCCCGGGCGCTGGTTCGGTGTGCCTCCCCGTCGACACCGGCTCACCCGACTCGGTGTCGGTCACCAGCAAGTGCGCGGCACCGAGCACGAGCGCGTGCATCGGATGGTCGGCCACCTGCAGCCGGTGCCCGAGATGATTCTGGAAGGCCAGGCGTAGCGCGTCGTTGAAGCACACATTGCCCGACAGCAGGACCGTCGAGGTATCCGCGCCGATCGAGCGGGCCGCGGCCATCACTTCGATCACCACGTTGTCGGCCGATCGCGCGTCTCGCATGGCCTCGGCGTCGACCGGGACATCGACCGACTCGGTGGGTTGCTCGTCGTCGCCGTGCACGGCGACCACCAACATGGTCCTGCCGTCGGAGTACACGCCCGTCGCGCCGATGCCGCGCGGCCTCGCCTGATCCGGCGGGTGCACCAGCCCGAGCGCGCGCACATAGCCCGACAGCGCGACGCTTTCCGGCAGCGGCTCGACCGTGACGTCGAGCTGTTCCACCAACGAGGCGTAGACCTCGACCTTCTCGTCCGGCCAGCCGTCCGGGAAGGGTAGCGCCACCAGGTCCGGCTTGCCGCGCACGTGCTTGCCGATCTCCGCGAGCGGGTTGTACAACCGCGCGCGGAACACCAGCTCGGCGGGCCATGTCGCACCCGCCACCACGATCTGCGGATGCCCGAGGATGTCGCGCACGTCGGCGATGGCCATCCCCAGATCAGGCCGTCTCCGTTCCACACCCGCGGTGTACAACCGACCCGACGAATCCGCCAGCAAATATGCCGGCGGTGTCCACATACCCTCCACCTGTACCGGGCGGATGGGGGTGCCCCCGCCGCCCGCGGCCACGGACACCACATCCCATCCGAGATGTACTGCCCCTACTCGCACCGTCACACGCATAAGTGTGCCCGGTTCCCGGCCGAGATGCTCAACGTCGTGGTCAGACCCGGGTCGTCGCCGTTTTCGCGCGGCGAAGCAAGGTCACTCACCGTCGGTTCGGGAAGAATCACGCCGCCGACTTCTTCAGTCGCAACCGGCGCCACGTGATGATCGCCAGCACCGTCGTGATCACCAGCAGGATCCCGACGTCCAGCACCCAGATCTCCGGCTTGCGCTGCCACAGCGCGTCGGGCTGTGCGCTGAGGAACACCTCCCGGATATTCACCGTCGACGCACCGGAGGCGTAACCCCAACGGGCCGGGAACAGCCAGGACACCTGCTCGAGCACTATTCGACCGGTGACCGGGATGAGACCGCCCGCCATCACCAGCTGGCACATGATGGCCACCACCAGCAGCGGCATCACCTGTTCGTTCGACTTCGCCAGCGAGGAGAGCAGCAGACCGAGGACCACACAGCAGACCGCGGTCAACGCGATATCGATATACAACTCCGCGCTGCCGGAAGCCAGCACCGCGCCCTCGCCGGGCCGCTTCTTGCCCGCGAGCACGATCCCCACCAGCACCGCCGACTGCAGCAGCGCGGTGCAGCTGAACACCGCGATCTTCGCCATCAGATACGCCGAAGGCAGCAGGCCGACCGCGCGTTCCCGCTGGAAGATCGTCCGTTCGCCGACCAGGTCGCGCACCGTCAATGTGGAGCCCATGAAGCAGGCACCGAGGATCAGCACCACCAGCAGCTGTTGTGTCTCGCCGCCGCCTTCCGGCACGAACGTACCGTCCGGTAGCGCCTTCAACGCACCGCGCTGGAAACCGTTCTTACCGGGCACCACCAGGGAGAGCCCGCCGAGGATGAACGGCAGGACCACCAGGAACACCAGGTAGCCGCGATCGGCGAGGATCAGCCGGATCTGTCTGCGTGCCAGGGTCGAGAACTGTTTGCCGCCGCTGGACTGCGGCGGACTGCCCGCCGACCCGTACGGTTGCGGCGGTGGAGGAGGCGGCGGCGCGAACGCCTGCCGGGAACGATAGGCGGCGAACGCCTGATCCGGATTTGCCGCGACGTCGGCGAAGATCTCCGCCCAGTCGCTGGTGCCGAGGGTCGCGCCGACCCCGGCCGGGTTGCCGCAGTAGGCGGTCTTGCCGCCGGGTGCGAGCAACAGCACCTGATCGCACATGTCCAGGTGCGCCACCGAGTGGGTCACCACGATCACCACGCGACCCGCGTCGGCCAGCTCGCGCAGCATCACCATGACCTGCCGGTCCAGCGCCGGGTCCAGGCCCGAGGTCGGCTCGTCCAGAATGAGCAGCGAAGGACCTGTCAGCAATTCCAGCGCCACCGAGGCACGCTTGCGCTGGCCGCCGGAGAGCCGGTCGACCCTGGTGTCGGCGTGCTCGGTGAGCGAAAGTTCCTTCAGCACACCATCGATCACCGCCTGGCGGTCTTCCCTGCTGTTGTCCCGGGGCAGCCGCAGTTCGGCGGCGTAGCCGAGCGCCTGGCGAACAGTGAGCTGACGGTGCAGCACGTCGTCCTGCGGCACCATGCCGATGCGGGAACGCAGCGCCTCGTATTCGGCGTGCAGGTTGCGCCCCTCGAAGGTGACCACGCCGCCGGACGGACGGGTGGTGCCCGCGATCAAGCGCGAGAGCGTCGACTTACCCGCGCCGGAAGGGCCGATCAGCGCGGTCAGCGTCCCTCGGCTCGCCGACATGTTCACGTCGACGAGCAGCTGCTTGTTGCCTTCCACGGTGAACCCGACGCCGTGCACCGCCAGGCCCTGCTCGGCGACCGGCTTCTGCCGGTGCACCAGCGTGCCCTGCTGCACGACGAAGTCGACATTGCCGATGGTGATGATGTCGCGCTCGCGCAGCACCGCGTGTTGCCGGCGGTGCCCGTTGACGAACGTGCCGTTCGCCGAACCGAGATCCTCGATGGTCAGCCCCTCGGCGGAGGCGACGAGGCGGGCATGCTTGCGGGAGGCCAGCGGATCGTTGACGACGATCTGGTTGTCGGTGGTGCGGCCGATGGCCAGGCCGCTCGGGGGAACGCGATCGGGGCGGGCGATCGGCGCGGCGGACGCCCTCGCGCGGACCGGCGGAACGTTCGAGGTGCCGGCCCTGGTCGTCAGGTTGACATTCAGCGGCGGCGCGGGTGCGGCCTGCGGCGGCGGCTGATACTGCGGAGGCTGGAACTGGTGCGCGGAAGGCTGACCCGACTGCGGTTGCGGCGCAGGCTGGGGCGGCCGTGCCGAAGGCCGCTGCGGGGGTTGGGGATTCGCGGGTAGCAGGTGCAGCAGCGGACCGCTGATCGCGTCACCGAGCCGCACCTGGGTCGGGCGATCGATCGACACCGGCTGACTGAGTCTGCGCGCGTCCACGAACACGCCGTTCGTGCTCTGATTATCGGCCAACACCCAGGCGCTGCCCTGCCAGAGGAGCGTCGCGTGGACCCGCGAAACGAGCGGGCTGTCGACGAACAGCGTCACCTCCGGCGCCCGGCCCATGGTGACCTTTTGGCTCGAATCGAAGACCCGTTCGGTTCCATCATGGCGCACGGTGATGGTCTGCGCCCCCGGTGAAGACATGCAGCGGATACTATTCCATCACCCGGACACCGGCGGTGCCCCCGACGCGCCTCTTGCCCCGATCCGGGCGACCGACGTGAACGTGATAACGGCCGACCAGGGGGAGCCTTGCCGACTTACAAAGCGACCGCGGTTATTACGGCGATGCTGACCGTTCTGGTACTGGTCGGAGGCTGCACCAGGCTCATCGACGGCAGGGCCGTCTCCATCTACGACGACCCGTTCAAAGTCGCCGGGCTGCCCACGACCAGCGGTCCGAGCGGACCACGCGACGGTGTCCCGGACAGCACACTGACCGCGACAAACGGCGATGGCGGCGCGATGGACAGGCTGGCGCTCAACGCCGTCGACGACATTCAGACATACTGGCGCAACGAATTCGGCAAGGAATTCCAGGGTGAGTTCAAGCCGGTCGGCAAGCTGCTGTCCTGGAGCGCGAAGTCCCCGCGCACCGACGCGGTCGAGTTCTGCAAGGAGTCCACCTACCGCCTGGTGAACGCCGCCTACTGCCGACTGGACAATTCCATCGGCTGGGATCGGTCGGTCCTGCTTCCCACCATGGAGGAGACCTTCGGCAAGATGGCCGTGGTCATGGTGCTCGCGCACGAGTACGGGCACGCGGTACAGACCATGGCCAAGATCGTCGGCTCGAAGGACCCGGTGATCGTCAAGGAGCAGCAGGCCGACTGCTTCGCGGGCGCGTTCATGCGCCACGTCGCCGAGGGCAAGGCCGCGCATTTCACGATCAACACCTCCGACGGCCTCAACTCGGTGCTGGCCGCCACGGTCGCCATCCGCGACTCCAACCCGGACGACCCGGAGAGCGTGCACGGCTCCGCCTTCGAACGGGTCACCGCCGTCCAGGTCGGCTTCACCGACGGACCGCGAGCCTGCAAGGGCATCGACATCGACGAGATCAACCAACGCCGCGGCAACCTGCCGACAAGCTTCGACGGAGAGTCCGGCGAGTACGAGATCACCAAGAACAACCTGATCGAACTCAGCAAGGCGCTTGCCGCGATCCTTCCGATACCCGAGGAACCCACCTACGACTACAGCGGGGCGACAGTCGACTGCCGCAGCGGCGTTACGACCGAACCCGTGTCCTATTGCGCGGCAAAGAACCTCATCGCTACGGATGTTCCCGAACTGGCTCAACGCGGCACCGTGAACTCGGACCCGGGTGAGCCGCTACCGGTCAAGGTGACCGGCGACTACAACGGCTACATGGTGTTCATCTCCCGATACACGCTGGCGGTACAGCGCAATCACAAGCAGCAACTCGTCGGTCCGAAGGCCGGACTGCGCGCGGCGTGCCTTTCCGGGGTGGTCACCGGAAAGCTCGCGGAGACCGGACGACCCGTGAACCAGGGCGACATCAAGCTCGCCGCAGGTGATCTCGACGAGGCCGTTTCGGGCTTGCTCACCGACGGACTGGCCGCGAGCGACGTCGAGGGCAAGACCGTGCCGAGCGGTTTCGCCAGGGTCGACGCGTTCCGGGCCGGCGTGCTCGGCGGCCAGAACACCTGCATGGCTCGCTACTCCTAGACTCCGAGCCCTGTTCCCCAGCGGGTCAGCGGCCGAACGGTGGCGGGGCCGCGTGTTCGAAACGAAGCACACGGTTGCCGAGCATGATTTCGGTGCCGGGGATCAGCACCATGGACTGGTTCGGGGCCAGGCGCACCCAGTCGCGGTAGCCGGGCAAGCGGGTGCGGGTGCCGTTGGTCGAACCTCGATCCACCACGGTCACGTCCCAGTTCACGAGGCGGATCTCGGCGTGCGCGCGCGACATGCCGCCGGAGGAGTCGTCGACCCGCAGCGGAACGAGTCCGCGCTCGGCCGCCGCGGAATGTTCAGGGTCGCGGCCGATCACCGCGTCCGCCGCCAGCATGTAGGTTGTGCCGTCATCGAGAATCAGCATGCCCAGTGGCGGGCGGACCACTTCGATCAGCCTTTGCGTCTGGTCGACCGGCATGCCGCACACGGTGCAGAACGCGGCACGCGGATCACTGGGATGCGCTCGCGCGCACTTGAATCCGAGCACCTTGACGGTGAGCGCGGTGGCTTTCGCGGTCGCCTCCAAGCGGCGTTGCAGCTCAGGGTCGGGCAGCGGAGCGGGGTTGGTGCCACCGAGCTGGGTCGCCGCGTTGTGCGGATCGATCGGCTCCTGCTCGGCCTCGGAGTCGCGGGTCGCGATCGACGGCGCCTTCCGGTGTGGCTGAGGTGGCGGCATGTGTTGTGGCTCGGGCGCTTGCTGCGGTTCCGGCGGCTGCTCGGGCCGGGGCGTTTGCTGTGGTTTCAGCGACTGCCGAACCTCGGAGTCGGCGGGCGGCTCGTGCTCGATGCGGGCGGTCGGCAGCGGCGACACCTCGGCGCGGCGATGCGTGCCCTCGCGGCGGGACGCCCGTCCGTCCGTGGGGGTTGCGGCACGCGCTCCGTCGGACCAGACAACGGCGCCGCCGGCCTGCGCGACACCCTCGACCAGCCAGCCGATGCCACGCTCCGGCGGCAGATCCGGAATTCGGCCCTTCGCGTCGTCGACGAACAGGGCGAGCGCCCGTGCGGGCACCTCCCCGACCAGATCGACCGTGAACGCCGCACCGCTGCCGCGATACTGCTCGACCGTGCCGTCACCAGCCAGCACCGCGGTGACCGCACCGTGCAGGAAGATCGCCACGCCTCCGTTCTCGGCAGCGGAGAGAATGCCGAAGTCGATCGGCTCACCCGGGCTGATCCGCTCGGCCTGTTTCATGAGCCAGCGGGTCGCCTGCCGGGCCACCACCGCGCCCGGCCCCTTCGGCTCCTGATCGTTCGCCGCGCGCACCAGTTCGGCCAACGATTCGAGGGCGATGACGGCCGGAGAATCCTGGGTCAACCTGCCCCGTCCGCGGTGTGCCACCACGATGACCGCGCCGGCGACCCCGGCCACGGCATGGCCACCTACGACAACCTCGACCTGCCGATCCATCAACGGTATCGGCCTCCACCGAAGGCACAGTGCAGGGTCGTCGTCACGCAGACAAGGGTATTGCAATGCGAGCACTATCGGTCCCCGTCCCCGGTGTCCGTCGGGTAACTTCAGTGTCAGCAACGGGAGGAACGAGGGGCCTGTCATGGTTCGGACCAAACGCACTGCGCTCACCGCGTATTGCCTGGCATGGGCAGGACTGCTCGCCGGCTGCGCGGGCGTGCATGGTACGCCCACCGCGGGGGAGATCGACGTGCGAAAGCTGGAGGTCGGCACCTACCCCGTGGACCGGCACCAGTACAACCAGGACTCCGCCGGCAAGGGCGCGCTGCTCGAAGGCATGCGGATGTCCGACGCGGTGGTCCCGGCCGTCCGAATCGATCCGGCACTGAAAGTCGGCCGCGGCAGTACCGTGGTCGCCGACGCCGAGCAGGCGCTCGACTTCGTCGCCAAGGTCTCCAAGCCGGTCTTCGACAACCGCAAGCTGGTAGTCGGTTACGCCGCCAGCGGCGCCGACCGCCCGGACCCCGCAGGCCAGACCAACCCGTCCCCCGACGCCACCGCGATCACCGATGTCGTCTTCCGCTTCCCCGACAAGGCCACCGCGACGCTCGCCGCTCGTGAACTCGAGGACGTGGACATCGCCGTGTCGCCGGAGAACCGCAAGCTCTCGTCGACCAAGTACCCCGACGCCTACATCCATTGGCGGCCGGGCGTTCCTACCGTCGGCACCTTCATGGCCTACAAGGAATTCGTCATCTCCTTGTTCGTACAACGGCCTCGAGCCGACAGCGCCGACCTGGTGAGCTGGATCGACAAGACCCTCGCCGCGCAGGTCGCGCAGCTGGACAAGTTCACCCCGACCCCCGCGAACGAGGTCGACGCCCTGCAGGTCGACCCCGACGGCCTGCTTGCCCGCGTCGCCGTCGCCGACCGCAAGAGCCGCACCTCCGATCCGGCGACCTTCGCCATCTACGGCGCCGACCACACCGTCCATCGCGCCGACGACGAGGCCGCACAACTGCGCCTGATCGAGGACGCTGGCGTCGACCACACCGCCATCGTCGACGACAGCTACATCGCCCGCACCCGCGATGCGGCCGCCGGCCAGAAACTGGTCACCGGTCTGCTGGAAAGCGAAGGCGCGCATTACGACACCCTCGGCGCCCCCAAGGACGTCCCCGGCGCCAAGTGTCTCCAGCTCAACAGCAAGGGCGACCCGGACCGGGAGTACAAGTACCGCTGCTACGTCGCCTACAAACGTTACGTCGGCGTCGTCACCAGCGATAAGGAACCGGACGTGCGACAGAAGGTCGCCGCGGAGTATGCGCTGTTGGCGAACAGTTTCTGACCCGCGCACACCGATCTGCTCGGACCGTTCGGTCCGGTCTGACGGGAACCGGTGAAGTACAATCCGCGGGACTACGCAAGGCTTTTGGGGAGGGACGTTGCAGTTTGCTGCGAGACCGATGCCGCTCCGAACCGCATACGCCCTGATCATATCGGGGATGTTGGCCGTCGGTGTCGGCGCATGTGGTTCGACGGTGTCAGGCCGGGCCGAACGGGTTCAGCCGGATCCGGCCACGTTGGATGTCGGGAACTATCAGACGAAGCCGCGCGAGATCGGCAACGCCAAGAACGAGAAACAGGCACGCGCGCGGGAATCGCAACGGCTCGCCGACTTCGTGGCATTGCCGTTCGAGGCCGACCCCACCTACGTCGAAGATGCCTGGACGCTGCGTCCACACATCGTCTACAACCAGAAGTCGCTGGGGAAGCTGGTCATCAACGACACCTTCGACGAGGTCGCGAAGGATCTCGTCGCGGGCTGGGTCGACGCGTGGAGCACCGGAGGCCCACGGGAGGCAGCGAGGCGCACGCTCAGCCTGGCGGTCATGATGTTCCCCGACGCCGAGACCGCCATGACGGTCGGCCCGACGCTCGAGCACGACGACTTCACCTACAACCGCGACAACCAACCGGTCACGATCACGAAACACCCGAATACGACGGCACATTGGCGTCCGGACGTGTCGTCGCTCGGTTCCTGGACCGTCCACGACCGGTACGTCGTCTACGTCAAGGTGGAGGACGACACCGCCGCACCCGATCTCCCCGCTCTGACCGCCCAGGTCGAGAAGATGCTGGACGTACAGATCCCCCTGCTCGGCACGTTTCGGCCGACCCCCTCCGACGAACTCCCGCGGATCCCACTCGATCCAGGCGGGCTGCTCGGCCGGACGATTCCGAGCAATCCGGAATCACCGATCCGCGCCGATCCCGACGGGATATACGCCGGTCGTGGCGTGATGTCTCTGCTGGATGGCACGCAGAACTCCCTCGCGACCCTGAAAAAGAGCGGAGTCGATCTCGTCTCGTTCGGCGACGCCGTAGTCTTCCGTAGCAAGACGCGACAGGGCGCCGAGGATCTATGGGCAGCCTGGCAACCGTCGAAGCAGCTGAAATCCGACCAGAAGCTGGTCGGGACGCCGGCCGGGCTCGGCGATCACGTCGAGTGCTACGCGGACACCGTGGCGAGCACTCAGGCAGTCGCTATGAACCTGTGCGTCTTCCAGGTCGATCGATACACGGTGCAGGCATTCGGAAAGCAACTGCAGGACCTGCACCAGAAGGTCTCCGCACAGTACGCGCTATTGACGAGCAAATGAGGGGGCCCGAGTGAGGTACCGACTTCAAACTTTCGCGGTACTCGCCAGCTCGATCGTCTTGGCCGCGGGATGCTCCAGCACAGTCGACGGCAATCCACAGCCCGGTATGTCGCCGGTGGATCCGGCGATCCTCAAAACCGGAGCGCTGGATACCGAGCCCACCGCGTACAACCCGCGGATCAGCTCCGCGAACGATGTCCGCTTCATCGAAGCCCGTCGGATGCTGAACTATTTGGTGCAGCCGTTCGACATAGACAGCGACATCACCGACGTCGGCTATGTCAGGCTGATCGCGACTCCCCTGAGCATGGTCAACCCGGGGGCGTTCCCGGAGAAGTACAAGGTGATAGGCGAGAAGTACAACGTGCTGGCCGGCGCCTATGTCTCGCGGACCAATGGAAATCTGCGCAGCACAAAGAAATTGATCATCTCGATCCTTCGATTTCCGACCGAGACCGACAGCAGGAACGCCGCGGACGAGTTCGACCGGATCACCAACGAGGAGCCCGGCAGGCATCCCGTTCCGATCGATGGGTATCCCGACGCCAAGTCGACCTCGGGAAACGACCTGGCCGCCATTGCGTTCCTCCAGCACGGCCCGTACGTCATCTCGGTCAATGCCGGGGTACCCGAGCCGAACAAAGACGCACTCGCGAGCGTCCTGAAGAAGACGATAGATCGGCAGATCGCCGAACTGGACAAGCAGCAGCCGGTTCCGCTCGACGACCTGCTCGACCTGCCCCTCGACCCGGACGGAATCATGCGCCGCGCCGCGCCCTCGGCAAAGGACTACAGCGACCCTTTCTTCGGCCGAGATGATTTCGGCCCTTATCAGCCCTCCGGAATTCTGCACTTCGAACGCAATCCGATCGAGGTGCGCAAAGCGTTCGAAGAAGGCGGCGTCGACCTGATCGGCCGCCGGAGTGGAACGGTGTATCGGACACGCGACCTTCCCTCCGCATTCCGCCTCCAGGCGGCTCTCGCCAAACCGGAGAAGAACGACGAGGTCGTCGATCCGCCGCCCGGCCTCGCGGACACCCGGTGTCTGAAGTTGGACTACAGGGATACCAACCGTTTGAACAAGGGTCTGTGCGTCATCGTGTACGACCGATACGTCGCCGTGGTGGTCTCCCAATTTCCCGACATCAGCCGGGTGGACCGGCAGTTGCTGGAACGGGCCGCCGCTCAGTACTCGATTCTCGCGAAGAGTGGGTGATCATCGATGCGGATACGAAGCCTGACGGGCGCGGCGCTCATCGCGGGTGTCTTCGCGACCAGCGCCTGCGGAGGTGGCACCACCGAGCAGGCCGATGTCCAGCGAGTCGATGTCACGAAATTGGATTCTGGCAGCTATCCGACGGCGCCGATCGATATCGAGCAGACCAGGACCGACCGATCCGGAGCAGCGCGCGAAGCGATACGCATCGGTGCCGCAACGCCGCTCGTGTCGGACATCGACAACCGATACATCTACGAAGGTGGCGGATCACGCACGCGGATGATCACTCCGACAACGCCACCTTCGCTGAAAGCGGTGGAACGCAGTGAATTCGATGCGGTAGCGCCCGGCCTGGTGACCGGGTGGCTCACCCATGGGCAGCGGAGGAAGGAATTCGGCCTCGGCAGCGAGGTGATCATCCACGTTCTCCGCTTCTCCGATGGAAACCACGCGTCCGCGGCGGTCAAGGAGCTCATCGAGCGTGTTCCGGGTGACAGCATCTCCATTCCCGGCTATCCGGAGGCCCGAGCCAGGCATAATGCCCACACCGAGTACGGCACCAACTATCTGAGCACCGGGCTCGCGCACGGCGAGATGGCGCTGCTGGTCCAGATCAATGACCCGATCAGCGTGCCCTTCGCTCCCGGCCCTCCCGCCGATCTCACGAAGCGCTCTTTCGACAAGGTCATCGACATGCTTCGGCAGTACACACCGACACCGATCGACAAGATATCCGCGCTACCGCTGGACATGGACGGAATGCTCGGCCGGACAGTTCCGCTCGACGAGAAGAACAAACCGGTCGACGGTTCCGACGCGTCGGGGGTGTATCCGGTACAGGCGCTGCTGCATTCGGAGCAGGACCCGAATTCGGCGCGCTCCGCGTACCTGGACGCCGGCGTCGACTATGCCGCGACCGCAGGAGCAATGGTGCTGCGGGCGAGAGATTCGGCCAGTACGACCCGGCTGCTGGCCGCGATCTCGGCACCGGTCGCGACCGAGTACGACCCGGCGGACAGTCCGTCGAATTTGTCGGATGCCAAATGCTTCAAGCCGAAAGAAGGCCCGAGCAAGTCCTGGGCGGACAAGCCGGTGTGCTACTTCGCCTTCGATCGTTACGTAGCCCAGGTGAGCAGCAACAACTTGCAAGACCTTCAGCAAAAGACCGCGGCGCAGTACAAGCTGTTGGCCCATGGGCGTTGAGCATCGCGCCGGGCGTGGGTCGAACGCCCGGATTTCGCTTGCTAGATTTTCCCCGAGAGCTCGTCGGTGGGGGCGTTCGACATGGTTGAGGAGGACCGAATGGCGTTGCGTCCCGGCGCAATTATCGGCGGATACCGGGTGCTTCAGGTCCTCGGCAGCGGCGGCATGGGAACCGTCTACCTGGCGCAGAATCCGATCTTGCCCCGCCGGGATGCCTTGAAGGTTCTCAGCGCAGACCTGTCCACCGACGACGAGTTCCGCGCGCGGTTCGAGCGGGAGGCCAACCTCGCGGCAGGCCTCGACCATCCGAACATCGTCGCCGTGTACAACCGCGGCGAAGAAGCCGGCCAGCTGTGGATCGCCATGCAGTACGTCGACGGCACGGACGCAGCGGAGGAGGCGAGGAAGGGGCGGTCGGTCATGACTCCGGAACGAGCGCTGCGTACCGTCTCGGAGGTGGGCAAGGGCCTGGACTACGCCCATCGGCGCGGGCTGCTGCACCGAGACGTCAAGCCTGCCAACTTCCTGCTCTCCACTGCCGACGGAGACGACGAAGAACGGGTGCTGCTCACCGACTTCGGCGTCGCCAAATCCTCGGATGACGGCCAAGATCTGACGGCCACAGGCAATTTCATGGCTACCGTGGCCTACGCACCCCCCGAGCAATTGGTCGGAAGCAGCCTCGACCCGCGGGCCGACATCTACAGTCTGGGCTGTTCGTTCTTCAAACTGCTCACCGGCCAGAATCCTTATCCCTCGACCATGCCCGCCGTAGTGATGATGGGCCATCTGCACGAGCCACCACCGAAGTTGAGCGCTGTTCGTCCGGACTTGCCCGCAGCGCTCGACGGTGTGATCGAGAAGGTGATGGCGAAGGACCCAGCCCACCGGTACAGCACCTGCCGTGAATTCATCCAGGCCGCCGAGGCGGCGTTGTACGGTGCACCGCAGTACCGCGCTCCCGACACCTATTCGACGGACCCGCGGGCGCCGATGACCGACCCTCGCACCGCGATCGCCGCGTATGGGCCACCGCGCGAGGACACTGATCAGCGGTTGATCGAGACGATCCGAAGCGGCAGCGAGCGTTCCCACGCCAGACGCGTTCTCGTACCCGCGATCATCGCCGTCGTCATAGCAGTCTCGATCGCCGCGGGAACGTTCTTCCTTATCAGGGGCGGGACGAACTCTCCCGGCTCGGGAAGCAGCCTGGCCCAGGTGCGCGACAATCATCCGGAATTCGACGGAAAGACGATCACCGCATTCAATTTCGGTAATTCCACGCTGTCCGCCGTGCTGACGCCTAGTGATCAGTCGAAATTCCTGCAGGATATCGGCTTTCGATACAGCAGCAAGTACAAGGCGATCGGTGACGAGAAGTCGCCACGGGCGATGTCGGCGAACAGCTATACGACCGATATCGATTCCGAAGTGGTGATCGTACTCAGATCGGACGGCCAGGCCGGAAACGGCGGACTGCGCGGTCTCCCGAATGGCATCCTCTCCAGCTCGGCGAAAATCGTTGTCGTCGACGACCCTTCGACCGTGCAGGCCTTCCAGGTGTGGACCGGCCAGTCCGTGGATGTGCTGGTGGACAAGATGGTTCCCACCATCGCGAAGATCGTCAAATAGTTCTCGGCGCGGTGCACTGGAACTGGATGATTCGGTCCGCGGCTCGGATACCCGCTTGCGCGCGAGCTCCGTTGCCGACCTTGGCATTCGGGGTTCGCTGGTGGCGCGACAGCACGCCGTTCGGTAGGGTGTTGCGCAGCCAGCCCACTCGCCGGTTCAGGTGGTAGCGAGCAGGGGGAAGGAGGGGAGCAGCGCGCTGGCAACGACTAGACAGACGCGACGGCACCTGCGGTCGGACGTCCGGGGGGGATCTCATCCAGGCCTTCCGTACCTCGGCGTAGCCAGTCGCCCACTTGGGACGCGCGTTTCGACGCAATTCCACCAGGATTCTGGTGAACGGGGTGGAACCGATCGAGCGGCAGCCGCGTCCAACTACATGAAGAGGTCAGCTGGCACTTGCGACGTTGACCATCAACCGAAACAGGAGGAGCCACCATGGCAGGGTCTCTCTCAGCGGATAATGCACTCATCGGGCAGAAGGCGAAAGAGTTTCAGGAGCAGCACAACAACCTGATGCTCGCCATCCGACAGCTGAAGACGGATGAGGACAACGTGACGAACGGCGCCAACTGGCAGGGCCAGGCGCGTGACGCGTTCAACGCCTTCATGGAGCGGTATTACTTCCAGGCGGACAAGCTCAACGACAAGCTGATGGAGACGTCGGAGAAGCTCATCAAGGCCGGTTCGACGTACGAGGACCAGGACACCGACTTCGCCCAGCAGGTGCAGGCTCAGGTCTCCAGCCTGGAACTTCCTCCGGTCTAACCCAGAATTACGTAGCAAAGGAGCCTGAACAATGGCAGCTGGAAAGCCCATATCCGCTAACTTCTCGGGCGTCGAGGACGGAGCTCGGGCCATCATCGCCCGGGCCGAAGGGATCAGAAACGAGCTGGAGGCCTTTCACAAGAAGGTCGAAGAGTTCGTGACGACCAACTGGAAGGGTGACGCGAACGAAGCGTTCGCCGAGCTGCAGCGGTCGTGGAACGGCCATGTCGAGCAGCTGAACCAGACCCTGCACGGTGCCGCGAAGCTGGTCAGCTCGGGCAACTCGGAGCTGCAGAGCACGGACACCGCCCTCGCCGGCCTGTTCTGAGCATCGCCTCGAACCGATTCGTGCCCCCGGCAGATCATTGCCGGGGGCGCGAATCTTTGTGTTGGTCAATCACTTCGAGCCGAATATCGCTGGCTCTTCATCTCGGGTTCACTCGATCACACGAACAGAGCTACCGAATCTCTCGCAAGTATTCGACAATTCCGGCCAGCTCTCACCGACATACTGACACCCCACGCTGACCTGCATCCCATACTCCAGCAACACGTGCCAGAGAACCGTTGATCCGTCCCGAGGACGCTCGGTGTACGCGAGCCCGGAGCGTCCGCCGAAGACCACCTCTCGCTTCACATCGGTCAGCGCACCGGTCGGGCGTTGCGCCATCTGGGCCTCGAGGTTGGTCACGACCTGTTCGTAGCCGGAGCCTGCGACCAGGGCTGTCTGCACGACGGACATTCGATGCCGGGAGCCGTCGTTCGGGATGAGATCGATGCGGGACTTGCCGTCGCCGGGCGCGGAGACAAGACGCCATCCGTCAGGGAGCTGAAAACTGATGCGACCGAACGTTTCAGGGGCGGAAACGGTAGATGTCGGCGGCGCAGTGGGAGCAGTCGGCTCCGATGCGGCGGAGGTCATCGGCACCCCTGCCGTGGTGGTCGTGTCGTTCGAGCGGCCCAGCAGGACGACACCTGCGACCACAGCGACAGCGACCACGGCGACAGCGGCAAACGCGGCGACGTAACCTGCGGCCCGGTGGTGGTTCGGCCGCTGTGCGGCAGCACGCGCGCGCAGCGGCTGCATCCATTCGGTCTGCGTCAAGACTGGTGCGGCATCTTGCGGGTGGGCCGGGTCCGGCCGACGACTACGGATCAAGTCGGGGCCGGCGACAGCGCGCACTTCGACCGCGGTGCCGGAGGCTTGTTGGACGGCTGCGCCGAGCAGTTCGAGCATGACGGGATCGGATACGCCGACCACCTGTGCGAGATCGACGGGCCGGCCACCGAGCAGGCGGTCGACCAGCGCGCACAGGTCGTCGAACGCGGGCGATTCCGCGGTGATCTCAGCGAGGGCGAGAGTTGGCTCGTGCTCGCAGGATTCGATGTGGACACCGTGGTGGTCGCGGATCACCACAGACGCCGTCGTGGTCAGCGTGCCGAATTCCAGCACCACAGTACGGCTGCTGTGGCTGGTGCCTTCATCGACCGCCACCGACCGCACTGCCATGTCCTCGAACACGACATCGGCCGCGAATCCCCGTGCCGCCTGGTCGAGTACCGAGCGGCGCGGCAAACCCCAGTCGGTTGGGCAGATGAGGATGATTCGCTCGCAGGACCCCACTATGCCCAGGTTCTCGAGCACCGCGGCAAAGACAGCGCTCAACCCGTCGACCACCGACGGTGCGCGCGGCGTCAGCGCGATCGCGTCAGCCGGGATGAATTGAACAGCCGAACTCACCAGAGTGGGCGGTGTCAGCGGTTCACCGACGACCAGGTCGAACCCGTTGCTGCTCAGGACGATCGAGGGCGGCACGTCCCAGTGTGTGGTCGCGCCACGTGCCCACAGACGCGTCTCCGTGACCACCAGCTCTACGGTGGACATCAGGGCAACGGCATCCAGGCCGACTGCACCAATCCCTCACCGTTGCGCGTGATGAGGGTGCCGCGCCCCGGCGGCATGAGGCTCGGCCGCGTAGTTCCCATCAGCACACCCTCGTCGCGGCTACAGCTCATGATCAGACCGGCCGAGCCGAGATCCTTCATCCTGGCCAACGTAGCCTCGTACATCGCCCTGCTCGCTCCACCCGAGCGGCGGGCGATGACCAGGTGGAATCCGAGGTCACGGGCGTGCGGCAAGTGTTCCACCAGCGCCTGCACCGGGTTACCCGCCGAGGTGGACACCAGGTCGTAGTCGTCGACGATGACGTACAGTTCCGGGCCGGTCCACCAGGACCGTTCCCGCAGCTGCTGGGGCGTGACATCCGGCCCTGGCGTGCGCTTGCTGACGTAGGCAGCCAGATCGTTCATGTTCTGGGTAAACTGCGGTGCCGTCGAGCCGTAACCCGCGAGATAGCCCTCGGGGACCAGGCCGAGCATGGTGCGCCGGTAATCGCCGAGGATGAAGCGCGCCTGGTCCGGGGTGTTCGACGCGGCGATACCCTCGATCAGCGAACGCAGCAGCGTCGTCTTACCCGATTCGGTGTCGCCGATGATGATGAAGTGCGGACTCTCGGCGAAATCGATGTAGACCGGCGCCAGCTCGGACTCGTTGATACCGACCGGGATTCGCATGCACTTGCTGTTCGGGTCGACCTGCGACGGCCAGTCCCCCGCCAGGTACAGCAGCTGCTCCCGCGGGAGTTGCTCGGGCAGCATGCGGATCTGCGGTGCCGGACGGCCCGGCGTCAGCCCGGCGATGGTGGCGACCGCGTCGCCGACCGCTTGGCCCAGGTTGTCGGGGTTCGCGCTGCCGTCGATGCGCGGCAGGCTGGTCAGCATGTGCAGGCACTCCGGCGTCATACCGCGGCCCGGTCGGCCCTGCGGGACGAGCGAGGCGAACTTGCGGCCCAAATCGGAATCCATCGGATCACCCAGGCGCAGTTCGATTCTGGTCCCGATCTGATCCTTGAGCGCCGGGCGCGCCTCGGCCCACCTGGCGAGGGCGATGACCACGTGCACGCCGTAGGACAGACCCTGCACCGCAAGGTTCATAATGGTCTGCTCGAGCATCTCGAAGTCCTGGCGGATCGAACCGAAGCCGTCGATCACCAGGAATACGTCGCCGAACGGATCTTCGTGCGCGCCGGTCGCAGCCGGGCTGCTGGCCGGATCCATCGAACGCAGACGGCGGAACTCCGTCATCGACTCGATGCCGAGCTGGCGGAAGCGCGCCTCGCGCTGCCGGACGATAGTCGTCATCTCGGCGATGGTGCGCCGGACCTGATCCTCGTCCAACCGGCTCGCGACCGAGCCGACGTGGGGCAACCCGAGCAGGCTGGCGAGCGTGCCACCACCGAAGTCGAGACAGTAGAACTGCACCTGTTCGGCGGTGTGCGTCAACGACATCGCCATGATCAGGGAGCGCAGCGCGGTCGACTTGCCGGACTGCGGGCCGCCGACGACGGCGACGTTGCCGCGGGCACCGGACAGGTCGACGACCATCGGGTCCCGGCGCTGGTCGTAGGGGCGGTCGACGATGCCGATCGGGGCGCGCAGCGTGGCCACCGCGGAGTACTCGCCGGTGCGGATGGAGCGCGGGATGAGCTGGTCGAGCGTGGGGGCCTCGTCCAGCGGCGGCAGCCAGATCTCGTGGGCCGGGCGGCCGTGCCCGCGGATCCGGGAGACCAGCATGTTCACGTTGGACAGCTGCTCGCCGTCCTCGTCATGCTGGGTTTCCAGACTCGGCTCGGGTGGCAGCGGAACGCGGTCCGCGGCGCGGAAGCCGACGTGTGTCGCGGTGAACGGCCGTGCCTTGATGTCGATTTCGCCGGACTGGGTGGCAATGGTGATGTCACGCTGCGAGCCGCCTCCGACGTACGGGCCGGAGACATAGGAGGCCTGGAAGCGCTGGATCTCGCCCGAGTCCGCCTTCAGGTAGCCGCCGCCGGGGAGGTTCGGCAGGTTGTAGGCATCCGGCACGCCGAGGACCTGACGGGATTCGTTGGCGGAGAACGTCTTCAAACCGATCCGATAGGACAGGTGACTCTCCAGGCCCTTGAGCTTGCCTTCCTCCAGGCGCTGCGAGGCGAGCAGCAGATGCACGTGCAGTGAACGGCCGAGGCGGCCGATCATGACGAACAGCTCCGCGAAATCCGGGTGTTGGGTGAGCAGTTCGGAGAACTCGTCGAGCACGACGAACAGAGCGGGCAGCGGGTCGAGGTCGGCGCCGGCGGCGCGGGCCTTCTCGTACTCGGAGACGTTGGCGAAGTTGCCCGCCGCGCGCAGCACCTCCTGGCGGCGGTTCATCTCGCCGGCCAAAGCATCCTTCATGCGGTCGACGAGGTCGGCTTCCTCTTCCAAGTTGGTGATGACGGCGGCGACGTGCGGCACCCCGTCGAGACCGAGGAAGGTCGCGCCGCCCTTGAAGTCGACGAGCACCAGGTTCAGCTGGTCCGGCGAGTGGGTGGCGAGCAGGCTGAGCACCAGGGTGCGCAGGAACTCCGACTTACCGGAACCGGTGGCGCCGATGCACAATCCGTGCGGACCCATGCCGTTCTCGGCTGCCTCCTTGATGTCCAATTCGACCGGAAGGCCGTCGGCGCCGACGCCGAACGGCACACGCAGGCGTTCCCTGCCGTAGCGCGGACGCCAGGCATGCTCGGGGTTGAACGCGCCGATGTCGCCGAGGCCCATCAGCTGGCTCCAGGTCGAGATCACCTCGGAGTCATCGGTTTCCACGTCACTGCTGCGCTGGGTCGCGGCGCGATAGGGCGCGAGTCTGCGCGCCACCTGCTGGGCCTGCTGCGGACTGATCCGGTCGATGAGCGCGAAGCGTTCCTGATTGCCGGTCGCGCCGCGGCCGACGCACTCGCCGTTCTCCACGATCATCTTGATGCCGCGGGACACCGCGAGGCGCGGCGCGTAGCCGCAGAGGTCGATGATCGTGACGCCCTCGTAGCCGGATTCGCGCAGCTGATCGTCCTCGGCCTCGAGCAGACCACCGTCGACGACGATGACGATGTGCACCATGTTCGCGTTGGCGGGCTGATTCCTGGAGTACCGAACCCGATTGCCGAGCAACGGATGCAGTCCCGCCATGGCTTCCCGGATCGATCCGTAGAACATGCGCTGGGTTCCGATGCCGTCCTGTGCGTCGGGATGCTGGGTGTGCGGGAGCCATTTGGTCCACTCCCATTCCCGCGCGGTGTCCGCCCCGCAGACGACAGCGACGAGCACTTGGTCCGGCGCCTGGAACATGCACAGCTGCACCAACATCGCTCGGGTCATGTCCCGCGCCTCGCCGCGGTCACCGTCCAGCGCGATGGTGGCGAAGCCCTTGACCGCGATCGCGGTCGGCAGGTCGGGCACGGTCGAGTGGGCGCGCACAAAGCGGCGCAGCGAGACCGCGGCGATCGGCTCGAGCTCTTCGACCGGGCCGGTCTCCGGCGCGACCAGCCGGGTGGCCAGGCGCTGACCGCCGATACCGATGCGAGCGTGGCAGAAATCCTTGTCGCCCGCGCGGCGCTCCCACATACGGCTGGTGCCCGCGAGCATCCAGACCAATCCCGGTTCGGAATGGCTCCATTCGACCGACGCGCGCTGCTGTCGCGCGGTCTCGTCGACGTCCCTGCGGACCTGGTCGAGATAGCGCAGGTAGTCCTTGCGGTCCTCGTTGGCCTCCGCGGCCTTCTGCCCCTTACCGCCGCCCTGGCCCGCGAACATGCCGACCATGGAGAACAGCATCATGACCGGGAACATCATGCCCATCGGGTTCGACGCGATGCCGCCGCCCTGGGTGAACATCAGGGCCATCATGCCGACCATGCCGATCACCATCACGACCGGCATCAGCTTCGTCAGCAGGTTTCCCGGTGTCACCCGGGGGATTTCGGGCGGCGGCTGCAGCGTGACCTCGCCGCCGGGCAAACGCGGCATCTCGCGGCGCGCACGGCGCTGGAAGCGGACAGTGCTCATCGACGAGAATCCCCCTTAGGCGAGCTGTGATTCGGGCTCAGTGTAGAGGTCACAGCCGACATGTCGTACAGTTCGACCAGCATTCTGCTGCCCGAACCGTGGGTTCGCAAGCTCGCCAACGGCCGACGGGTTCGCGGAATCACGAGGCAGAAGACCGAGTTGGGGGAAGCTTGACGCACGCGCGCCTTGACCACATCGACGAAGAATCCTCGCGCGGTATCGTCCGCGCGCCCGACCTCGCCAGGGTGACGATTCTGGCCAAGCACACCCAGGTCGACATGGCGATCCCGGTCGACGTGCCGGTCGCGCTGGTGATTCCGAGCGTCGTCGACATGGTCGCCCAGCACAGCAGGACGAACGACTTCGACAACGAGGGTGAGCGTTTCGAGCCCGCCGAATGGGTACTCGCCCGCATCGGTCATCCCCCGTTCTCCAACTCGCTCAGCCTGGGTGAGCACGGCGTCCGCGACGGCGAACTGCTGATGCTGGAGAGCGCCTCACACACGGCGCCGACACCGCTGTTCGACGACATCATGTACAACGTCGCGATCGCCGACACCGACCACTACCGCAGCTGGACCCCGAAGGTCGCGCGGATCACCGGCTCGGTGCTCGCAGCGGTCACCATGACCGTCGGCTGTCTCGGCCTGCTGCTGTCTCCCGGCGCATTGCCGATCGCGGTGGGCGGCTCGGTCGCGCTGGTCGTCGCGATCCTGCTCGTGGTGGCGGCGATGGTGCTGAGCAGGATGTACGGCGACACCGCCACCGCACTGGTGCTCGGTGGCTGCGCGCTGCCCGCCGCGTTCACCGCGGGCATGCTCTACGTGCCCGACCACTACGGCTGGGCGCACATTCTGCTCGGTTCGGTGGTGCTGGGCGCGACCGCGATCCTGGCCTGGCGCGTCACCGGTGTCGGCCTCGCCGTGTTCATCGGCGCGGCCACCCTCGCGACCTACGCGGTGCCCGCCGCGCTGGTCGGTCTGTTCACCGACCAGCCCGAGCGCGCGATCGGCGCGGGCGTCGCGGCACTCGGGCTCGGCGGGCTCTCGCTCGCGCCCCGGGTATCCATGCTGCTCGCGAAACTGCCGCTGCCGCCGGTCCCTTCGCCCGGCACACCGATCGACCCGACCGAGGACGATCCTGACGACCACCGAGCGCTGCCGACCATGGACGTCCTGCGGGTGAAGTCGGAACGTGCCCGTATGTACCTCGCCGGCTTGGTCGCGGCGACCACGCTGATCACTGCCACCGGCGCGCTCGCGGCCACCGACCCGAAGGCCGACGTCCCGTACTGGCAGGGCGTGGCGCTCGCGCTGGTCTGCGCGGTGGTGCTGATGTTCCGCAGCCGCACATACGTGGGCGCCGAGCAGGCCGTGGTACTCATCTCGGGTGGCTCGGCGATCGTGCTGATCATGTTGGTGGGGGCCGGTTTCGCGCTGGACCAGCCGCTCGCGGTGTTCGGCGCGGCGATGGTGGGGCTGATCGCGGCGCTGATCCTCGGCATCATCATCCCGAACCAGTCGGCCACCCCGCCGATGCGCCGCGGAGTCGAACTGCTCGAGTACGGATTCGTCGCCGCCGTACTGCCGCTGGCATTCTGGGTCGCCGACCTCTACTCACTCGTCCGCGGGCTGTGAGCTCGCCCCGATGACTCCGAAGCATTTGGGTGGCAGACGTTTCCGTGCTGTCCGGACCGGCACGGCCGCATGTCTTCTCGCACTCAGCGTGTCCGTCGGGTTCGGAGCTACTACGGGAAGCCCGCTCGCGCACGCGGAGAAGCCGACAGTGAGCCCGGACACGCCACCACCCCCGGGCAATCCGGCCGCACCGCCGGACAAGACCGAGCGGGCGTCGAACACCCCTTGCGTCGGTACCGGGTCCGGCGGCGACGGGCCGACGACCCCGGCTGCGCAGCTCTCGCTCGGCCTCGAACATGCCTGGCAGTTCTCCCGGGGCGCAGGACAACTCGTGGCGGTCATCGACACCGGCGTCGTCCGTCATCCGCGGCTGCCGGGGCTGATCGCGGGCGGCGACTACGTGAGCAGCAGCGACGGAACCGAGGACTGCGATGCGCACGGGACCCTGGTCGCGGGGCTCATAGCGGCGACGAAGGTTGACGGTCAAGGCTTCTCGGGGGTCGCGCCCGAGGCGCGGATCCTCGGCATCCGGCAGAGTAGCGGCCTGTATCAGAAGGAGGGAGCAAACCGGGACAAGGGGCCGGACGCGCTGCCCCAGGCGTACGGCACCACTCGCACCATGGCGTCGGCGATCCGTCGCGCGGCGGACATGGGAGCCACCGTCATCAATGTGTCCGAGGTCGCCTGCAGGCCGACTTCGGAGCCATTCGAAGATACTGACCTGGGCGCCGCGGTCCGGTACGCCGCGATCGAGAAGAACGTGGTCGTGGTGGTCGCAGCCGGCAACTCCGACGAGAACTGCAAGGGCACCAACGCGGTCATCGATCCTCTCGATCCAGCCGCGGACCCGTGGAGCAAGGTGAACCTGAATGTGTCGCCCGCCCGCTATGACGACTACGTGCTCTCCGTCGGTTCCATCGACCACAACGGGCAGCCGTCGAAGTTCACTGTGCCCGGGCCGTGGCTCGGCGTGGCGGCGCCTGGTGAGAACATCACCTCTCTCGATCCACTGTTCAACGATCCGAACAGCAAAGGAACCGCGGTCCAAGTCAGCAGCATCCGGCAGCAGGGACAGCTCGGTCCGATTCAAGGCACCAGCTTCGCCACGCCCCTGGTGTCGGGTGTCGCCGCACTCGTGCGAGCCCGTTTCCCAGAGTTGAGCGCGCTGGAGGTCATCAAACGCATCGAGGCCACGGCACACGCCCCTGCGGAAACATGGAACCCTTACATCGGCTACGGTGCCGTCGACCCGGTGGCTGCGTTGACCGCTGAGGTAACCCACGAATTGCCACCCAAGCGGCCATCTCTACCGAAGAGTGTTCAGCTCGCGGTACCCGCTCCAGCACCATCACCGGACCATCGTGCGCGCAACGTGGCCTTGATCGGCAGCGGCACCATTGCGGCACTGCTCGCCCTGGGCCTGCTCGCGTCGTTTCCTATCCGTCGCAGGTTCGGCGTATCCGGCGACGATATGTAACCGGCAGAGCGGAAATCCAGCGATAAGAGCGTCGCCAGCCGGGATCGCTGAGCCACGTTCTAGAACATGATCCTTGTGGCACAGTCGCAAGAGTGGGGCCCCGACCGGACACGCAGCCAATCATTCTCCTGCTCGGCGTCAGCCGGGCAGGCGGACGTCAATTCTGGTTCTTCACAAGTGCTTTCGCAGGGGACTGATCCGGCGCGACACCGTCGTGGGCAACCATCGCCTCTTCGCGCCCCATGGTCGGCCCGCTGGCGAGCAGGCCGACGATCAACCAGGGTGCTCGTTCCGGCGTCACACCCGAATCCTGGTGCATGCCCAGTGCTTTCGCGGCATCGTCGTTCTTGATGCCGTAGCGCACGCCGGTGTCGGAGACATAGAACAAGCTGTCGCGGCGCTGACTGTCCGGCTCGATTCCGGTGGTCTGCACGAACGCGCCGGAACCCGGCTTGAAGTACACGGAGTCGACGTTGGGTCCGCTGTCGTCGGCCTGTGCCAGTGGCACCGGTCGCGCGTCGCTCGGCATCGGGAGGTCGACACCGGTGACGATCGCGAGTTCGGCATGGTTGCCGCCGCCCGCGGCACGGGCGGCCGCTGTGATCGGCTTCCAGGAAAGGCAGCTGACCCGCCGGTCCTTGGCCTGAACAAGAGTTGGCGCGGTCTCCGGGTAGTCCTGCACCGGCAGCCTCGAAGCCACGTTGGCCGCGGTGCGCTCGTACGGCTCGATCTTCGGGTTGCGCGTCGCGCCCGGATTCGCGTTGCGGATGATGTCGGCGGTCAGCGGCGAAATGGGTTGCAGGACATCCAGCAGCACCACGTAGTGCTGCTGGGTGCCGGTCTCCTGGACGACCTCGCCGACCTTGTGGTCGCCGATCGGATAGTTCGGGGTCGCACCAGGATCATCGATGCGCGGCGGCTCGATCGGCAGCACCTCGGGAATCGCATTGATCAGCCCCTCGCTGATCGGCCGCGGGGTCGCGCCGCGAATGCCGAGAGCGTCCATCACGGCGTTGGTCCCGGTGTCGATGCGAGCGCGTTTGTTGTCGTAGATCAGGTAGGTGACGGACTTGCTCTGCACCAGCATCGCCCGGTCGCGTGGCATCGTCGCCGCCTTGTCGCCGAGATCGAGATCGCCGATGAGCACCGAGGTGGTGGCCTTATTGGTGCCGTCGAGCTGGATGGTGTCGCACACCGTCCAGACGCGTCCCTTGCCGTCCTTGTCGAAATGCAACGAGCCGGGAGCGCCTGGGATGCCGATCAATTGACCGCGCGCTTTCTTCCCCAGCTCCGATTCCTTCACGATCGCGGGCTTGGCCGCATCCCCCGCGGCGAGGCGGGCCGAGGCGAGGTTGAGGGTCGGGTGCACCACATTGTCGATCACCACGTATACGGCGCCGGAATCCTTGCCGATCAGGATCTTGTTGTCGCCGATCTTGTCCTGCGGGCGCAGCAGTGCGAGCACGCCACAGCCTGCGAGAACGACGCAGGCCAGGATCAGGCCAGCGGCGTACGCGCGCGACTGAGAACGCATGGGGTCGTGCAGCATTCGCACGTCCCGGCGCACCAAGGCGTGCTCCATTCGCCGGACCAGAAAGCGGTAGCCACTCACCTGCCACCGTGTGGTGGGTTTTGAAGGCATTATTCCTCCCCCGAACAGTGCTCGCGTTCGCCGAACACAGTACAGTTCCCGAGGACTCTTGTTCAGCTCGGCCACTGCGAACCGGCCGACACCGGGTGTAGTTGGGGGACGACGATGACGGAACCGGCCGGAGCGGGACCACAGCCGCTCCTCGGACGCGTCTCGATGCGAAATCTGCTGATCGCACAGATCATTGGCCTGATCACCGGATTGATCGCGCTGTTCGCCGGTCTTCCGGCGTTACCCGCGCTCGGCGCCGCGGTGGTAGCGATGCTGATCCCGCTCATTCCGGTCGGTAAACGCACGCTGCTGGACTGGATCGACACCTGGTGGCGCTATTCCACCCGCCGGGAATACCGGCTCGGCGACACCGTCGACTTTCGCGGCACGGACGGACGGTCGCTGGGCCTGTACCGGGACGGTAGCCGCGTGGTCGCGGTCGTCGAGGTACTTCCGCCGCCCGGCGGGCTGACCAGGATTGCCCGCACCACGGTGCACGCCTCGCACCTGCTTCCGCTGCCGGAACTGGCGAATTGCCTGAACCAACACGACATCCTGCTCAGCGGCATCGACATCATCAGTCACGGGCATCGCAGCCGCTCCGGCACGCCCGCGGGTCAGATCTACGAATCGCTGCTCGGTCCACTGCCCGCCACCGCGCACCGCACGGTGTGGCTCGCGATCAGTTTCGACGCGGTGGCCTGCCCGGAGGCCGCGGCGCGACGCGGTGGCGGAGCCGAGGGCGCCTCGCGCGCCGTCAATATCGCCACCCAGCGCATCATGCGAACGCTCGAGGACGCCGATTGCAATGCCCGCATCCTGACCGCGCCCGAGATCCGCAAGGCGGTACTGCAGATCACCGGCGACTTCGATCCGCGCACGCTCGAACATCGTTGGCGCTACGCGGAGATCGGCAACAGCGTGAACATCGGCAGCGCGGTCGACCCGAAGCATCTCGGCTCCGACCTGCTCGCCCAGCTGTGGGTGGCCCCGTCGCGCGACACCACGGTGGCAGTGCGGCTGCGCCCCGGCAGCTCGGCCGAGTCGGTAAGCGTCGGTGCCGCATGGCGATTGACCGCACGTGAGCTGCCGGAACGGACCGAGCTGGCGGGCATGGTCTCGATGAACGGACGGCACCGCGACGGACTGCTCGCCCATCTGCCGATCGCCGTCCCCGGCCTGGACGACACCGTCCCGATGATCGAGTACCCGATCGACGTGATCGACGCACTGCACCTGCCCTCCTCCGGCTGCGGCCAGCTGATCGGCTCGGACGACGAAGGACAGGGCGTCGCGGTCCGCATCGTCGGCGCGGGCATCTCGACGGTGTATGTCGCAGGCGAGTTGTACTTGGCGCAGCAGTTGGTGTTCCGCGCGCTCGCCGTCGGCGAGCGGATCCTGATCCGCACCGACCGGGCGCAGGCGTGGGAGAACCTGGTCACCACGATCGGCAACCCGGAGCGACTGACCATCGCCGTCGAAACCCACCAATCCGACGCGGGATTCACCGCGACGGTGGTCGACGGGGTACTCGCGCCCGCCCCGCACGCGGGCGTCACCACCATCTACGTGACGGGCGATCCGATGGGCTGGCCCGCCACCCGTCCCGATTTGGCCATCCACCAGCCCGGCGCGATCGGCAACCACGTCGCCTTGCGCACCGGCACGGCCCAGGTCGACCTGACGCTGGTGTCCATCCCGCGCGAAGCCACCTACATCGGTCAGCCGCGCGGCCGTCGTGTCATGGCAAACCAGTAGCCGTTACGCCGGGTACGGGTCGGCTGTGCGGGCAGCCCGCAATGTGCGCGCCCACCACGCCAACTGGCGCAGCAAGCGTTCCGCGGCATCGATCGCGGCACCGTCCCTGGTGTCGCCGGTATCGTCGAACTGCTTTGTGGCCTGATGGAAGCTGACCGTCTCACGGACCGAGACCATGTGGATCTCGGCGACCACCTGCCGCAGCTGCTCCACCGCACGCAAGCCGCCGGAGAGGCCGCCGTAGGAGACGAAAGCGATGGGTTTGGCGCGCCATTCGTGTTTGGCGGTGTCGAAAGCGGTCTTCAGTGATGCCGGGTACCCGTGGTTGTACTCGGAGGTGACGGCCACGAAGGCGTCGGCCGCGGCCAGCCGCGCACGGTAGGCCGCGGTCGCTTCGGTCTCGGTGAGGTCGACCGGCAGCGGGGTGTACGCGAGGTCGATGACGCCTGTGTCGAATTCGGGGTGCGCACGCACTGTGCGCAGAAACCAGTCTGCGACCACCGGCGCGAACCGCTTCGGACGCACGCTGGCCACGATGACCTCTAGTCGCAACGGGTTGTCCACCGCGCGAGCCTAACCTCCTGTGTATCGCCCCGCGGCACCCGGACATCAGCCATGGACCACCGCGTTTGTTCGGACTGCCGACAGAAGACCAGGGCTGTAACGCGGGTTCCCGCCGTCGGGGACGAATTCTTACCTGAACCGCGCTGTGTGTCGCTATGTTCGGCACGACAAGCGCAGTGCAGTCACGGGAGGAGACGAAATGATCCTGGTCGCAGGAGCCACCGGCAATATCGGCGCGGAACTGGTGCGGACGCTGAGCAAGCAGGGCAAGCCGGTGCGGGCGCTGGTGCGCGACCCCGCGAAGGCCACCCTGCCATCCGGAGTGGAGGCGGTCACCGGTGATCTGAACCGGCCGGAGACGCTGAGCGATGCGCTTGACGGCGTGCACGGCATGTTCTTGCTTTCCGGCTACAACGACCTCCCCGACCTGCTGAAACGGGCGAAAAAGGCCGGGGTGCAACGGGTCGTGCTGCTCTCGGGCGGCTCGGCCGCGCTGCAGGACCTGGACAATGCCGTGTCCCGCTATATGACGCTGTCCGAGCGTGCGGTGCGCGCGTCCGAGCTGGCCTGGACATTTCTGCGGCCCAGGTCGTTCATGTCGAACTCGCTGCGCTGGCTGCCCCAGCTCGCGGTCGGCGACGTCGTCCGCGTACAGTTCCCCGACGTACGGGTCGGGGGGATCGATCCCGCCGACATCGCTGCGGTCGCGGCGACAGCGCTCACCGACGGCGGGCTGGACGGGCAGGTCCTCGAGCTGACCGGACCGCAGGCGCTGCTACCCGCCGAACAGATCGCGGTGCTCGCCGCCGTCCTCGACCGCCCGCTCGTCGCGCACGGGCTCAGCACTGAGGAGACGGAGGCCGAGCTGGCCGCCACCATGCCACAGGAGTACGTTGACGCCTTCCTCCGCTTCTTCGCCGACGGCACGCTGGACGAGGCGACGCTCTACCCCACTGTCGAGCAGGTGATAGGGCGCCCACCCCACACTTTCGAGCAGTGGGCAACGGCGCACGCCGACGCGTTCAAGTGAAAACCGCCTGAGTGACCCGCATTCACCTCTCCTGACCGAATTCGGGCATCACGTTCTCTTGCATCAGCCTGGCCGCGGCGTCAGGGCTCGATTGCGGGACTGGGACTGTACTTATCGGACGCTGTGGTCGTCGGCCATCCCGCCACTGAGGAATCAGCTGATGGCCGCGAATTCGACCAACCCCTGCGCGGGTGACACGGTGGCCGTGAAATCCCATGCGTGCAGGCCGCATCGGGCTCACGGTAGTTCGAACGGCAGCGACACTCCCGCGTGCACACGACACCGCTCACAGGTGTCGGTACCGTCGACCGCACCTACCGCGCGGCGGATGAGTTCCTTGAACGGCGCGAGATTGCGCTTGAACTCGGCGAAGACGTCGACGGCGTGCACGCCGCCACCCTCCTCCAGGCCCGCGTCCAGATCGGTCACCAAAGCGACTGCCGCATAGCACATTTCGAGTTCGCGGGCGAGTACAGCTTCGGGATGGCCGGTCATGTTCACCAGCTCCCAGCCCTGCGCGGCGAACCATCGGCTCTCGGCGCGCGTGGAGAAGCGCGGCCCCTCGACCACCACCATGGTGCCCGAGTGCATCATCGGCAGCGCGTCGGTCTCGGCCTTGATGGCGGCGGCACGCAGTTCGTCGCAGTACGGGTCGGCGAACGAGACATGGATGCCGCCGCCGCCGAAGTAGGTCTGCGGTCGGCCGGAGGTCCGGTCGACCAGCTGGTCCGGCACCGCGACGGTGCCGGGGCCCCAGTCCGCGCGCAGGCTGCCGACCGCGCACGGCGCGAAGATCCGCCGCACGCCGAGTGAGCGCATCGCCCACAGGTTGGCCCGGTACGGCAGGGTGTGCGGTGCGTACTCGTGGTTCTTGCCGTGCCTGGGCAGGAAGGCAACCGGCCTGCCCTCCACCTCGCCGACCGCGATGGCCGCGCTCGGCGACCCGTAAGGGGTCTCGACCTCGACGGTCGTCGCCTCGTTGTCGAAGAAATCGTAGAAACCACTGCCGCCGATGACAGCGAGCGCAGGCCGAGAGTGCGAACTCATATCGCAATTGTCCCGTCTCGCCTCGGCCGCCGCATCACGGGGCGGCGCGACCGCGCCGGGCCGACGTCGGGGATGATTCACCGGAGGAATCGTTCGACGTGGAGCGGGGCGTGCCGGGTGCCAGCGCCGGCCTGGGCGCGACCCGGCGGTACGGGGCCCTGACCTGACAATTCACCCCGGCAGATGTACCCTAGGGGGGTATTGACCGGTCCGTCCCGCAGACCGGCAGGCAGCGAGGAGACACCGGTGGCAGCCACCCCCAACGATCACGCGACGCACGGCTATATCACCGCCAAGGACGACTACCTCAAACGGCTACGCCGCATCGAGGGTCAGGCGCGCGGTCTGCAGCGGATGGTGGAGGAAGAAAAGTACTGCATCGACATCCTCACCCAGGTCTCCGCCATGACCAAGGCACTGCAAGCGGTCGCGATGGGCCTGCTCGAGGATCACATCAGCCACTGCGTGGTGGACGCGGCGGTCGCGGGCGGCCCAGAGGCCGAAGCCAAGATCAAGGAAGCCACCGACGCCATCGCCCGCCTGGTCCGTTCCTGACCGGTCACGCCCGCACATCGCCGCTGGCCAGGAATGGGACGCCGATCAGCCGTGCCAGCGGCGGTAGACCTCGGCCGCTCCGGGATGCAGCGGGATAGAACCGGTGCTGATCAGCGAGCGACCGTCGAGGAACTGGGTGCCCGCCGCCTCGGTGGGCACCAGCGAATCCGCCTGCCACACCAGAAGCTCCACGATCGAGGCGGCCACCTCGTTCGGCATGCCGGCGGCGGCGAGCAAGAGGTTCGCCACACCGATCGTGTGCACCGCGATGCCACCCGGGTAGGCGTCGGCGGGAATCGCGACCCGGTCGTACACCGGCCCGAACCGCTCCCGCATCGGCGCGGCCAGTTCACCCATGTCCACCAGCCGCATCCGGCTCGGCACCTCGAGCAACGCCGTCGGCACACCGCCCGCCCACAACAACGCGTCCGCGTCACCATCGCCCAACGCGGCCACCGCCTCGGGCAACGGCCGATGCGAAATCGCCACATCGACACCGGGATTCAACCCCGCGACCCGCAGGATCCGCTCGCCGGTCAGCGCCGCACCGGACCCCTCCGCCCCCAGACTCACCCGCGCCCCGCGCAGATCCGCGACCGCACCGATCGGACTATCGGAACGCACGACCAGTTGCAGATAGTTCTCGTACACCCGCCCCAACGCGGACAGCGTCGCGGAGCTACTCGATGAGGGGTGGTGGTCGGGCGACGGGTGGGCCACTCGGTCGATGCTGTCCCCCACCGAGTCCGAGAGCGCGAGTGCGGCATCCACCTCTCCGCGTGCGAGCAGCGTCAGATTGGCCTGAGAACCCGCTGTGGTGACCCGTTCGATCCGCACGTCCCCGTCCTTCGCCGCCGCGGCGCCGAGCAACCCCGCGAACGCGTGATAGAAGCCGCCGACCTCACCGGAGGCCAGCCGCACCGTGGCCCCCGCGGCGCGCGGACCGCACCCCGCGATTCCGGCCGCGACCGCGAGGGCGAGGAATCCGCGCCGACCGATGCCACCCGGTTCGCGCCGTGTCATCGGTCCACCACCGCGGGCAGTCGGACACCGATCGCGAGGCCGTGCGGATGGATCGCTTCGACCGTGAGGGTACCGCCGCGCGCCTGCGTCAGCGCCGCGGCGATCGGCAGGCCGAGCCCGGAGCCGCCGGACGGTGCCGACGAGCCGCGGAAGAAGCGGGTGGTGAGCTTGTCGATCTCGCCGGGCGGTACCCCAGCGCCGTCGTCGCGGACGGTCACCGTGACCCAGCCGGGCTCCGTCGCGACGGTCAGCTCGGTGTATGCACCGCGACCCGCGTAGCGCGACGAATTGCTCAGCGGGACATCCAGAATCTGGGCGAGCACGTCGGCGGAGACCGCGACGTCGGCATGCGCGGGTGACGGCGCGACGTGTAGTTCCTGGTCGGCCGCCGTGAATGCCGAGCACCAGGCGTCGAACCGGTCGGCGACCACTTGCACGGCGTCGCAGTGCCTGTCGTCGGCGCTTCGCACGGCGTCGAACGCAGCGGGTGTCTCGGCGACAGCGAGACTGAGCAGGCCGTCGAGCAGCGCGGTCAGGCGGTCGACCTCGGCGCCCGCGCCACGGAAGGTACTCGCGGCGCTCTCCGGAATCGCGGACTCCAAGGAGTCGAGTCGAATTGTCAAGGCAGCCAGCGGATTACGCATCGCATGCGCGGTGTCGGCGACGAGCTGGCGCTGCGCGTCCGCGGAATCGGCGACGGCGAAAGCCATAGCGTCGAACGATTCGGCGAGCGCCCGCATCTCCGGCGGCCCGCCATGGCGACCCGCGATCGATACCGGCGCGACGGTGTCCGCACGCGGCTTCGGCAGCGTCGCGGTCAATTCCGCGACCGCGTGCGAGAGCGCCGCGAGCGGCCGCAGCACCCAGCGGCTGAGCGTCACCGCCAGCAGCATGAACAACGTCATGGCCACCACGCCACCGATCACGATCACCGCCCAGGCCCGCCCGATGTCACCGCGGGCTCGGGCCGTGGACGCCTCGATCACGACAGCGCCGTTCACCTGAACGCCGGTGCCGACGGGCCGCGCGACGAGCATGGTCGGCGCGCCCCACGGTGTCAGCTTGTCCACCGCGTGCGGACGCTGATTGCGGCGCGCGGCCGCCACCGCCGCGACAACCCCGGGATCGGTCACGTCAGCGCCCGCGTTCACCGCTGTGGTGCCTCTGGCATCGACCACGAGCACGTTCTCGCCGTACAGCTCGTGATAGCGGCTCACCTCGTCGGCAAGCGCACGGCTGTCCCCCGTGCTGACGGCGTCATCGGCGAGGTTCGCGAACCGGTCGGCATCCCCGGAGCGCGCCAGCACCAACTGCTGGGTGCGGCTGGTCGCGATGGTCAGCGACAGCGGAACCGCGAACGCCAGCACCGCGATGGCCGCGAAGACCGTCAGCGCGACCAGCAGGCGACGCCGCATCGCATACCTCCGGCCCGCCCGGCTGCGCGCATCGTGCTCACTGCCCCCACCGATATCCGTAGCCGCGAATGGTGGTGATCAGGCCCGGCCGATTCAGCTTGGCCCGCAAGCCGGTCATGTGCACGTCCAGCGAACGCGACACCGCGACGAAGGCATCGCCCCAGATCCGGTCCATCAGCTGCTGGCGGCTCACGGCGGCGCCCGGCCGTTCCACCAACGCCTCGACCAACTCGAATTCCTTCTGCGTCAACGTCACCGGCACGCCGGCCACCTCGACCATGCGGGCGCCGAGGTCGACCCGTACGTCACCGGTGACCACCACCGACTGCGCCTGCTGCGCAGCGGCGGCCGCGCGCCGGGTCACCGTCTCCAGCCGCGCCACCAGCTCCGCGATCCGCGGCGGCTTCACCAGATAGTCGTCGGCGCCGCCGCGCAGGCCGCGCACGATGGAGCGTTCGTCGCTGCGCGCGGTCAGGATCAGCACCGGCACCGTGCTCACCTCGCGCAGTCGGCGTAGCACCTGCAGGCCGTCACCATCGGGTAGCCCCAGGTCGAGGATCACCGCGTCGTAGTCACGGTGGGCGATCAGCAGATCCGCACCGCGGCGTAGGCGTTCGGCACGGTAACCGCGGGCGTTGAGCGCCTCCGCCAGCGCGTCTCCCACGCCGTCGTCGTCCTCGACCACCGCAAGCCGCACGCGCCGATCCTCCCATAGCGGGTGGATCGGCGCGTGTGCCGGGCGGTCAGTCACGCACGGTGACGAACGGTCGTCCCGGCTCGGCCACCGCGACGCCGGACCTGGTATCGGCGTCGGTGGTGGGCTCGTCCGCGTCGATCGTCGACACCGTCGAGGTCTCCCGCATGAAGTAGTAGGTGACCAGCGAGACGGCGATGCATCCCGCGACGTACCAGAAGTACAGCGACTCGTGGCCGCCCTTCTTCAGTGCTAGCGCGATCGTCTCCGCCGTGCCGCCGAAGATGGCGACGGTCAGGGCGTACGGCAGGCCGACACCGAGCGCGCGGATCTTGGTCGGGAACAGCTCGGCCTTCACGATGGCGTTGATCGAGGTGTATCCCGTGATGATCACCAGAGCGCCCATCATCAGCGCCCAAGCCGCGACCGGATTGGTGGTGTGCGCGAGCACGGTCATGATCGGCACGGTCAGCACGGTCCCCGCGACGCCGAAGAAGATCAGCAACTTGCGCCTGCCGACCCGATCCGACAGCGCACCGGCCAGCGGTTGCAGCACCACGAAGACCAGCAGCGCGACGAAGTTGATCCACGCGACGGTCGACTTGGAAATGCCAGAGGTGTTGATCATGAACTTCTGCATATAGGTCGTGTACGTGTAGAACGCGACGGTTCCACCCAGCGTCAGCCCGATAACCAGCAGACATTCGCGCGGATACTGCAACAGGATGCGCAGCGAACCGCGCGACTTCTGTACACCCGAGGACACGGCCGTCACGGCTTCGGCTGTGCTGTTCGCCCGCTCGGATTCGGCGCGGAACTGCTCGGACTCGTCCATGCCGCGCCGCAGCCACATCACGATCAGCGCACCGGCCGCGCCGATCACGAACGGAATCCGCCAGCCCCAATTGTTCATCTGGGCCGTGTCGAGGAACTGCTGCAGCACGATCTGCACTCCGAGCGCGACGAGCTGGCCGGCGACCAGGGTCACGTACTGGAAGCTGGAGTAGAACCCGCGCTTGCCTGCCGAGGCCACCTCCGACAGATAGGTCGCGCTGGTGGCGTACTCACCGCCGACCGAAAGACCTTGCAGCAGCCGGGCCACAAGTAGTAGGGCGGGCGCGGCCAGGCCGATGGTCTGATATCCGGGCGTCACGGCGATCAACAAGGAGCCCGCCGCCATCACGGTCACCGACAGGGTCAGCGCCGAGCGGCGACCGAACCTGTCCGCGTACCGGCCCAGCGCCCAGCCCCCGATCGGACGCATCAGGAAGCCGACGGCGAACACGGCGGCGGTGGACAACAGCTGCGCTGTCGGATCGTCCTTGGGAAAGAACGTCTTCGCGAAGTACACGCTGAATGCGGCGTAAACGTACCAGTCGTACCACTCGACGAGGTTGCCGATGGACCCGCGCAGAACGTTCGCGACCACCCGGCGCTCGCCTACTGGCTGTGTCGTAGTCACAAGATCTCCTCACTCCGACGCCTCATCGCGTCGTCGCAGATCAGTGTGTCGGCAGTCACAGGTCCGGCGGAATGGCTCTGCTCACTTCCTAACAATCCCTTAGGACGATCGTGGCAAAGCCCCTGGTATGCGCAAACGGGTTCGGCCCCCGGCTGACGCCGAGGGCCGAACGAGTTCGTCTGCTCGAAGGGAAGCTCAGGACCTTTCGGCGAGCAACGGCGCGAGGGTGCGCAGCGCCGCGAGGTAGTCGTCGCCGAGGATCTGCGGGGCCACGTGGTTCGCGCCCGCGTCGAGGTGCTCGGTCAATCGGGCGGCGACCTGTTCCGGCGTTCCGTGCGCGACGACGGCGTCGAACACCCGGTCGCCGGGTGGAGTGGTGAAGTCGGCGTCAGTGAAGCCGAACCTGCGCAGGTTCGACACGTAGTTCGTCAGGCCGAGGTAGAAACCGATCGTCCCATCGGCTATCGCGTGCGCCTCGCTCGGGTCGTCGGTCAGCACCACCTTGTGCTCGGTCGCCAGTAGCGCCTCCGGGCCGATCGTGCGGCGGGCCTGCGCGGTGTGCTGCGGCGGCACGAAATACGGCAGCGCGCCCGCGGACCGCTCGGCGGCCAGTTTCAGCACGCGCGGGCCGAGCGCGGCCACCGCGCGGCGCTCGGTGGGCACACCGGCGGCGTCGAGTTCGTCGAGGTACTCGACAAGCGCGTCGTAGGGCTTGCGGTATTCACCGGTGTGTTCGGGGTGGCCGGCGCCGACGCCGAGCAAGAACCGGCCCGGGAAACGCGCCTCGATCCGGTGGAACGATTCGGCGGCCTCCTTCGCCGCCGACGCCCAGATGTTCACGATGCTGGTGGCCACGGTGATCGTCTCGGTCGCCGCCAGCAGCGGCTCGACCGTAGCGAGATCCGCGGGCGGTGAGGCGCCCAACCACAGCGTGCCGTAGCCCAGCTGCTCCAACTCCCGCGCGTCCTCCGGGCTGAACCCGTTGTACGCCCGCCACACTCCGAACCGTCCGAGACTGTCGAATGCCATGTCCGGAGCCAACACAGGCGCGCATACGGGTATTCCATGCCCGTCGGCGACCGGGCTTCGACCTGAGAGGTCGATAGCCCTCGCGTGCGGAGAGGGCTAACGTGGCGGGTGCACAGCTACCGGCGCCCGCCGCCGTGGCAGGCGTCACCACTGGGAAATGGAGGTGATTGCTGTGCTGAGATTCGATCCATTCCATGACATCGACACCGTCGCTCGTCAGCTGCTCGGTGAAACCGTCGGGACCGCTCGCGCACCGAGATTCATGCCGATGGATCTGTTCAGAGCGGGCGATCACTACGTTCTGAATGCCGACCTGCCAGGTGTGGACCCAGGCTCGATCGACGTCAGTGTCGACAGCGGCACGCTCACCCTGCGCGCGCAACGTACTGTTTCCAGCGAGGAAGGCGTCCAATGGATCGCCTCGGAACGCTTCGCGGGCACGTATATGCGTCAGCTGTCTCTCGGCGACAATGTCGATGCCGAACAGATCAGCGCGACCTACAACAATGGTGTGCTGTCGGTGACGATCCCCATCGCGGAACGCGCGAAGCCCCGCCGCATCGAAATTTCCGGTGGGTCCCAGCCGAAGACGATCGAAGCGCAGACAGGGCAGTCCTCGAAGTGACCGCCTCGTTTCCCCGCACCCCTGCGCGGGTGCGGGGAAACCTTGCGCCTGAATACTCTTCTCAACGCCTCAGTCGCCGCAGCATCTTCCGTCCCCGACTGGGACGGACCGGATCTCGCGCGTCTGCGCATTGCGGGCGGCGAGTTCCCCGTCGGCGGGATAATCGACGCCGATCAGGCTCAGGCCGTGCGCGGGCGCCACGGTGACCGCACTGGAACGTTCGGTCTCGTGCAGCAGCTCGCCGACCCACTCCGGAGTGCGGCGGCCCTCCCCGACCGCGAGGACCGCACCGACGAGACTGCGAACCATGGACCAGCAGAACGCGTCCGCGCTGACGTAGGCGGTCAGCAGGTCACCGTCGCGCACCCAGTCGAAGCGCTGCAGCTCGCGGACGGTGGTCGCACCCTCCCTCCTGCGGCAGAATGCGGCGAAGTTGTGCAGCCCCAACAGCTTTCGCGACGCCGCGCGCATAGCGTCGACGTCGACGTCGGACCGGCATGCGACCACGCTGCGCGCATGTAACGGCTCGGCGCCGTAGGGAGCGGTGGTCAACCGATAGGTGTAGTGACGGCGGATCGCGGAGAACCTCGCGTCGAAATCCGGCGGTGCGAGCCGTGCATCCTTGATCCGCACGTCCTTCGGCAGGAACCGCGCCATCCGATGCACCAACTTGCCCGCGTCCAGCTCCGCGGTCGTATCGAAATGCGCTACCTGCGCCTCGGCGTGCACGCCCGCGTCCGTGCGCCCCGCCACGGTGAGCTGGATCGGCTCACGGAACACCTTGGTCAGTGACTCCTCCAGCACCCCCTGCACGGTGCGCAGTCCTGGCTGACGCGCCCAGCCGAGGAAGTCGGTGCCGGCGTACGCGATATCGAGCCGGACACGGACCCCCGGCGCGTCGACCGCGCCGCTCTCGGGTGCCTGCGCCCCAACTGGTTGCGGGTCGGCCGACGTCGATCCCACCGAATCCTCCACGGTCACACTGTCTCCTAGTCGAAACGAACAAGCCCGCCGACCCAGTGCGGGTGGCGGGCTCGTTCGAGAACTGCGACGCGAGGCGTCAGGCGTCCTTCTTGTACTCGGCGGCCCCGTCGACAGACGGAGCTTCGCCGGTCTCGGCGACGGCCTCGTCGGCCTCCCCCTCGACGATCTCGGCGGCCGGGGCCTCCGCGACCTTCTGCGACGCGGCAACGCGGCGAGCGCGATCAGCCTCGTTGGTCACGGTCTTCTCCCGGACCAGCTCGATGATCGCCATCGGCGCGTTGTCACCCTTGCGGGGCAGGGTCTTGGTGATGCGGGTGTAGCCACCCTCGCGCCCCTCGAACGATGGGCCGATCTCCGCGAAGAGGTCGTGCACGACATCCTTGTTGCGGATGACCTTGAGCACCTCGCGACGGTCGGCCAGGGTGCCGCCCTTCGCCTTGGTGATCAGCTTCTCCGCGTACGGGCGCACGGCCTTGGCTTTGGCCTCGGTGGTGGTAATCCGGCCGTGCTCGAAGAGCGCCGTGGCCAGATTGGCGAAGATCGCCTTCTGGTGCGACGCCGACCCGCCGAAGCGGGCACCCTTCTTGGGCTTGGGCATTGTGTGGTTCTCCTTGTATTTTGCCGGCGCTCCCGGGGCCCTTCGCGGTTACGCTCCGCTTCCGCCTACGGCCCGTCGCTCGCGCCGGGTTGTCGGCCGGTCCGAGGCGCCTACCCCGACGGCCTAGAGCTGTTCGGTCTCGGCGTAGTCCTGCTCGCCACCGTCGGTGTCACTGAATGTGCCGTTGTCGCTCCACGTCCCGGTGCTCGCGTCGTAGCCCACCACGCTGGACGGGTCGAACGACGCCGGGCTGTCCTTCAGCGAGAGGCCGAGCGCGTGCAGCTTGACCTTGACCTCGTCGATGGACTTCTGGCCGAAGTTGCGGATGTCCAGCAGGTCCGACTCGGTGCGGGCGACCAGCTCGCCCACGGTGTGCACACCCTCACGCTTGAGGCAGTTGTAGGACCGGACGGTGAGGTCCAGGTCCTCGATCGGCAGACCGAACGAGGCGATGTGGTCCGCCTCGGCCGGCGAGGGGCCGATCTCGATGCCTTCCGCTTCGACGTTCAGCTCGCGGGCCAGGCCGAAGAGCTCGACCAGGGTCTTGCCCGCCGAGGCGAGCGCGTCCCGCGCGCTGATGGAGTTCTTGGTCTCCACGTCCAGGATGAGCCGGTCGAAGTCGGTGCGCTGCTCGACACGGGTGGCCTCGACCTTGTAGGTCACCTTGAGCACCGGTGAGTAGATCGAATCCACCGGGATCCGGCCGATTTCCGCGCCGGACGCCTTGTTCTGTACGGCAGGGACGTAGCCGCGACCGCGCTCGACGACGAGCTCGATCTCCAGCTTGCCCTTGTCGTTCAGGGTCGCGATGTGCATGTCCGGGTTGTGCACGACGACGCCGCTCGGCGGAACGATGTCACCGGCGGTGACGGTACCGGGGCCCTGCTTGCGCACGTACATCGTGACCGGCTCGTCCTCCTCCGAGGACACGACCAGGCCCTTGAGGTTCAGGATGATGTCGGTGACATCCTCCTTCACACCGGGAACGGTGGTGAACTCGTGCAGGACACCGTCGATACGAATGCTCGTGACCGCGGCCCCCGGAATCGAGGACAGCAGGGTACGGCGCAGCGAGTTGCCCAGGGTGTAACCGAAGCCCGGCTCGAGCGGTTCGATGGTGAACTTCGAGCGGTTCTCGGCGACGACCTCTTCGGTCAGCGTCGGACGCTGTGAAATCAGCATGTGGATCATCCTCCTGTTTGGGCGCCCGCTATTTGACGCCTCGCCTTAGGGGTTGTGCGTGATCGCCGCTCGAGCGACCTGCAAGCAGTCGCTAGTGACCATCACGCACCAGCAGCAGCGCTGTGTGCGCGAACCGCCCAGGGTAACCAGGACGGCTCGGCGCTGATTACTTCGAGTAGTACTCGACGATCAGCTGTTCCTGCAGTGGCACATCGATCTGAGCGCGCTCCGGCTCCTGGTGGACCAGGATCCGCAGGCGACCCGGGATGACCTGCAACCAGCCAGGAACCGGGCGGTCGCCGACCGTCTCGCGCGCGACCTGGAACGGCAGCGTGCCGAGCGACTTCTCCTTGACATCGATGATGTCGTACTGGGAGACCTTGAAGCTGGGGACGTCGACCTTGCGGTTGTTCACCAGGAAGTGGCCGTGGCTGACCAGCTGGCGAGCCTGCCGGCGGGTACGCGCCAGGCCGGCGCGGTACACGACGTTGTCGAGCCGGGTCTCGAGCAGACGAAGCAGGTTGTCACCGGTCTTGCCCTTGAGACGGTTGGCCTCTTCGTAGTACCGGCGGAACTGCTTCTCCATGACGCCGTAGGAGAAGCGAGCCTTCTGCTTCTCCTGCAGCTGAAGCAGGTACTCGCTCTCCTTGATCCGCGCGCGGCCGTGCTGGCCGGGCGGGTAGGGGCGACGTTCGAACGCCTGGTCGCCGCCGACGAGGTCGACGCGCAGACGACGCGACTTGCGGGTGATGGGGCCTGTATAACGAGCCATTTTTCGCTATTCCTTTCCCGCTAGACGCGACGCCGCTTGGGCGGACGGCAGCCGTTGTGTGGCTGCGGGGTGACATCGGAGATCGTGCCCACTTCGAGGCCGGCGGCCTGCAGCGAGCGGATCGCGGTCTCGCGGCCCGAGCCCGGGCCCTTCACGAACACGTCGACCTTCTTGACGCCGTTCTCCTGCGCCTTGCGGGCGGCGTTCTCGGCGGCGAGCTGCGCGGCGAACGGGGTCGACTTGCGCGAACCCTTGAAGCCGACGTGGCCCGAGGACGCCCAGGAGATGACGTTGCCGTTCGGGTCGGTGATCGACACGATCGTGTTGTTGAACGTGCTCTTGATGTGCGCGTGGCCGTGCGGGACGTTCTTCTTTTCCCGGCGACGCGACTTCTGGGTCTTCTTGGGGCCGGAGGCCCTGGACTTCGGAGGCATCGGTTATCCCTACTTCTTCTTGCCGGCGACGGTGCGCTTCGGACCCTTGCGGGTACGCGCGTTGGTCTTGGTGCGCTGGCCACGCACGGGCAGGCCACGACGGTGGCGCAGGCCCTGGTAGCAGCCGATCTCGATCTTGCGACGGATGTCGGCCTGCACCTCACGGCGCAGATCACCCTCGACCTTGAGGGCCGAACCCTCGATGTAGTCACGCAGCTGCGTGACCTGCTCGTCGCTGAGGTCCTTCGAACGCAGGTCCGGGCTGACGCCGGTCGCCTCGAGGATCTCCTTGGAGCGGGTACGGCCGATGCCGTAGATGTAGGTCAGCGCGATCTCCATGCGCTTTTCGCGCGGGAGATCAACGCCCATGAGACGTGCCATATGGCAGTTCCTTAGTGTCGCGGAGGTCTGCTCCCTGTCCGTCCCCTCGTCTTGTGGGGCACCGGCCTCCGAACCGGTGGTAGGCGCGCACGCTCCGGGCGAACCCGGATTTCCGCAGCGTGCGGCTGGTGCTGGGAGTTCGTCTTTGCCAATCCGAACTGCGGTTCGGTGCTTGGCTGGTGCTGCGTCGAGCGACGCCGTCGGCAAAGCCTCGGGCGCGGTGGAGCGAGGTCTCCCCCGCTTCCGCTCAGCCCTGGCGCTGCTTGTGGCGCAGGTTTTCGCAGATCACCATGACCCGGCCATGACGGCGGATCACCTTGCACTTCTCGCAGATCTTCTTGACGCTCGGCTGAACCTTCACGTCCGTCCAATCTGTTGTGGTTCACACGGGTGTGAACACAGGTTTTCCCCAGTCGGCGACTGGGGAAGTCTCTGTGGTGAGTCTTTCGACTCGGCCCCGGCCCGAACCGGGACACGGCCGACTCGCACCGACCCGACCGCGCCTGGCGCGATCACTTGTAGCGGTACACGATCCGGCCACGCGACAGGTCGTAGGGCGAGAGCTCGACGACCACGCGGTCCTCGGGGAGGATACGAATGTAGTGCTGCCGCATCTTCCCGCTGATGTGCGCGAGAACTTTGTGTCCGTTCTCGAGCTCGATCCGGAACATCGCATTGGGCAGCGGCTCGACAACTCGACCCTCGACCTCGATGGCCCCGTCTTTCTTCGCCATGTCCTCCGCGATCCCGGTTACACTCAACCTGGTTTGTTTGCCTTGTTTCTGCTTGTATGGACCGATCGTTGACACAACCGGACGCATGCAAACAGTCGGAGCCTAGGTGCACCGCCGCTCCAGCTTACCGACCTGCCCCGGATCGGGCAAAAATGCCTCCCTGTGTACCCGCTTCGTCAGGCGTTTCGTAGCTACCTTCCCATGCCTGGTGAGCGTCGGGTCCGCCGCCGCGGTGGTATCACGTTGTCGCGTAAACTGACCGCTGTCCAGGTAATCGGGTCGAGCAGATCAAGGGGGACGCGTGAGCGAGCGTAACGAGCAAGCCACAGGGACAGCGCCCCTGAGCGACCGGAGCCCAGCGCTAGCGAGGTGCAGCCGTGAGTGAGCGAGCCACAGGCACAGTGCCCCTGGCCACGGCGGAGCCGAGCGCTAGCGAGGTGCAGTCGTGAGCCGTAACGACGACGGCCTCCCCATGCTGCCACCATGGCTGTCCGAGAGCGAAGTCACACAGGTCGGCTACGAAGCGCCGGTACAGAATCTCCCGCACGACGACCTCATCGAGGAAACCTCCAACCGCAGGCGCGGGCGGTTCAAGAACCGGGCACCGGAAGCCGAACGCCCGGAGAAGCGCCGCAAAGGCTGGCGCCGCGACAAGCAGGACGGACACCCCGGCGAGGAACAGCGTCCGAACGGTCAGGGCCACGCGCGCCAGCCCGGACCGGAAGCGCCGCCGCGGGACCAGCGACCGCACGGCTCGTGGCAGCAACCCGTACCCGAGCAAGCGCCGCCGCATCAGAACCTTTCCTGGGAGGGCGAGCCCCAGCACACCGGCGGCGCACAACCCGGCCTGCCGACCCGCAACCCCTCGCAGCCCTCCCCGGGATTCCAGCCGCTGGGCAGCAGGGCCGCCGAGCCGCCGGCGCCGAACGGCCGCTCCGCGCCGCACCAGGCCCGCAGGCCGGATCTGCCGCCGCCGCCATCCCTTCCCGACTCGCCACAACGGGTACTCGGTGAGCAGACCGGCCAGGTGCCGGACGGCGAGAGCACCGGACGGTCGATGCACGACGGCGCCGTCGGCCCGTCGGCGCAGACGGGTGAACGTCCGGCCGGGACACAGCCCGGTGAATGGCCCTCCACTCGGCCGACCGACAACCATCCGACCGAGGAACCGACTGCCGCGACGCGGCCGAGCCAGTGGCCCACCCCGCCCCCTGGTGAACGGTCCACACCTCCGATCGGCGAGCACCCCGCGACACCACCCACGGCAGCGAACCACACCTCGCCCTCCGCGACGGGGTCGGCAGGTGCGTGGCAGGCCGGTGGTCCCCGACCAATGGGCGAAAACGGAACCACACCCCCGATCCGTGAACACCCCGCAGTACCGACGGGTGCGGACCGCACAGTCGCGCCTGCCGACAGCCGTCCCGCCGTGCCGGCGCTCGAGAGTCAGCTCGCCCCGCCGACGGGGGGGCCTCCGGTCGTGCGGGACACCAGGACGAGTCGGTCGTCCGCGCCGTCCGATGACTGGTCTACCCCGCCGTTCGTCGGCGAGGACCGGACACCGCGGCAAGCAGATAGTTCGGCGACGCCGCCCATCGGCGAGCGCCCTTCGACACCGCCGACCAGTCAGGTCGCCGCACCGACGGGGTCTTCCCCCGCAGCCACCGGCGGTCCTGCCGCGGCGGGTTCCGGCGGTCCACCACCGTGGTGGGGTGCCACACCGCCCCCCGAACACGGGGCAGCGCCCGAAGCCGCGGCGCAGCCGGACGCCGAGTCCCGGCAGTCGGGTGCGGCCGGATCGGCGAATCCCGCTCGCATCCAACCGGATACCGCGGGGTCGAGCTGGACCTCTTCGACAGCGTCGGTGGCCGCCTCGGCACGGCCCGTCGCAAGCGGACGACACAGACTGCCCGCCGAGGAGCTCGACCAGCGGCCTGGTCCCCAGACGCCAGGCGAACAAGCGCCGAACTTCGACCGGCAGCCGGGCCTGGAACCGCCGGCCCCGCAGCAGCACACCGACTCGGCTCGGAAGGACACAAACTACGCTTCAGGCCCGCACGCTCCGAGCATCCCCGTCCGTGAACACGCCGGGCACCCACCGGAGTTCGCGGGCGGCCAGGCGCCGGGCGGCGAACGGATCGGGCCGCACGGGCCCGCCGAATACCCGAACACGGGTCAGGCCGAATCCACTGGCCACCCGACCCAGTTCGTCGGCGGACCGGCACCGGTCAACGGCCCCGCCCCAGTAGGCGAACCCGCCGACCAGTTGCGCAACACCACCGAGCACGGCGGCTCCCGCGCGCGGGAGGAATCCGGCCAGGCAGCGCCATACAGCCGGGCGACCGGCGAGCAGTACCGGCCTGAGCCCCAGGGGTATGCACAGCCCACTCCACAGGCGGACGGCTCGCAGCGGAGCAACCCGCCGGGATACGCACAGCCGCCCGCCCAGCAGCCGAACTACCAGCCGACTGCGCAGTACCAGCAGCCTTTGTTCGACAACGTCCCGCGGCGGCAGGTCAAGCGACCGCCGGGAAGCGGGTGGCGCAAGGCCGTGCACCATGTCTCCGGCGGCGCCATCAACCCCGGCATGTCCGCCGAGGAGCGCAGGCTACAGGAGCTGGTCGCACGGATCAGGCAACCGGTGCGTGGCGACTACCGGATCGCGGTGCTCTCGCTCAAGGGTGGCGTCGGAAAGACCACCACGACAATGGGTATCGGCTCCATCTTCGCGTCCATTCGGGGCGACCGGGTGATCGCGGTGGACGCCAATCCGGACTTCGGCACGCTGTCGCAGCGGGTGCCGCTGCAGACCAGGTCCACGGTGCGCGATCTGCTGCTCGACTCGTCGATCCAGCGGTACTCGGATGTTCGTAGACACACCTCGCAGTCCACCAGCCGGTTGGAAGTGCTTGCCAGCGAACGTGATCCGGCTGCGTCGGAAGCGTTCAGCGAGGAGGAGTACCGCGCGGTCGCGCGGATCCTGCAGCGGTTCTACAACATCATCCTCACCGACTGTGGCACCGGATTGATGCACTCGGCGATGTCGGGCGTGCTCGATCTGGCCCACTCGCTGGTGCTGATCTCCTCCCCCGCGATCGACGGGGCGCGCAGTGCCGCTGCGACTTTGGACTGGCTGTCGCTGCACGGGCACGACCACCTGGTGCGCAACGCTGTGGTGGTGATCAACTCGCCGCGGTCGGGGTCGCCGAACGTGGGCATCCAGCAGCTGCGGGAGTACTTCCTGTCCCGCTGCCGGGCCGTGCACATCATCCCGTTCGACCCACACATGTCCGTGGGCGCCGAGATCGACCTGCACCAGCTGCACAAGCAGACCAAGCGGGCCTACGTGGAGCTTGCCGCGACCGTCGCGGACGACTTCGCCACCGATCACCGCCGCTATCGCCCGTGACGCTGTCGGGCCACCGCTAGCGACTGCTCGCAGGTCGCTCGAAACGGCACCGCTAGCCACTGCTCGCAGGTCGCTCGAAACGGCACCGCTAGCGACTGCTCGCAGGTCGCTCGAAACGGCACCGCTAGCCACTGCTCGCAGGTCGCTCGGAACAGACCCCGTACGCCGGGCGTCGAAAGACGCGCTCTATCAGGAAAATTCGGTCGAGCAGGGAAACCGATGACTCGGCGCGTAGAGAGCGTGGAGTGCCGAGCTACCGACTCACCACTCGGGCAGTCGCCGTCTGCCCGCCATGACGTCGCGCACCAGATCGTCGTAGCCGTCCGCGAGTTCGGCGAGACGATGCCAGGCGCTGTGCAGCAGCTCGTCGTGCGCGTCCAGGGTCATCAACGCGTGGTGCGCACGCACCGACGACTCCGCGAGCCGGTCGATCACCGCGCCCACCGTCTCCGTGTGCAGGGTGGCGCCGAACCGATGCTGCGGCACGCTGCGCAGCACCCAGTCGTCGATCGCCATCACCAGTTCGGCTCTGCGGCGCTCGATTTCGCGGATCACCGCCGGGGTGGTGTCCACCGAGCCGCCGCGGCCGACCAGCCGACGTTCGTGTAGTACCGCTAGGTCACGGGCGAACCACAGCAGCGGGCCGCCGACAACACGGTGCCCGCGACACGCCCGAACGAGCAGGTCGGACATAGGAACTAGTCCGGGTGCCGCAGAATGCACTAGTGAATCGACACACCTCGGTGTGTCCGGGGGGGCCATTACAACTGTTGAATTCGAACCTGCCACGTTGCCTCGCCGTCATCGCCGCACAACACCGGATCAGGACGCTCAATACGATAAACCTCTGAAGGCGCCTGTCAAGCGTTACTCGGCCGTAGAGAGTCACGAAGAGTCCACTTCGTTACCTGCACGACCGCCGAGGAGCAAGATGCCGGGTGGTCCGACGTATGCGGATCGCGGACCCCTTCCACGAGGAGGAGGTCCGCGCGGCCGAAGGGAAGCCAGGTGATCGACTGCCCCGTCATTCCGAGTTTGCCGATGGTATACGGGTCTCGATTACCACCGCCCGCAATGCGATCCAGGTACTGGTCACCGAAAATCTAGTCCACACAGTGGTTTCGCGCGGAATGATTGTCCGAGACCAAGAAGTACGGGATCGGTTGTCACCGACCGTATCCGTCCGGACCAGCCGAGGTCCGGACACCACATCTTCGAAGCGATAACCAAGGCGGCCGACCGCGAACCGTCCAAGGCGTTCAGCGCGAAGATGGAGCCCGGTCCGGAGGTGACGCTGCGGCTCGGCGTGCCAGGGAGAGGCCGGTCGCCACCTGGCCTGCGATGTGGTTCAGGTGGAAACCGGCTCTGCGGTAGTAGTCGTCTGAGTCGTCGGTTGCTGCACTGGGACTGTCGACGCTCCCTACATCGGCGGCAGGTGGGACACCTGGATCATCTCCGGCTCGCCACTACGGGAAACCAGGATGCCTCGGCCCGGCGGGAGCTTCGACGACCGGATGTCACCCAGCAGTTTTCCTTCGTCCTTGGGCGCACTCATCAGCAACGCGTCGACCGAAAGCTCCTTGAGCCTGCCGAGCACCTTGTCGTACAACGCCCGAGCAGCACCGCCCGAGCGTCGGGCCACGATCAGGTGCAGGCCGATGTCGCGAGCCTGCGGGAGATACTCGAGCAGCGGTTCCAGCGGGTTCTGCCCGGTCGCCACCATGTCGTAGTCGTCGACGACGACATAGATCTCCGGCCCGGTCCACCAACTGCGTTCTCGTAGCTGTTTCGGGGTGATGTCCGACCCAGGGATGCGCTTGCCGAGGTAGCCGGCGACCTCTTTGATCATTCCGACCGATGTCTGCGACGAGGTCGAGTATCCGGCCAACTGCTGGCCTTCGATGAGTCCGAGCATGGTACGCCGGTAGTCGATGAGGATGACCCTGGCCTGCTCGGCATTCGAGTTCTCCACCACGCCCATGACGATGTTGCGCAGCAAGGTGGTCTTGCCGCATTCCACATCAGCGAACGCCATGAGATGTGGCTGGATACCGAAATCCAGGACGAGTGGCTCGAGTTCGGCTTCCCCCAGCCCGACGACGACCCGCGTCGGGCCGAGTTCGATGCCACGCTGGCGTGCGGCGGCGAGCACCTCCCCGCGCGGGATCTTCAGGGGCAGCATGCGCACCTCGGGGGCGCGGCGACCGCCGAAGAGTTCGTTCATCTGTTGCTTCGCGGCGCCGACACCCTCGGCCAGCGTCAGCGGCTGGGAGTCCGAGTCCAGCCGCGGCAACGCGATCAGCATATGCAGTTTCTCCGGGGTCAAGCCACGCCCCGGACGACCAACGGGGACAAGCACGGCGGTGCGCCGGTCCATCTCGGAGTCGGACGGGTCGCCGAGCCGAAGCTCCAACCTGGTTCCGATGAGATCCTTGACGGCAGGTCGGATCTCGGCCCAGCGCGTCGCCGCGACCATGAGATGGATGCCATAGGACAAGCCCTGCGCCGCGATCGCGTTCAAAGCCGGCTCGAGCACATCGAATTCGGCGCGGATTGTCGGCCATCCGTCGACCACCAGGAATACGTCGCCGTGCAGATCCTCTGACAGCGGGTCGGCCGCACGATCCTGGGCGGTCATTTGGTTCAGCTTCGCCTTGCGCTGGCGGAACTCGTGGATCGACTCGATGCCCAGCTCGCGGAAGCGTTCCTCGCGCTGGCGAAGCAGCGTGGTCATCTCCGCGACGGTCCGGCGGACCCGGTCGATCTCCAGTCTGCCCGCTACCGATCCGACGTGCGGCAGACCCGCCAAGCCGGCGAGTGTACCGCCACCGAAGTCCAGGCAGTAGAACTGCACTTGTTCGGGGGTGTGGGTCGCAGCGGCCGCCATGATGATAGTGCGCAGGGTCGTCGACTTACCCGCCTGTGGGCCGCCGACCACGGCGAGATTGCCCTGCGCTCCGGACAGGTCGATGACCAACACGTCGCGGCGCTGCTCGTAGGGCTTGTCGATCACGCCGATCGGCATCCACAGCTGACCGTGCCGGTTCGCCGGCGATCGCCAATCCGGATCGGGCAGGAGCATGTCCACCGAGGGCGACTCGTCCAATGGCGGCAACCACACCTCGTGCGCTGGCCGTCCGTGCCCGGTCAGGCGCTGGACGACCACCTGCAGCAGGGTGGCAGGCACAGCCTCGGTGGGCCGGGCGACCTCGCTCGGCGGGGGTGGCAGCTCACCCGGCGACGGCGGTAGTTCCGGAAGTCCGCGGCCCACCGCACTGTCGGGGAAGGCCGACTCCTGTTCGGGCGCCTCCACCTCGCTCGCGGTGAACACCACCGCCGACTGGCCACCCACCGGACGCCCGTCGATCTGTTGTGTGCCCCGCGGCGAAACATACGGCCCGGACACGTAGCTGGCGTTGAACCGCAACGGATCGTCCGCGTCGCTCTTGAGATAGGCGGAGCCCGGCACGCTGGGCAGGTGGTAGGCGTCGGTGATACCGAGCACAGCACGCGATTCGTTCGCCGAGAAGGTGCGCAACCCGATCCGGTAGGACAGATGGCTGTCCAGACCGCGCAACTTGTTCTCCTCCAGCCGCTGCGAGGCCAGCAGGAGATGCACCCGCAGTGAGCGCCCCAGTCGGCCGATCATCACGAACAGATCGGCGAAATCCGGTTTCTGCGAGAGGAGTTCGGAGAACTCGTCGACAACGATGAACAGCGCGGGTAGCGGGTCGATCTGGGCGCCTGCGGCGCGGGCCTGTTCGTACTCGGTGACGTTCGCGAAGTTGCCCGCCGAGCGCAGCAGCTCCTGACGCCGGTTCATCTCGCCGGCAAGTGCGTCCTTCATGCGGTCGACCATCGAGAGTTCTTCCTCGAGGTTGGTGATGACCGCGGCCACGTGCGGAAGCGAGTCGAGACCGAGGAAGGTCGCACCGCCCTTGAAGTCGACCAGCACGAGGTTCAGCAGATCCGGTGAATGCGAGGTCACCATCGACAGCACCAGGGTGCGCAGAAACTCCGACTTACCCGAACCCGTTGCGCCGATGCACAACCCGTGTGGACCCATACCGTTCTCGGCGGACTCCTTGATGTCGATCTCCACCGGAGTACCGTCCGGAGTGACCCCGATCGGCACCCGCAGCCGCTCACGGGAACTGCGTGGACGCCACACCACGGCTGGGTCGATCTGCGCGGCGTCCGGAACCTTCAGTAGCGACATCAAGCCCGGATCGGCGCGTGTTTCGTCGCCGAGGCTGACGATCTGGGCGGCCGTCGCGACGCGGTAGCGGGCCAGATCCCGAGCGAGCGACTCCGCCTCGGCACCCGTCACCACGTCTGCGGTCGCGAACTTCTCGATACCCGCAGCCGATTTCGCCGCGACCATGCCGTCGCTGATGACGAGCTGGAGCCCACGGCGCACGGCCAGCCCGGCCTGCGGTGCGGTGAGGTCGAGGACCGTGACGGAGTCCAAGCCCGCGTCGCTGACGATCCGCTCGGTGCCACTCACGCGACCGTCATCGATGATGACGAGCAGGTGGACCCGCCCTGCGGTCGGCTGGGCGTTACGCATGAAGCGGCCGCGTTCGAGAAGCTCGGCCGCCATAGCCGTCTCCAGCTCCGCCAGCGAGCGGTACATCATCCTCGCCGAGCCCATCCCGTCCCGCTCGGTCGGATGCTGGAGGTGCGGAAGCCATTTGGCGAACGACCAGGCCTCGCCGTCCGGATCGGCGCAGATGATGGCGACGGCGGTGTGGTCCGGTCCGTGGAACGCCACGAACTCCATGAGCATCGCCCGCACCAGGGTGCGGGCCTCGGCGGGATCACCTTCGATGTTGATAGCCGGAAACGCGCGCAGCGAGATGGCGGTCGGCAGGCCGTGCACCACCGAGTGGGTGCGGACGAACCGGCGCAGCGCCACGGTCGAGACCGGCTCCAGGTCCTCCAGCGGACCGGTCTCCGGCCGCGCCAACTTGGTGGCCAGCCGATGGCTGCCGACGCCGACGCGCACATGCCCGAAATCCGGGTCGTTCGGGCGGCGCTCCCACATCCGCCGAGTGCCGACGATCGATTGCAGATCCGCCGGGTCGGGGTGGCTCCAGATCAGGGCGTCGAGCTGGGAATGGCCGGTCTTGCGCACATCCTTGCGCACCTGATCCAAGTAGCGGAAGTAATCCTTGCGCTCCTCGTTGAGCTCGGCAGCCTTCTTCGGACCACCGGCGCCCCCGCGCATTCCCGCCATCATGCCGACCATCGACATCAGCATCATCATCGGGAACATCATCATGAACGGGTTGGCCAGGAGATTGCGCCCCATCATGGCCATCATCGCGATCATGCCGACCACGGCCACCACCATGACGAGTGGCATCAGCTTGACCAGCAAACCGGCCGGTACCGCCCGCGGGATCTCCGGCGGCGCCGTGAGCGCCACTTCACCGCCGGGCGGCCGCGGTGGCGCGATCCGCGGTCTGCGCACAAATCCTTCGGTAGCCATGTCCTACTGTCCTTCTTCCGCAGGTTCTGCAGGGTCGATGGCACCGACACGGGTGCGGCGGAACGGAATCGACAATGTGTATCCGATGCCGAGCAGCGCAAGCAAGACGATCGTGCCGATGGTGGCCACCCGCCGGGGCATCGGATCGACGTAAGGCGGCGGCTGCGGCGCCGCGATGGGCCGCGCCACGTCTGCGTCCGCGTTCACCGGTTGCTCGGGTAGTTGCGCCGTCAACGCCGCCAATGGGTCGATGAGCCCGTGCCCGAGCTGATCGTCGCGTCCTGCGCCGGGTGCCTGTGCGGTGCGGCTGATCCGATCCATCACCTGCCCCGCCGACAGCGCAGGGAACCGCGCACGCACCAATGCCGCGAGCCCAGAGACATATGCGCTGGCGAAACTGGTCCCGTCGATGGATCCAGTGCCTTCGTTGGTCTGCACAGCGTTGACCAACCCCACCCCACCGGGTTTGCTGTCGAGCGAGACGATGTCGCGCCCCGGCGCCGCGACGCCGACCCATGGGCCGAATATCGAGAACGGCGACGGCTTGCCGTCGGCTTCCACCGAAGCCACCGACAGCACGTACGGGGAGAACCAGGCCGGGCTCACCGCGGTGCGGACCGCACCCCACCCCGAACCGTCGTTTTGAGCGTTGCACGCACCGCCCTCCTGGATGTTTCCGGCGGCGGCAACCACGACGACGTTGCGGTCGTAGGCATACTTCACCGCGGCGCCGAGCGCACCGTCGGCGGGAGCGACTCCGGCGGGCGTGCAGGCCACTTCGGAGATGTTGATCACGGTGGCACCGCGATCGACTGCGCGCACCACAGCGGCGGCCAGAGTCAGCACGGTTCCGTACCCGGCGCTCGAGATCGTGCCAGGCACATCGCGGCGGTCCCGGTCCTTCGGCTCGTAGGCCAGGCTCAACTGCCGGATGGTGAGAATCTCCGCGTCCGGTGCGACGCCGACGAACCCGTCGTCCGGACTCGGCCGCGCGGCGATGATGCCGGCCACGAAGGTGCCGTGGCCGTCACAGTCGACCGTTCCGTTCGAGTCGGAGACGTAGTCTCCGCCGGGCTCCAGGGCCGGTAGGCGCGGATGCGGGTTCACGCCGGTGTCGACAACCGCGACCTTCTGGCCCGCGCCCCGGCTGAACTGCCAGGCGGCGGGCAGGTCGAGAATCCGCTGCGGCAACGGCGCGTCCCGTGGTGCGGCGCCCGTGAGCAGGGGTTCGGCGCATACAGATCGCTGCTCGGTCGCGTCGGGCGGTCCGTTGACGGCCAGCGCCGCACCCAGCGCACCGTCATCGATCGCCGGCGGGGCGATCGCATGCGCCGGGGCCGGCAGTCCGACGAGGCTCAGGCCGAGAACCGCCGCGACACCGGCCAGCCGTAGCGGTATGCGTGACTTGTGCTGCCTCGCGATAGCCATCGATGTCACAGGTTTCTGGCGGCCGTGTACAGGTCCATGATCCAGAGCACCAACGGAATGATGGTGACGATCAGCACATATTCGAAGATTTCGCCCATGCGGCGGACGACCGGCGACATTTCGGTGTGCGGCCCGATGACACCGAACACCACCGCGACCGCAGCGACCGCGAGCAGTATCCCGGCGATCGGCACCAGCCACGAGGGATGGCCGAAGGCCACACCGACCATGATCGCGATCAAAGTGGCGGAGCCACCGACGATCAGTGTGCTCGCCTGGGTCAGGTCGGCGAACGAACGTCCCCGCAGACACAGGATCAGCGCGATGACCACGGCCAGCGCGATACCTTGCCAGCGCGCCGCGCCGAACGGGTCCGCGCCGATCACCGCCCCCGCCGCGGCCGCCACGGTGGATCCGATGAGCACACCGGACTGGTACTGGTTGGCGGCGCTGGCCCGCAGCTCCAGTCCCACCGCCGAGGGAAGGGCGGTGGCACCGATGGCACCGATGTCCTCGATGGTGGGCCGCGGTTCGTGGTCGGCCGGGTCGATCGCCGCGCCCGCGGTGGGCACTGGGGGCACCGGCAGCCGCGCCGCCGCCACCGCGATCCGCGGGGCCATGGTGAGCACGATGAAGGCCGCCACCATCGCACCGGCGGCGATCTTCGGCGGATCACTCTCCCAGACCATCCCCACGAACGCCGCGACACCACCGAACAGCGCCATGGTGACGACCGCGGCGAACATCGTCGCACCAACGCCGGTGACGCTGTAGCCGACCGCAGCGGCGACCAAAGCGGCAACGCAGGCCAGCAGCAGGTGCGGACTGCCTAAATCGCCGGGCACGAATAATGCCGCGCTGGCAAAGAACAAGAGCGATGCGAACAGCAACAACACCACGGCGGCCAACCGCGCCTGATACATCCGTATCGCGATCACGGCCGCGGCCATCGCGGCCGCGCCGGTGCCGGCCGTGAGGAAGCCGGTCGCGATACCCGCGCCGTGGCTCCTGGCTGCGACCAGCAGCGCGATCGCCGCGAGCACCGCGACGAGGGCCGCGGTCAGGCCCACCCATCGGGCCGATGCCGGCGACCAGCTTCGGAACATCTCGGTGGTCAGCTTCGACACCGCGTCGATCACATCGTCGAACAGCGCGGGCGACTCCTTGGTCGTCACCGACCGCAGTACCAGCAGCTCACCGTCGAACACCTCTGCCTCGGTCAGCGTCCGGTTGGGCGGGATCGGGTCGCGGCCGATCCGGGCCAGCGTCCAATGCTGCGTCTGCAGCGGCGCGCCCTCATCGGGGTCGGTCAAGTCCGGGGTGCGGGACTCGATCAATTCGACTACATCGGTGATGAAGGCGGCGATCGGAATTGTCGCGGGTAAACCCAGATCGATCTGGGTGTTTCCGCCGATAACCGACACACGGCACAGTTCCGGGTCAACGGCACCCAAGCCGCTGGTCGACGACTCGGTCACGGGCTGGATGACTCCCTACACTCAACGTTGTCCCTAGATGACAACGAAGACAATCTATCGAACAAACCGATATCCGGCAGCCGGTATGCTGAGCGAGAAATCGCTCACACCGTAGGCTTTGGGGGCTTACCCGCATGACTGGCAACCGCCAAGCACAACGCGCCTTCGATGCTGGCGTCCTGTCACTGGGCCTGGTTATCGACGGGCAGGAATCTGCCCGCGACCTCGACTACGCCAAGCTGGCGTTCCAACGGGCAACCGAATGGGATCCCGGCATGTGCGATGCATGGCTCGGGCGTGCCGCCGCTGGTGAAGTCACCCGCGAAGTGCTGTTCAACATGTATAAGACCAGCGGGGCAACGCTTTTTCGGGAACAGCGCCGGTTGGGGCTGCGCCCCCGCGAGCTCGCCGGCCGCTTCGTGGTCGGCCAGTACATCGACTACCCGCTGTCCAGCTACACCGAAATCTGGCTGGCGCAGGCTTCTCTGCTGATCTCCGAGGGCGACTACGACGAGGCCGAGAGGGTCCTCGACGAACTCGCTGCGCACCGGAAGTCTCAGCTGTCGCAGCCCGACCGCGAAATCGATGACCGAATCAGCGCATACGTGCGCGGGGTCCTGCATTACACGACCCAGCGCTGGCCCGATGTCATGACGGTGCTCGCGGGCTCCGCGGAGTGGGATGACCCCTACCTGGCCGCCGGTGCGCACGTCATGGTCGGCACGGCCTGCGCGCAACTCGGGCTGTTCGGTGAAGCGATCCGCCGGATGGAACGAGCGGAAGAAGGCCCCATCCCCGCGGCCGCGACCACGGCACGGTTCTGCCGGGGCCTGTGCCTGCGCGAAACCGGCAATGAGACGGAAGCCCAGGCCCTGTTCGAGAAGGTGTTCTCCGAGGCACCGGATTTCGCGGCGAACACCGCCGCCATGCGAGACCGCAAGTACCGCATCACGGTGTCCACCAAGGAACAGATCGACGCGCGCACCAACCGCTGGGATCCCGGGTCCGCCCCATCGGCCGAGCAAATGGGCCGCGAGGAGCGCGACGACAAAGCCAAGCTGATCCTCGCGGCCGCGCGCGAGGAGCTGGATGCGCAGATCGGCCTTGCCGCGGTCAAGACCCAGGTCGCCAAACTGCAGGCGACCGCGCAGCTGGCCAAGATCCGCGCCGAGAAGGGAATGGCCAGCGTGCCGCGCGGACAGCACCTGGCGTTCACCGGCCCGCCCGGTACCGGTAAGACCACGGTCGCGCGGGTGGTCGCCAAGATCTACTGTGGGCTGGGTCTTTTGAAGACCGACAGCCTGGTCGAGGCCAAACGCGCGGATTTCGTCGGCCAGCACCTGGGCAGCACCGCGATCAAGACCTCCAAGCTGATCGACAGCGCGATGGACGGCGTGCTGTTCATCGACGAGGCCTACACCCTGATTCAGACCGGCCTGTCCGGCGGCGACGCGTTCGGCCGCGAGGCGGTGGACACCCTCCTGGCACGTATGGAGAACGATCGGGACCGCCTGGTCGTGATCATCGCGGGATACGACGGCGAGATCGACCGGCTGCTCGCGGCCAACGACGGCCTCGCATCCCGGTTCGCCAAGCGGGTGAAGTTCGATTCCTACACCCCGGAGGAGTTGGGCCAGATCGGGCAGTTCATTGCCCACAAAAGAGATTCGGAGATCTCCGAAGAAGCCCAGGCACTGCTCGTGCAGGCCTGCGCGGATTTGTACGGCAAGGAGAGCACCGACCAGAGCGGCCAGCCCCGCCGCGGGATCGACCTCGCCGGCAACGGCCGATTCATCCGCAACGTCATCGAAGCAGCCGAGGAGGAACGCGAGTTCCGGCTGGCCAACGACGAAAATCTGGACCTGACCGATGTGGACGAGAGCGTGCTGATGCGCATCGAAGCCGACGACATGCGCAACGCCCTCGACAGCGTCCTGTCCACGTTGCGATAGCGCTCCCCCGCCTCGCTATCCCGCCTCTCCGCGTCTTCTGGCCAGACTCGAGTGCGCGAAAGTGGCGTTGGCGGCTGGCGGTACGAAGCTGGTCGAGTTGGCTGGTACCCGATGAGTTACCCATGTGCTCACGAAATCTGTCATTGCGGTTGTGCTCGCGAGTTCTGTGTTGCGGTCGAGACCCTATGGATCAACAGATCTCGTGAGCACATGGGTAACTCGTCGGGCACGAGCTGACTCGGCCAGCGCTCGTCCGGAGGCCGCCGACGCCACCGTTGTTGCACTCGAGTCTGGCCTGAAGCCGCGGAGAGGCGGGATAGCGAGGCGGGATAGCGAAGCGGGATAGCGAAGCGGAACTGCTGCTCAGTTTGTCGTTGAGCCGGTCGGCAAGGTGTCGTGGCTGACGAGTGCGTTCTTGGCGGACAGGGTCGGGCCGGGGACGAGTTGGCCGATGATCGGCCACGGGGCCAGCCGTGGTTTTTGTGCCAAGCCGAGCACGGCCGCGGTTTCGGAGTCGGGCACGCCGAAGCGGATTCCGTTGTCGGCCACGTAGAAGAGGGTCCCTCGGCGGGAGCTTTCCGGGTCCATGCCGGTCGCCTGGACATACTCGCCCGAGTTCGGCGGCACGTACGCGGCGTCTACGCGATCGCCGGTGCCGTCGGCGGTGGTCAGGGCGACCGGGGTGGCCGAGTCCGCCAGCGGGAGTTTCCGGCCGGCCAGGATCGTCACCGTTGCGGCAGGATCGTCGGAGCCCTTGGACCAGGAAGTGCACCCGATCTGATGGCCTTCGGCGGGAAGGATCTTCGGCGTTTCCTGCGGGAAGTGGTCGACCCTGAGAGTGGTCAGCACCGGCACGCCGACCAGCCGGTCCGGCGGCACCGTGGTGATGTCGCTCATGCCTTGAGAATTCGCGTTGCGGATCACCTGGGCGGCGAAAGGCGTCACCCGTTGTACCCCATTGGACAACACGACGTACAGCTCCTCGGCATTGACCCCGCGGGCTCTGATCACGCCGCCGACGGGGATGTCCGACAGTCGCCCAGGGCCGGGTTCGCCCAGCCGATCGATCTGCGGCGGCGTCAACGCAGGCACCTGGGTGGTCGAGTTCAACAGCCCGGCGCTGACCGGTCTCGGCTGCTGGTTACGCAATGTCAGTGACCGGTCCAGGACCGAGTCCGCCGGGTCGATCTCCGCACGCTTGCCGTCGAACAGCAGGTAGATTTTGTTCTCGCGCGTCACCAGCAACGCCTCGTCCGATCGCAGTGGCCGGGCCGCATATTCGGATTCGGGCTCGATCGCACCGGCGATCACCGTCGTATTCACTCCAGGCGAGCGGGCCGCGCTGCCCGCGGCGGACAGCATCACCGAGTCGCACAGCGTCCAGATCGAGCGGTCACCCGACGCTCCGGGCAGCGCGGCAGGAGCGCCGGGAATTCCGAGCATCGGGCCGCGCGGCATCGATGTCAGCTTCGACGCTTTGACCGAGGTCGGCAACTCGTTGCTGCCTGTGATGAGCCGCGCCGAGGCCAGGTTCAACACCGGATGCAGGGTACCGTCGACGATCGCATACAGAGCGCCACTTTCCTGAGCCATGACGATCTTCGCCTCGTCGACCGAGCCCGCCGGCTTCAGAAATGACAAGATCGTAGCGCCCGCGACCACCAGGATTCCCAGTACGGCACCGATGAGCAGCGACCGGGCCTGCGACCGCATCGGGTCGTGCAACATCCGCACATCACGGCGGATCAGCGCATGCTCATACCGGTGCAGCAAGAACCGGTATCCGTTGACTTGAGCACGCGTGGTCAACTGTGCTGGCACGACGCCTCCGAACTAACGCGGATTGGAGCAGATGGGATCCTATCCTGCCTGCTCCTTACTTCCCAACGTGACAATTGATTTCATACCGACATGGGTAACTCGTCGGGAACCGGCTGACCCGGCCACCAACTCACCGCCGGCCGCCGACGCCACTCGTGGCATCTGAATCCGGCCTGAATACGCGGAGAGGCGGAACAGCGAGGCGGAACAGGTAGCGAAGGTGGGGAACTTCGGTCCATTATAAGTTCATGGCGTCAACAACGGCCGACCCGGCCGTAGCGGTTTCGGCACCACCGCTGCACTCACCGCAGAACTGGCTGTTTCGAACATTACCGCTGCGCTTGGTGATTCCGGTCGTGCTCGTCGCGATAGCGGTTGCCCTGGTCGCCGTGTCGTTCGACGCACCGACGCCCTATGCCGCGGGCGGCGGCGCGCTCGTCGCCGTGATCGGCCTCACCAGGCTGCGCGGCAGCTCGCTCGCCGGATTCCTGGACGAGGAGATCGCGTTTCGGTGGCACGCCTTCCGCAACCGCTCCAGCGTTGTCAGCCACGCGCCGTTCGATGTTCCACTGCCCGAGGGCGGCACGTACGGCATGCGGTGGGATGGCGCACATCTGATCACCATGCTGCGCATCGACGCACCGCCGCGGTTCGTGACGCTGCTCAGCCCGAGTGGCCTGAGCAGCGGCGACAAAGTGCCACTGCCGGAGCTCGCGCGCTGCTTGAGCCAGTTCGACATCGATCTCGCATCCATCGATGTGATCAGCACCGGGGCGCGCACCTCGGACGCCGGGCCGGTCGCGCGGCTCTACGACCAGATCCTCGGTCCGCTTCCCGCGGTCGCTCAGCGAACAGTCTGGATTGTTCTGCGGCTGAACCCACTCGCCAACGTCGGCGCGGTGGACCGTCGCGGCGGGGGCTCGACCGGCACGCTGCGATCCGGGATAGTCGCGACCCGGCGGGTGGCGAATCGACTGGCCGCCCGCGGGCTCACAGCGTCGGTGTTGTCCGCGGCGGAGATGACGGCGGTGGTCCATCAGCTCACCCGCGGCGCTTCGCTCGATCAGCTCAGGGAAACATCCCAGGGCCTCGAGCACGACGGAATCTATTCCACGTCCTACCGGATGGCACTCGAGGCGCTCGGCCCTCGCGGGTTCGCCGATGTCTGGGCGACCCAGAGCCTTGCGACAACGATGACCGTACGGCTGCGGCGCGCGGCAGCCGACGGCACACCAGCCCAGAGTGCGGGATCGGCACCGATCGCGGTTAGCGCGACGGTCCGATTCGACACTCGCCACGAGCCGGCGGAGGTGAGTGCCCCCGGCCTCATACCGATGCCAGGAAAGCAGTATCGGGCGCTGCTGCACAGCCTTCCGATCAGCGCTCAGGGACCGGAGCTGCCGATCGACAGCTCGTTCGGCACGCCGGATTCACTGGCAAGCCTGTCCATGCCCATCGCCGGCTGCGGACAGCTGATCGGTGCGGACTCCTCCGGGCATGGTGTGGCGCTGCCGTTGGTCGGCCAGCGGGTGCGCCGGGTCGAGATCATCGGCGCTCTGCTCATCGCCAAGCAGGTCATCCTGCGAGCTATCGCGTTGGGCGCCACCGTCGTGGTGCACACCAACCGGCATGAGGCCTGGCGGGAGATGGTGGCGTATGTCGATTCGCCGCAGTTGCTGTCGCTGGCGGCCTGGTCGGCCGGTTCCCAGCAGGCGAACTCGCACAGGGCCGCGTCCGTCATCATCTACGACGGCATACCGCCGTCGACTCACCACTCCGACGCTACGGTCATGCTCCTGCGGTCGCGTTCGGTCGCCGGTGACTATTTCGACCCCGATGTCACCCTGACCGAGGATCCCGAGACCGCGAATCGGGTCACCGTGCAGACTGCCGCGGGTACGACAACGGTCGACATGGTTGCGACTCCTTTCGAGATGACCTATCTCGGCGTACCCCGGCCGATTCCGGTGTAGCGGCGAGCCTGGTCACTGCGAGGCTCCCCGGGCCGACAACGGCCCAGGTGCTCATCACCCCTTCGAGCTGACCTACTTCGGGCGCTACGTCCTGCCTCGGCATTGCGCAACCGAAAACGGCCCGTTCACAGAATGAGAACGGGCCGTTCGTGCATCGACGCGGCTCAAGCGAAGCTCTGATACACCTTCAAGTCGGCATGCTGGGCGTTGCCGAGCGCGCGGTCGACCGCGTCGCGCAGGGCCTCCAGTTTGTCGGCGGTGTCGCTGAACTCGTTTTTCCATGCCGTGTGCGCGGTGGCGAAACCGTGGGCAGACTCGTTGTCCTCCCATGCCACGTTGATCAGCTGGCCGGCTGCCTCCTCCAGATTATGGATCTGAGTCTGCAAGTTCTTGTAGTGACCGTCCAGCTGGTCCAGCAGCGGCAGTAAGTAATTGGGGTCGTAGATCATGTCGGTTCCTTTCGAATGAGATGGTCGTTGCCGTGCTAGACCAGGTTGGTGAACGAGTCGACGTTGTCGGCGTCGATGTTTTTCTTGGTCTCGCCGCCCTCGAAGATCTTCGAGGTCATGTCGTCCAGCTTGGCGTTCAAGAGGCCGCCTTCGTCCTGCCATGCCGTGGCCGCCTTGCCACACGCGCTGTTGGCGTCGCCCTGCCAGCCCGGCTTCGCGGCCTCGATGTCGCTGCCGATGTTGCCGATCGTCTTCTTGATCTCACCGACCGCCGTCATGAATTCGTTCACAACCTTGGCGGCCGCGGCATCGTCGAGACTTACCTTGCCCATTTTTCTGACCTTTCGTCTTTGTGGTTACTCGTGTTCGGTTGACACTCCCAGCATTTCGCACACAGCTCTCGACGACACGCGAGCTAGGGCATCCACCTTCCTCCGGGCAAAGATTCGATCATGGCCGAAATCGCCTGCGCGATCCGGTGATCGGAGCCCGGGGTGAAGGTGGACCAGACGCGTTGGTCCGCAGCGGCACCGGGGCTGGCCGCTATACGACCCCGCGAGGTGTCGTACACGGCTACTGCCCCGGACGATCGGAAACTCGCGCCGTCCTCGTGCACGTAGGCGACGATTTCGGCGTGTGCGTAGCAGCTCGACATGGCCAGACCGAATTCGATCGCGTCCCGCTCGTCGACTACGCCGAGCGCGTACAGAGCCTGGGTGAAATCGCTCGACGAGGTTGCGCCATCGAGGCGTTCGCGCAGTTCACCTGCAGGAGCGCTGAAGCTTGCGATCTCGGCGGGCGGGCACGCGCCGAGCGCGCCGAGAACCGGGCGTGCGAGGGCGGCGCCGTCGTCGGCGGCCCATGTGGTGCGGACATCGAAGGCGTCGCCGGTCCGGACAGCCACCGCGTGCTCGCTGCCCCGGCGCGCCAAGCAGACACGCACCGGGCCGTTTTCGGTGTAGATGCGGGCCACGAGCTCACGGTCTGGCTGGGACAGAGTCCGCAAGGCCGCAGCGAGCTCGGGGGCGAGTTCGTCGTAGCGGTCGACGAGACCGGAGGAGCGCAAGCCGGTGAGGGCCTGCCGCTGCGCTTCCTGCCATGCCTCGGCCGAATCCTGCTGGGGGCCGACACCGAGTACCAGCGGCAGTGTCTGCACGCCGAGCAGGCCGGACGCGACGAGCAGGCCGTCGTTGGTCATCGTCGGCATGCCGGTCTCCTGCCATGCGGGGCAGTCATGACGCCGCCTCGGTCGGTGCCGATTCCGGCCGTGCCTGCTCGGGCGCGGCGCCGAGCACCGGCGGAGCCGCGTCCAAGCCCGCTTCGACCTGCATTCCCTCACCCGGCCGGGGTGTGCCGGCCGCCGCGCGCACAGTGCGTTCGGCTTCGCCCGCGGCCATGCCGGGAGCCATCGCGCCTGGCGCCATTCGGCCGGCCACGTTGTCGGTGACGACCGGAGTCGATTCCGCTGGAACGACTTCCGGCGCGGCGACCGATTGCGACACCGTCTGTGCGTGGTAGGCCGTCTTCGCCCGCGGCATCGATAGCCCGCCCAGATTCGGCATGGCACCGATGCGGGGGATCGTGGGAGCGGCCGTTGCCGCCGCCGTCGTCGTCGTCTGGGCCGCCTCGGCTTCCAGCGCGGCGGCCGTCGCGATGACCGGCGGATGCTGCTGTTGCCAGGGCATGGCCAACTGGGTGGCGGCCGCTTCGTAGGTCTGCATGACGCGAGCGGCGTTGGCCTTTGCCATATCCTGCTCGGAATCGACCTGGGCGGCCGCCGCGACCAGCGGCGCGCCGAGTGCGGCGCCCGCGTGCTCGATTCCGCGCTTCACCGCTTCCAGCGCTGCGATCTCGGCGACATGCGGCATCGCCATGCGCGCCACCTCGTGGGCGACGGCCTGCGCGCCGGCCTTGGCGGCGTTCTGGCTCGCCGCTGCCGCGGCGTCGACCAGCCAGTCACGCAGCTTGGTGATGCGCTCGAGCACGGCTTCGCTCTGGCCGTTCCGCCACGATTCGCGGATCTTCGCCAGGATCTTTTCGTATTCCACTACGGCCGCGCCGAAACTCACAGCCAGCTTCCCCCATGCCGCGCTCGCATCGGCCATCGGCGCCGCGCCGGGCCCCGTAGTCAGATCCCGTGCCAATTGCTCGGTTGGCCTGGCCTGCCAGACCACACCGGTGAACCCGATTACCGGTGGTTCGACCATACGCGTCGCTCCGTGTCAGCTCGCTCCGAAGTCGGCGGCATTGTCGTCGTCCATCCGCACCAGCACATCGGTGTGGGAGCGCAACGTGGCCGCCAGTTTTCGGATCTCCAGCACGCCCGCGGACGCGGACTCGTCGTAGGAGGATGCGACACCGCGCATCGTCTCCGCAGCTCGACCGGACACTTCGTCCAAGCCTGCCGGTTCGACGGCGAGCGCGGGCAAGCTCTCACGTAGATCGGCGTCCAGACGCGCCGCGAGGGCATCCAGGTCGGCAGCCGACTTGTGGGCCTGGGGCGGATCGAATTCCATGAGGTCCTCCTGTCAGAGGGTGAGCGACTTGTCCGGTGACTCGGGGTCCAGTGATTCGGAGATTTGTTCGGCTGCGCCGACCACCGGCACCGAGGCACCCTCGATATCGCCGACGACCTCATTGCCGTGCTGTCCGGTGACCATCACGCCGCGTACACCTTCTTCGGTCGACTGCGCGCCCGCGCGGCTCATGCCGGCCGCGCCCGCGGCGCCTGCCATCGGCATCATGCCCGGTGTGGCGCTGCTCATGCCACGCATAGCCGAAGGGGACGTTGTCGAAGCGGCTTCGGTCGCAGGCATACTCGTTCCCGCGACACCGAGCGGTCCGGCCGCGCGCACACCCGACCACGAGGCCAGTTGGCGCGCGGGGGCTCCCACCGCGCCACCACCTACCCCGATCGGCCCACCGCCGGCACCCCCCGCGCCGTCACCGTGCTCGCCGTCCTTCAACTTCGATCGGTCTCGGTCCATTGCGCCGTCCGAGATCGACTTCGGCACGTTCAACGCGGTTTGCGCGGTCTGCAGTGCCTGCCCACCCGTGGTCGCCAATTGCGTCAGCGGACCAACCAGCTGCATGATCTGCGAAACCGTCTGCATCGGGTCCACGTTCTTCGGCGCACCGGTGACCGGCACCTTCTGCCCGGTCTGCGTCATCGCCGCGCTGTGCACGGTCAATTCGCCCCGGGTCTTGGCGACCACAGCCGCTGCTTCGGCGAGGGTTTCGGTGGTCAGCGCGACCACGAACACCTGGCCGCCCGGCGTCCCGAGGAACGGCGCCGATGCGGCTAGCGAGGTCATGAACTTCGCGACAATCGCCGTCATCAAGGTCGCGCCCTGGAACACCGATCCCGCGGCCGCCGTGACACCGGTGGAAGTCGCGGCGCTCTGGCTCGCGACCGCCGTGCCGTCCTTCGCCGCCTGACCGGCCTTCTCCGCCGCCGATGTCGCGCCCATGCCTTGCCACAGCTGCATCGCCACCTGCATCGCGGAGGTGCCGAGCGAGATCGCTGTTTGCACAACGGTGGAGACCTGAGACAACACCTGCGCCGGATCGAGTTGCGGCGCGGCGGGCAACTGCCCGCTACCGAAGCTGCCCGCAATATCGGTCAGCGGTTTGGCCACCAGGGACAGATCGATCACCGGAAGCGGAGGAAACTCGGGTAGTGGCGGCAGACCCGAGATCTCCGGCAACGGCGGCAAACCCATGTCCTTCAGGACATCGTTGACCGGTCGGTCCAGCATGGGGGCCACCGCGCTCTGGCGCAGCAGGTTGAGGACAGCGGGGTCGATCGGTGCCGTCATATCGACTTGCTGATCGTTCTGAAGTCGCTGGCCGAGGCGTCATCGGTGAGGTCGTAGGTCGCGCCACTCTCGTGCGCGACCACCGCGGTCATGCCATGCACATGCGCCAGCTCGGCCACCGACATCATATTGTTGGCCTGCGCACCAGCGAAGGCGGCGAGGAAATCCTGTCCGATCAGGCCGAACACCGGGATGGCCGCGGCGATGGTGGCCGCCTGATTCGCCGCGCCCGCTGTCGCGACCTCGACAGCCATTGCCGCCTGGGCGTTTCCGTACCCGTGGATGGCGTCAGAAGCTGCAACAATCGTGTTCATCAGAAACCTCCGCTGCCGGTAGACGATTGGTCCGGTCCGCCCAATGTACCGGATCGCCACGCTGGTCACTCAGCACTGGGAATAGGGCGAAAATCTCCATGACGTCGCGAAATCCCAGTTACCCGTCCTCGGCCGCTTCTTCGTTGAAGCCGGTCACCAGTGCGCCGCGTTCGGCAAACGCGCGGCGGGCCGCCGAAGCTGCGGTACTCACCAGGGTCTGCTCGAAGTCCGTAGGCGACAGTTCGGCGACTCCGTCGGACAGTTCCAGGTCCACCAGCGCGCCGTTACCGTCGACCACGGCCGTGACCACGCCGTCGGCCGAGGTCTCGCGCACCCGGACCGCGGCCATCCGGTCGGCCAGCTCGCGCATTCGCTCGAGCTGGCGGTGCACTCGGGCCTCGAGCGCGTCCATTGCCTCGTTCATACCGACCTCAGCCAGCTCTGCGGCTCGACCTCGTAGTCGGCCTCGTCCACCAGCTCTTGGCGCGCAACATCTTCCGGCTTCGGTAAACCGGTCAATGCCAGAACATCGCTGGTGAGCCCGGCCTCTACCAATTCCGCCCTGCGAGCTAATCCGGCACGGTTCGCCGATTGTTTGCATAGCCGAAGAATCTCGCCCGCCAACTCCCCCGGCTCGCGCCGCAACTCCGCACTCTCGATCGTGATACCGACCGGCAGTCCCTGTTCGGTGGTCTCAACCGAGATCGAGCCACTCTTGGACACTGCTTTCCACATGGAATCCCTCATCCGCTCGTCGTATCAGAAATTCTACGGGCGCCGCTCCCGATCGCGCGCACCATTGTTTCGAGCCGATAGCACAGAGGGGCTCTCGACTGCCCCCGCGCGGTATCGACGGCTCGGACCATCGTCGCGATCGGTGTGATCATCGTCCGCGGCCTCGTGGCATCTGCCCCGACCGCGGCCGGCGGGATGCCCGGGGCGGTCGCATAGCGCCGTCGATGCCGCGCGGGCCGAGGAGTGAACTGACCTGGATCACCGAGAAGGTGCCGACGCTGGTCGCCGGAGGGTATCGACGAGCTGACCGACTCCGATCGCGCACTACCCACCACTGGCGACGTCTTCCGACAGAAGGTCCGGCCTATGATCTGGCGGGAGTGCAGAGAGGATCCGTCGCCCAGTGGTCGCACAGTCCCTGTGTTGCGCAGGGTCGATGGTCCGCCGGTGAGCATGCCGTCGGGCTGCTGAGCTTGGCTTGCCCGGATCGATCCCATGGGTGACGATTGATGCCGGGCAACCGTGACGCTCCCGGTGCAGCCGAGATGGTCAGGAGTACGACGCATGACACAGAAGGACAATGAGCTTCCCACCGGGCCTCCTGCGCCGAAACCGTTGTCCATGCCGGACAATCCGTGGCCGGGGCTGTTGAAGCAGACGGGCCTGAAGAAGGACCCGCTGAAGTTCGAGCAGCAGGCCGCCGTCGACTTGGCGACCGCGACGGCGAACACTATCTCCAATATGCGGTTGATGGCGTGGAACGCCGACGCTGTCATCAATTGGACTGCGTACGCGCCTCCTTCTCTGCCGTCCGGCGAGGCTCTCGCGAAGAAGTTCGCCGGCCAGGGTGAAGAGATGCGGCGGATCGTCCAGGCACACTTGGACATCCTGCAGGACATGATGGACACCTTCATCGCCGCGGGCAAGAATTACGACGCCGGCGAGCAGGAAAACGAGGAACTGTTCGACAAGATCTCGACGACCACCAAATTGCCGGTGTTTCCCGGCGAATCCAAGGTGCCGAAGTTCGACTGGGGAAAAGACGGAAATTTCAAGGACGGGCACACCATCATCGGAGACGTCCCGGACAGCTTGACGAAGGACGGTACCAAATTCCTGGATTCCGACATCTGGGTCGAGAGCAAGAATCAGAGTTGGCACACGCTGTACAGCCTCGGTGAGCACATCAAGACCACCCGCGTTGCCGAACTGGTGGCCGACGACGCCGGAGAATGGCAATTCATGGGAAAGAAGGTCCAGGAGTACTTCGGCGAGCTACTCAACCGCGTGGACTCGGTCACCGCCGACCAGTGGACAGGATCCGGCGGGCCGGCTGCCTATGCCGCCGTCAAGGGTTACGTCAGAGCCATCAAACCCCTGCAGCAAAGCCTGTTCCGGCTCCACGACATCATGGAATATACCGCCCGCTGGCTGGGAGCAATGGCCGAAGCCACGCCACCAGAGTCGACCAATCCGGCGGATAAGGACCCCAAGGCGGATGATTGGCTCCCGTATTACCAGGGACAGTTCGGTGACATTTACGTCAAGGGCGCCGAGCAGTCGGCCACTCATGTGCCGGAGCTCGTCTATCCCAACGCGTCGTTCAAAGGCGTTCCCGCGCTCCCGAAAATACCTACCCCTGACGCGACGGGGAAGAGGAAAGACGGGAGCGGCGATACCAAAACCGCCCCCGGCCCCGGCCCCGGCCTCGGCGTCGGCGGCCCTGGCGGCGGGCCCGGCTACAGCCCCACCGCCGCTCCGGGACCAGGTGCCGGAGATGCCGAGACGCGGCAGCAGGCGTTGGACGCGGCCAAACGCCAAGACGCGGCACAACGCCAAGCCGACGCGGCCGCGCGCAAACAACAGCAGGAATCCCTCGAGTTCCAACGCCAACAGCAGGCAGAGGCCAAAAAACAGCAAGCGCAGCAGGCCGCCGACCAAGCCGCCCAGCAAAGTCAGCAGCAGATGCAGCAGGCCATGGCAGCCGGCCAGCAAGCCATCCAGCAAGCGGCGCAGGCCGCACAGCAGGCAGCGCAGCAAGACGCACAGAAACAGCTGGCGGATAAACAACTCGCGGGATTGCCAGGGGTTCCATCCATTCCAGGAATGGACATCGACCCCAAGACCGGCCTACCCAAACTGGGTGGCGGTGGCCCCGGCCCGGGGTTGGCGAGTTCACCGCTATCCAAAGACATGGTCCAGGCATCCAAATTGTTTCCGCGCGCGGGCACCGCGGTCACGACCGCCGGAACGCTCGCAGGAGCAGCAGGCCGGGCCGGCATGGCGCCCATGGCCGGCACACCCGGCACGCCCGGCGCGCCCCACGCACCAGGCCGCGGAGCTGGGGGCGAGGGAGGCAAAGACCAGAAACGACCGACCTGGCTCCAGTCGGCCGACCACCTCGACGAGGCGCTCGGTGACGCACCACGCGCGGTCAAACCCGTGGTCGAGCAATGAGTAGCACCTGGAAATTCACCGACATCGAATTCGATGCTCTATGGTCTCGGGCCCGGGCCGACATGCTGCCCCGACCGTTCGTGATAGTCACCGATATTCCCTATGAAGAGGACTATCAGCGCGAACTGCACCGCATCCGTGAGCGATGGCGGTTCAACCGTGACCCTGCCTTCGACCAGATATGCGCCGACGTGGTCCAGCCAGACCTCAGCCTCGTGGTGCGGGGAATCGACGCTCAGGATTCGCGAAACCCGAAGGGCAGCATTCGAAAGCTCGCGGTACGCCGAAAAGATCGCGGCTACCTATTGACGCAGCTGCCGGGCAAAACGGTAGAGCACAGCGGCGGTTTCACGGTGACCGAATGCGATCCGCTGTCGTTGGCCTCCGTGGTGGTGGCCGGACTGCCGGAGGTCGCGGCGGGCAAAAACGGCCAGGTCACCCTGCCGATGCCGCGGGAAGTCAGCGAGATGGACCACAGCTTCGACAAGTCGGGGTTGTGGGACTCCTTCGAAGACACCAGTCAGCAGGCCGCCGAACGGTTTCAGAGTGTGGTGCCGACTACACTCGGAGCTATCGGTGTCTACCAAGGCATTTCGGTATTCGGCCCACGTGGACGGGTGAGCCGCTGGCTCGAATGGCGGGACCTGCCCGACGACGGCAGATACGTGATCGGAGCAAACCTCCCGCCGGTCGCCGAACCAGTGGACGCCAAGCGCTTCACCGCCATGATCAACAAAGAGATAGCGGACGTGATCCGCGTCATCAAGGACGAGCGGAGGTCGGCGCGTAACCCGATCGTGTGATCGAGCCGAGCGGGGCATGATGTGCCGAACGGGGCAGTCGGAGAGATATCCCGGTGTCCGCCATGGGCCATGCCTGGGGAGTATGCCGGTCAGGACCGCTCCTACTCGTTGACTTGCAAGGTGGTGAAATGTCGTTGGTGTGGAATGAGTTCCGTCCAGAAGTTGTGACGGACCGCATCCCACAGCTTCGCCGGTTTCGGAAGTAGTTCGCGGGCTTGCGCGAGGTCGGGGTAGGGGCCGGGTGCGAATGATGCTATCGGTGTCGCATCGGAGGTGTTGCGCACGAGGATGATTGCGATGCGGTGGTGGTCCAACCGCCAGGTGGCTTGGAAGCCGTCAGCTTCGGTGCGGCGGAGGTCGTACATTCCGGATCAGTCCCGTTCGCTTGGCGTGCTTTCGGACGTACAGGTGTCGAGCGCGCGGGAGTCGGTTAGTGCGTCGAGTACATTCAGCAGCGTTTGCATGTCGGGACCGACCGACGCGGGCTGCTGATCAGCGGCCGGTTCGAGTGTCAGGCCGCGGGTGGCGGCGTGTTCACGCGGGCTCAATGCCGGGGGACAAGTTTGCCCGCTTGTACCAGGCAGCTGAGCGCCGCCGCCTTTCGCGGACATTCGATAGCACGACATTCCTTGTGCTGCTGCATGACTCGATGAGATTCGGCGACGGTGATTTCGTGGTCGGGGTAACTATGAGCGGGGCCGATGACGCCGGGCCGAGCACGCGCCCATGTCACGGCCGGGCGCACCGTTTCGAGGTCGCATATCTCGCAGACTCGGGCCGGGGTGTTGTTCACGGTAGTCAGGTCGTGGACGAGGAGGGTGACGGCGTGGACGCCGATCGCGATGGCGAGCGAGTATCCGATCGGATCGGGTTCTCTTTCCGGAGGCCGGACGGTGTAGAGGTAGTGGTAGCCCAATTGTTCGGCGTGGCGGCGGATCTCGACTGCGCGGCGCGGCGCGTGCAGTCCGGATACGTCGGTCCGGACCAGGCCTACGGCTTTCGGTTTCTGTGCGTTGTGCTTGCCGGGCCGGTCGGCCGGCTCGATTCTCTGGGTATGCATCATTGCCCCCGGGGTGGTGTCGTGTGGTTTCGGGCGACCGGGTGATCACACTCGCGCGCTGCTGCGGGGAGGCTCGACCCCACTGAAGAGGGCGCGGGGGGCGAGGCTTCCGGACTGCTGAAGGGCTCGGTTCGTGGTTGGTGTCGGACCGGAAAGGTTTGGGCCTGCGCGGTCCGAACCACCCGATCGCGGAAATCAGCACACCACTGGACAACCTCAATCATCAAGGGCAACATGGCCTTTCATCAGCAGGATTTCTATTTGTCCACAGCGGCAGTCACCATTTCGCAGCATGTTTTTCACGGTGGCCGCGTAGATTTCTCATAGTGGGGAATGAGGAGATATGTCAGACGAAGACTCGACCACGCTGCCCCGGCGACAGCTGGGAAAGTATTTGCGTGAGGCGCGCCAGGCAGCAAACATGTCGCTGGACGAGGCCCCGACGCTCATGCAGTGGTCTTTGAGCAAGCTGCAACGCGTCGAGAAGGGCCAATCACCGCAGGTCCGCACTGTCGACGTCGAGGCGTTGTGCCGGTTTCTCGACGTCGAGGACGAGACAACCACTGCACTCAAGGGCCTGGCTATGCAGGCATCGGTCAAGAGTTGGTGGCATTCGTACGATGACCTCATACCGGGTAACTTCAACGTGTATGTCGGGCTGGAATCCAGCGCTCGGCAGCTGTCCATCTTCAGGCCGGACATGCTTTCCGGCTTGTTCCAGATCCCTGCCTATGCCCGCGCGCTGGACAGCGTGTACTTCCCGAACGACAGCGACGAAGAGTTGGAACGTCGGGTACAGCTGAAGACCAAGCGACAATCACTTATTACTCGCCGGACCCGTCCCGCTGATATGGACTTGGTAGTGCATGAGACTGTGCTGCGGACAATTGTCGGAAGCCCCGCCGTGATGGCCGCGCAGCTTACGCATTTGGCGAATATGCCGCTGAACGTCACCGTTCGGGTGCTGCCATTTTCGGTCGGATATCCTGCTGGTATCTCGACCGGGCCGTTCACGATCCTGGACTTCGGTGTGGACTCCAAGGGCCGTGATGTAGCACCTCCTGTGGTCTACATCGAGTCGTATGCCGGGGACATGTACTTGGAGCGCACGAAGGACGTGGCCAGGTATCGTCAGGCGTACAACGTCATCCAGCAAACCACGCTTGACGTTGCATCCAGCAAGAGCCTGCTTCGGCAAATAGCAAGGGAGTATCGAGCGTGACTGTCGATCTGTCGGGGGCCCAATGGTTCAAGTCCAGTCGAAGCGCTGGAGGTAAGGACTGCGTGGAAGTCGCGTTCGTCAATGGCGGCATGGTCGGAGTACGTGACAGCAAGAACCCGACCGGTCCGGCGCTGGTGTTCACGCCGGGTGAATGGGATGCCTTCACCGCRGGCGTGCAGGACGGGGAGTTCGAGCGCCCTGCCTGACCAGGACTCGCGCACGTAGCCGAATCGAACGGCCCTGCTCCCGACCACTGCCGCTCAGTCGGGAGCAGGCCGGTTGCCGCGGCCGAGCCCACGACGAGTTGGTACTGCAGTCAATCGAGCTCGACGCCGGGATCGGTGAGCATCTCGAGCTGCTGTCGTACCAATTCCTCGGGTAGCTTCCGCACCATTGCCTGTGCGATCCGATTCCTTCGGCCGCACACCGCGTCCGCGGTGAGGCGATGCCGCACACCGATCTCGACCATCGGTACGTTCTGCACGAAAAACAGCTCGAAATACTCCTGTTCGGGTTCGGTGAGACCGAGCACGTAAGGTACCAACACCATCGACTGCTGCGTCTGCAGTCGATGGATCAACGCCACCGCCGTCCCGTCGGATATCAGCGGCCTGCCGGACAGCAACGTCATCAGATCGCGGGCGATCCGCTGCTGGAGGGTCTTGATCGAATTCTTGGAGCGACCGAGGATCGCCGCCGTCTCGCCGTGCGACAATCCGCGCTCGAACAACAACTCGGCGACCTCCCGGTAGGTCGCTCGTAGTGCCGGAATGCACCGCGCCACCTCGTCCGGGTCTGCTGCACGCACCGCCAGCAGATCGGCGCCGATCTCGGCAGGCCGGTGATCCTCGGCGGGCTGCCAGTCCCGCACTGTCGGAACCGGCAACGACATGGTCCCATCGACGATCACCCCGTCGTCGGTGACAATCCCGCCATGCCTGCGGACCCATCCGAGTCGAGCGGCGGCCGCTGCCACCCGCTCCACCGTGTCCGACGTGTCCGACGTGTCCGACGTGTCCGACGTGTCCGACGTGTCCGACAAGTATCGGTCGTCACCGTCGTTGAGCACCTTTTTCACGGCCTGCACGCCGGCTTCTCTGGCCACATCCGCTCGCGTCACCCTCCGCAACACCCCGGGCCGCCCGAACTGCTCCCACAGTTGCGTCGGCAATTCCCCCACCAGCACATGGGCGATGCGGCCCAACTTCCAGCGGACCGCACGGCGCCCGCCGGCTTCCGACGCCGAGTCCGCCATCTCCTCCATGGTCATCTCCTGGCCGAAATACCGATCGGCGTCAGCGCGTTCCGCGTCGGTCAGCATCGGCAGGCACTCCGACAACCACTCCGGGCGAGCGGTCCACACCGCCTGAACCAGAAGCAGTGCCGCAGTGTCCTCCTCGGCCCTACGCGCGCCCAGCGAATCCGCGAACCTCCGCCGCAGCTCCGCCATATCGGCTATCGCTCGTCCCGACGCCGCCGCAGCCTTCGCCACCGACCGCCGTCGCAGGAACAACAGCGACACCGGTTCCCGATCCTGCGGGGGTAACTCCCGGGCCAGCCGCCGCACCCGCAATACCCACCGCACCGCATCCCACTCCGTGTCCAGCCCACGTCCCGGCAATCCCCTGACCACCTCGTGCACTACCAGACACAACCGGTTTTCCACGTCGCCGGTGTCCTCGGACCTCGCTTCCGCGATGTCCGACGGGGTCTGTCCCAGGAACCATCGAACGAAATACTCCCGCCATTGCGGGCTCAGCCCCTCCACGCACCGCGTCACATCACCGAGCTGGGCGCGTTTCACCGCGGCCACGTGCCTGGCCATTCCTGGTAACTCCGCCACCTCGCCACCACTCGCCAACGCGGCAGTGAGATCCGCTCCTCGTGCCCGCAACGCCGCGGTCAACGCCAACTCACCAGAATCTCGGGTGCCCGGCTCGCTGTACGTCGTGCCTGGGGCGTCCAGGGTCGCGGCACGCTTCGGCGCCGAATCCGCGGACGCCCCCTCGTCTACAGCCGAGGCGGGCCCATCTCCGAACGCGGCGCCATGTCGACGCCGCTCCTCGAGACCCGGCCTGACGTCCACGCCCAGCTCGACGCTCATGTGCTCGACGAACAACAGACCGACCTGCCACGGCAGGTCGATGGGAGCCGCCGACCGCCACCGCCGCAATTCCGCCGCCACCACCCGCCACTGATCGGCCGGCATCCGTTCCAGTACTAGGTCGAAAACCGGTCTGCTCATCCGCGAAAGGACCGAATCACCCGCCGGCACCCGCGCATCGCCGGCCCAGAACTCCTCCCACACCCGACCGCAGAACTCCACCACCCGCCGGTGGTCGGCCAGCACCTCCTCGAAAATCCGGGGCAGCAGCACACCGGAGCCTCCCGGGGCGCCCGATTCCGCCGCTCGACGCGCGGCCCGCGCGAACACCTCGTCAACTATCTCCGGCACTGTCCGATCGTTCGACACCGCGCGCACCGCGTGCTCGGGCACTTGCGCGCGCAGCCAGGCGACCATCACATCCGCGCTGCGGGGATTGATGATTCGCTCCCGCAACGCCGCCAACACCAACGCATCCCGATCACGCGTGCCGAATCGCGCTTCGAGACGGTCCCACGGCCCCACCACCGTCAGCATCGACACGTTCAGTCGAGTCGCGATCTCCGCGTCCGACACCTCTTCCGCCAGCAGGGCCAGCATCCTGGCCTCACGTTCGGGCAGCGCCCGGTTCGGATCCAGGATTCCCTCCCGCAACGCCGTCACCACCATGAGCATCCGATCGCGGGTGCCGAACACGTCCCCCGCCTCCGCGAGCCGGCGGTCCACCACGTGGGCAGGTATTCCCATGGCGATGCCGATCTGCGCGTCCGACAATCCCCGTGCGACCAAACGCAGCAACTCCACCTCGTCACCAGACAGGCCGCGATCCTGCACCGCAGGAACCACCCTCGGGAGGCGGTGAATATCCAGAATCCCCTCCCGCACCGCAGCGGCCACCGCCCCGACCCGATTCCCGGCACCGAGCACACTCGCGATGCGCATCGTGCCGATCAACACTTCACCGGCCGGCAAACCCACGGCCGCACCGATTTCCACGCTGGACCCGCCCTCGGAGACCAGGTACAACATTCGGACATCACGTTCGGACAACCCGAGGCGATCACCGACATCGGCCCACCGTGTCTTCACATCCTCGGACGATGCACTTCCCGCCACACCGGATGCCGTCTCGGCGACCTGTTCCCACTGCGGTGCGGTCTGCGTGATATCCACTCCCAGTGTCACGCTCATATGCGTGACAAACGACGTCGCCGCATTCGCCGGGACGTCTACCCGCCCTCGCTCCGGGCGCCAATGCCGAAATCCCAACAGCAATGCCCGCCGCTGATCGGACGGCATCCGCTCCAAAACCCGGTCGAACACTCGACTGCTCACCCCCGACAGAATCGAATCGCCGTCCCACAACCACTCGTTCGTCGACCGGAACTCCTCCCACAACCGAGCGCAGAACTCCACCACCCGACGGTGATCAGCCATCACCTCCCCGAAAACCTGTCCCAGCAACACCCCTACCCCACCGCGTTCCTGCCCCGCCCGCATCCGACGCTCGGTCCGCGCGAACACTTCGTCGACAATCGCCGTCGCCACTTCCGGATTCGGCACCGTGCGCTGCACCCGAGCGCGAACCTCCGATTCGAACTCGGCGCGCACTCGCAGGCGCGCAGGCCCGGGTACGTCGGGCACGGAAGCGCCGCCCGGCCTGCCGGGCGGGTCCTCGGGTTCCGCGCCGACGTTCGCCGGCTGGTGTGGTTGTTGCCGAACCCAGTTCACAGGGTCGTGTTCGTGGCCGTCGTTGTGGTGGAAGGCCAGGAACTCGTTTACGAGTTGCTGTCGGCGGTTGCCGCCGATGAGACGGTGGCGTTCGGGGGCGAACGCGTTGAACCCGGGGTGCTGGAATGCCTCGGTACCGGGCGACTGTCGGCGGGGACCGGTCGACGGTTCGGCGGAGGTGCCCTCGGGCGGGTCCAACTCCGCACGCAGCAAATCACGGGCCTCGGCGACCACGTGGTGAACTCGGTCGATCGGGACCTCCAGGCGAGCACTCACTTCGCTCGGTGTGAAGCCCTGGACCAAGTTCAATACCACGATGTCGAAGGCCAGGTCCGAGTTCGGCAGATGCGAGAGTATGTCTCGTAGCTCGTCGGCGAAATCGACATTCGTGAACGGCGACTCGACTCCGATATCGCGCGGACGGGATCCGGACTCGTTGCCGATCAGTTCATCTTTCGATACTCCTCTCCGGGCGAGGAGTACGAGCATTTCGGTCACCTCGACCGGATCGAGGTCCAATGCCTGACCGATTTCAGCAGCATTCGGCATTTTCGTGGTTTTACCGTAGAATTGATATCGATACCGGTCGATCCTGCGGAGCAACTTTCTTGTCGCCGGGTTCACATTCGGATATCGGCGCCCGAGGTCGGTGTCGGACAGTTTCCAGCGTGCGTACGCCAGGGCGAATGCGACAAAGTCACCGGGTGGTATGAAATACCGGATAGCATCCCGGATCGCGAGGTGCGCTATTTGCACTCTGTCGTCATATTCTACTCCGACAATGCGCCATAGGCGTGCCGCAAACTTCGATACCCATATATACTCGAGCCAGATCCGATTGATGATCTCGCCTTCCTCCTCCGAGCCCGGCGAGGTCGCGATCAAATCCCAGATGAGGTCATAGTATGAATTATCTAAAATGGGAACATCGACTCGGGCACAGAACCTCCGCAGTGCCGCCAAGAACTTTTCTTCCGGAATTTTCAAGGCATCGCGGTATTCGCGAAGCCGCATCAGGCTCGGTGTATCCCCATAATTTTCGTGGTCGGCTATCCTGCCCCTCTTAATCCCCATGATCGAGCCAAGTTTCCGCTGAGACACTCGGCAATACAGCCTGTAGGCGCGCAACCATTCGTTAATTGAATCATATTGGACGTCATCCGGGTCGGGCATTGCCTCTCCGGCTGGATTCATGCAATAGTCGAATCCCCACGCCGTAGCCAAATCATTCCACGATGCTACGCGGTAGAGGCCTCTATCATAGGCCCTCAACGCCACGAGTTCGACACCCTTACCCACTACATCTTTTTCATGACGGACATACGTGTTCAGTGGGATTCCCAGGAGGTGCGCAGTAGCCTCAACTGTCATGTTGTTTACTCGGCGGAAGTGTCTCAAATATTCACCGAAGGATTCGGCGACAGCCGGATTCGGAAAAATCGGTTCCTTCCGAGGGAGGTAGGTATAGCACTCGGCGAGCTCGTCTGCCATGACGCCGTCCTCCAACGCCATCGCCCCGATCACGGCCGTGACAAGCCCCTTTGAAGGACGGAACCTTCCGTTCTCCCAGCGGACCACAGCCGATTGGGACGTACCGGCTCGGTCGGCCAGATCATATTGAGTCCACCCTCGGGCAGTACGGAGAAATCGGACATACAGCCGGATCTCGGGATAGCCTTCCGGATATGCTGGCCTACCGCCTGGTGCGAGCAGCGCCGGATGGTGTCGCGCGACGGCCATGTAGGCGTCGCGGGCGCCCTGGATCCGGCGCAGTAGCGCCCGATAGTGGCGTGTTTCCAGTTGGTCTCGTCCCTGCTCGGCGGCATCCCACGTCCCCGGTGGCGCACCCAGCAGTTCGTCCATGCGCTCAGGTAATAGGGCTAGATACCGGCGCACCCTCGACAGCCAGGTCGTTGTTTCCTCGTCGTTGTCGGGAGCGGGAACGGTCCGGCAGGCACAGTGCCGTGACTGTCCGGGTCGAGCCCGGCATTCGTGAGCCAGCGTTGCGCCTGTTCCATTTCCAGGTGATGCATCCCGAGGTAGTCGTCGAGGCTCTGTTTCGGTAGCTCGGATCTGTCGGCCAGCCGGGCACGGTGCCACTGCACGAGCCGCAGTTCTTCCACGGATTTCGGGGGTCTCGGCCGGTGGATGAGCCCGCGGCGTTGAGCGACCATCACCGTCGGGACTTGACCGTGTGTGCCGAGCTTGCCGCTCGCGCCTGCCATTGCCATCTTCACGGTGATCAACGACAGTTCCATCTTGTCCGCGATCGCGGGGAAGGACAGACCGCGCCCCGCCCACCCGAGCACTTCGATTTCGCGATCGGTAAGTCCGATGTCGCCCGGTGATTCAGGCAAGGCCTCGGCCACCTCGGAGTCGATCAGCCCCAGCCATCGCGCGGCGTTCACTGTGTGAATCTGACCATGCGCGTCGAGTTTGCGGGCCGCGCGAGCCAGATAGTCCCGCACGGTTCCCGGCGTCGAATTCCGTATCGACGCGATCGCTTCGATCGTGTGCCCATCGGCGACCAACTGGAGTGTCTCGAGTTCCTGACCGGACAAGATGCCTTGGTGCGCGGCGATGTCGAATTGAGTCCTGGCCATTCCGACCACGACATATTCCGGCACGCCGCATATCCGAGCGACCGCGGCGGCGTACCTGAGGACAGCATCCCGCCGGGGAAGGTTCATCGGTGCGACGCTGTCGGCTGGTGAGGACGCTTGTCTCGTCTTGGTACGGTCGAGCTGGACGGGCCAGAACCGGCGAATTTCCGCCACATAGTTGGGGCCGAGGGCGGAATCGTTCAGGGCACGCATCAGATCCGACGGTCTGGCCTCAGCCAACGCCCTGGCCACCGGATGGGATTCGTCGACTCTGTCGTCGCCGACAAGGATCTCCCAAATCCGCTGCTGGAACTGGGCAAACCTGTTGGCCTGCCTGGTCGGCTCGATGGTCGGCTTCGGAAGCGGCGGTGCCGGTCCACCCGAATCCGATCCGCTTCGCCTGCCACCGAACGCACCGGCATTCGGGTCACCCGGATTCGCGGCATGCGCCACCGCACCGTCGACCAGCATCGGGGTCCGGCCGCGTAAGCCGAAAAACGGTTCCGCCACCGCACGATTGGCATCCAGGCCACGAACCGCACGCGACGGACGATCCAGCGTCGCCGCGAAGTCCGTCCCGCCACCGAACAACCGACCTGCGTCGGGCCGCGGTACCGGACTGTCGTCGGCGGCAGGTCGAGACAACCGGGCCGCGGCGGACGCGGCCCGTAGCGCGTTCGGTCCCAGATGCCGTTTCAGCCGAGTAACGGCCGCGGCTGCTCCAACCCCACCCGGAAGTTCGCGCGGGGCGAGGCCGGGTCAACCGGGCCGCCGGGCATCTCCATCGGCCGACCAGTGGCGGGATCCAAGGCCAGCGCCCACACCTCGTCGCCAGGCCCGTCCGCAGGAGCCACGAAGTCGCGCTGTATCTCCCGACGGGCCGGGTCGCGGAACTCCACCCACACGGTCCCGTTCGCGCGCTGCCGCAATCGCAGCCACACCGCGTGACCGAGACCATCAGCGCTCGGGATGAACACCACCATCCCCGCGCCGACACGTCCGGACACCCGCAACCGCGCCACCGCCTCAGCCATTCCGGACAGCCGATCAGCCCGCCCACCGAGCTGCTCCTCCGCGTCGCGAACCCACGTCCCCGTCAACGGATCAGCCGGGCCCACCTCGATATCCGTACGCCCGAACTCATCCCGCACATCCGCCAACAACCACGGCCAGCACTGATTGTCCAACCCCGCCCACGGCACATCATCGAATCGAACGACGACGCCATCATCGATGTCGCCGGGTTCGGCGCTTCGCGGTCGCCGAACGTGCACCGGATCGTCGGAACCGGGTTCGGGCTGTGGCCGGCGTGCCGATTGGAGAGAGGATTCGGACTCCGGACCGTGCTGCTGCACGGTGTCAGGCGATGCGGTGTCCCTCCTGTGACCCGGGTCCGCGAGGTCCGTCACACCGGTTTCCGAGACGCTCTGCGCGATGTGGTGCATGTCGGTGACGACAGCATCGGGATTTGCGAGAACGAACTCTTCGACTTTCCGCGGCTCGTCGGCGTACAGGATGGACCGCGCACCGAATGCCTTCGCAGCAGCATTGTCCGATTGCGAGTCCCCGATCATGACGAACAGCCCCGGTTCCGGGAAGCTGCGGTGGAGGCCGACGACGAGGCGCCCCATACGCAACTGGGTGGCCATCTCGAGCGCAGCGACATTCGATCCGACTCGGCCGAGCACACCACCGGTGGCCAAGTCCTGCAGGCCGTGTATGGCCAGGTAGTCGGAAATCGCCCACTTCGAGCTCTTACCGACTATCACCACCGGAATCCGCTCGAGCTTCAACTCTTCGAGCAACTTCACGCAGCCAGGAGTTGGCTCATCAGCTGAGCGCGCGGCGATTTTCTCCAACTCGGTCAGTTTTTTCTCGACTCTGCGGGCAAGCTCAGGGCTGACCGTGGCGGCGAATCTCAGAACAACCAGGCAATCGGAGGTTTCGGCAACATCCGGCGGGATCTCGAGACCCTCGCGCGTCAGAATCTCGCGGAGCAGACCGCAGACCTCCGCCGCCCTCGGGTGCGTGAACAAGGTTGCGACCGGGCCGTCGAAGTCCAACAGCACATAGCCTGTGGCGTCCAGAACGGCACGGAGGTCCTCGGCAGTGCCCGGCTCGATGGCGACGGCCTCGGTATGTGCTAGCCGCTTGCCCTCGGCAGGCGCGCGTTCGGTGGTGGTTGGCGGGTCGGAACTGGGTTCGGGCGTCGACTGGTGTGCCGATGGCGGTGCAGAGGAATCGGGCTCCGGACCCTGCTGTGGCACGGTGTCCGCCGATGTGGTTTTCCTCGCAGGCACTGGGTACACGAAGTCTGCCGCAAGGCCTGCCGCACCTCGTATCATCTTTCCCACCCAGCCGGCGAGACCGCCGAAGACAGACTGCGCGATATCCAGCAGCTTCGTCCTGGATTCCTCGGGAAGAAGGCCGGCGATACCCTCGAGGATTTCCCTTCCGGTGCCCAACAGCAGTTCAGGGGATTCCCGGAAAACAGTGCTGAGCAAGTAGCTGTCGACGACCTCCATCATGTATTCCTCGGCCGCTCGATTGCCCATCCTCGACCAGATGAAGGCACTGAGGTACCGCGCCCGCAGATAGTCGTCCCCCTGGGGTTCGAGCCCGCGGCATCCCGGGAAATGCAGCGCCGACCACAGGTCGTTCTTCAGGAAGTTGTCCCAGAACGCGTACTCCTCGTCCGTGAGTACGCGGCGCATCTTGAAGAAGTCGTCGTCCCGCAGCGGCTTGCCCGAGTCGTCCAGCAGCGGTTGGCCCGAGTCGTCCAGCAGCGGCTCGCCCGAGACGTCCAGCAGCGGCCTGCCCGAGTAGTACTGCATCCTGCCGCGCGCTATCGACAGCAGCTGCGGCAGCTCGTCGAGCGATGTGGCGCGCAGGAACTTCGTCCAGCTGGTGATCCGGTCATTGATGTCCGGGGTGCTGGATTTCGGCGGCTCGTCCTCCGGCATGGTCCGAAACTTCCAGACGGTGATCACCTCACCGTCGCGCGTCCTCCTCTCCTGTTTGACAAACAGTGAGTCCCAGCCGACCTTGCGCACGTGCACCAGCTGATCGACCGACAAGCCAGCCGTGACAATCAAGGCGAGCGTCGTATACAGGGGGGCGCGTTTGATGACCCGGCCCAGCTCGAGGAAATCTTTGTCCGTGAGCTCCACGTTGCGTAACTTCTCGGTAGCCCCCGAGAACATCGCATCGAGGAACTCGAGGATGTTTTTGTCCGCGTTCTCCTCGTTGCTCAGCTCCTCCTCGACCCCCGATAAGGCCGCATCGAACACTTCCCCCCGATTACTGCCCCAGTCAGCGCCGAACGGCTCCCCGGGCTCGGGCATCGGGAGGTCCCGCATGTACCAGTAGGCATCGGGGTTGAGTGCGAGCAACTCCTTTATGGCGGCCGCGACCGGCGCCCAGTATTCGGAGTCGCTCAGAGCTAGGCGGTCGGCGTGCGGGTTCGAGACCGTGTCGTCCTCGGGTGGCACGTCCTGCACAGGCGGCGGTGCGGAGGTCGGCTTTTTGCTGGCGGCCGCACTCTTCTGGACGCGTGATTGTCTGGCGTCGGGAGCACATCCACTGCCGCTGCCGTCTGCGTCGAGTTGCGCGAGCCTTGCGATCCGGCGTTGTCCCCGTGCCGGCTTGGGGCCGCGGTCCCAGGGTTCGCCGTCACCGTCCCAGCGGCGTTCGGGGTCGGAGACGTTCGTGATCCCGATCAGGCCTGTGGGCCTGGCAGCCTGCTGTGCTTCCGGCCACCCCCGGCCGTACCCGGGACGTGCCGCCTCGGTCACGCCGTCGGTCGGACCCGAGGGCGACGCGACGTCTCGGGGAGCGTGGGTGGAGCCGTCACCCACGTCGGCGGCGGAAGTGCGCTCCGACCGATCGGAATACGTCTGCTGGGGGGGCCAGTGCGGCGATTCCAGGGTTACGGCATCGACCCGAGTCAGGAACCTACCGTCCGGCCGATCGGTGTGATAGAACTCGAAATTCGAACCGTACATTTCGCCGACAAGTTCTCTTACCTCATTCCTGGTCACATTGAGAATGCCGTGTTTGGAGTCCACAAAGATGCCGTCCGGACCAACCCTCGAAATGACGCCCGAATGTGCCACGCCACCATTTTTTCGAAATATCACGACATCCCCCGGCACGACATCGCCCGCATCATCTACTCTATTGAATCCGTTTTCCGCCAAGATTCGATCGACAACACTCGGATTGACACATCCCGCTTCGCCATTGCGTGAGAATGTATAGCCATGACAGCTGAAATGCGGATTTATCGGCCCGATCGACTCGTAGAGATCCAGCCTGATCCCACGTTCGATATTGAATCCGAACTGTTCCTTGATACCGGCTCGACTCCGGGAGAACCGAGGAATGGGATCCGGTGCCACGGCCGCAACGTCCAACCAGGTTCTCGGCGCAATTTCTGTGCCTGCATCGGTCACATGTGCGCGCAAGGTGATGGATTCGGTGGCCCATCCGGCCGCAGCGATGCACGCCGCCGCTAGCACATCGGATTCCTGCCGGACATCATCGCTGCCGGGCCGGTCGCTCGGTGGGTCCGCCTCGACACAGGTCGCGTTCTCATCGGTCCGAACGAGCACCTCGTCGACGATGCCCGGCACCGCCGCATGGACGTTGTTCTCGTCGTCGCGGGCATCAACGGGGACAACGACCGGCGGGGGCGATTCCGGTTGTGCCGCAACGCCATCCTCGACCTCGGCGTCCGCACCATCACGGTCACGGGCGGGGACATCGGCGTCCCGGGGCGCTCTGCTTGGGACGTTGTCGGCGACGCGGTGCATATCGGTGATGAGCGCGGTCGCGCCCGCACGGGCGAGCTTCTCCGCGGAGCCAGGCTTGATGACGTATCCGAACGACGGCATACCCATGGTGTTCGCGACCACGACATCCGTGTCCGAATCCCCGATCATGACACCCGCGTGCGGGTCGGGGTTGCCGAGCAGTTCCAAGGCCACCCGCAACGGCTGCGGGTGTGGTTTCAGCCATGCCACCTCGAAGGGATCCCGACCGACGACACCCAGAATCAGCTCCTCCAGGCCGTTGTCCTCCACGAATTGCTGGATCGCCACCGTCGAGTTGTTGCTCACCAACACCACCGGAACCCCGCGGCGCCGCAACTCCACCAGGCTTTCCCGCACACCGGGGGTCAGCACGGCCGAACGCGTGGCCTCGACTTCCGCCCGCCTCAGCGCCTCTTCCACCTGGCGGCCGAGCTCGACGTCGACTTCGGCGGCGCGCCGCAACACGACAAGGAAATCCGTTGTGCCGATGACGTCGTGCGGCATCTCGATCCCGGTATCCCGCCAGACCTGCCGCAGCCGCTCGGATACCTGCGGCGCGGACAGGCCCGCGAAGAAGTCGCAGACGGGGCCGTCGACGTCCAGCAGCACGAACTGGGCGCTCGCCAGCACGGCACGCACCGTGGCGACATCGTCGATCCGCCCGGCGGCCGACCGGGTTTCCTCGGTCAGCCGCTCGGCGCGCTCGGGTTCGCCGCCGTGGTCGTTGCGCGCACCGACCATCAAACGCCGTTTGCCGACGCGGGGCGACTGTCCGGGGCCGAGCGGCTTCGCCGGACCGTCCTCGCCGAACACGATGCCTTCCACCGACAGCACGCCGGTCGGCTTGGGCCAATCGGCGTACCGCATCACCACCTTCCGGTGACCGTCGAAGTCGGCCACCCACACCTTGCCGTCCTTGCCGAGGAACAGCACGAACACATGCCCACCCGCCGCGCCGTAATCCACCACACCCAGCACCGTCCTGCCGGGTTTCACTTGTGCGGCAAGGTCATCCACCGAGTCGAAGTCCTCGGTGTCCGCGCCGTAGGCCTCGGCCAGCTCGTTCAAGTCCACACCGTTGGCGATAACCCGGTCGGCGTCGATCCGCAGCGGACGCTGCAGCGCAATCCCCTTCTCCGCCAACACATCCACCGCCGCCGGCGCACACAACCTGGGGCCGGCCCCCGCGCGATGCGCGATCATGGCCGGGAACACCACCGCATCGGGCACATCGGCTTCGGCCTGATAAACCCGCCTGGCGGACGCCGGGATCTCCAGGCCCCTGACATCGGCCGCAGCGATCACCTGCAGCGCGGTCTTCGTGCGCACTGTCGGGACGCCATGCTGCACCTGTTTCACCGACGACGGGCTCGTCTCGGCCATCACGGCCACATCGGATGGCTGTACCGCTTCGGGCTGCGCCTCCCAGAACAGCCGCAACAGCGGCGGCACCGCATGTCCCAACCCGACGGTCGCCGCGAGCAGCTGTAATGCCGTCTGCTTACTTATCCTGGTATTGCGGGCGAACACATAGCTCGCCGTGCTCCGATCCATACCGGCCTCGCGCGCCACCTCTTTCAGCGGTACCCGGTCGGGTCGGTTCTGCCAGAACTCCCACGCTTTCGCGCGCTGCTGCGGCGCATAATTCAGCTCCTGCGCCGCTTCGAGCACCCGCAACGCCGTCGCTTTGCTCGCGCGCTTGGCGCTGCAGTTGAATACGGCGCTTATCGAGGTCAGCGACACACCGGCCGCGACCGCTACCTGTTCCCGCAGCGGAGGGCCGGTCAGCGGGTGGGCTTCCAGTCCGACTGCCCCAGCCGGAAGGTGAGGTATTGATACCTGCGGTGCCGGTCGAGTCAGGGCGCCCGCCGGATCACTCGGGTTCTCCTGCCAGACGATGACATCGGTCAACACGATGCCGGTCTGGACCGCGAACCGGCCGGAAAGTGTTTCCGGCAGCGGCGGGCCGCCGTCCACGGCGTTGCGGTCGGCAGCCGGTAGCCGGGCGGTGAAGGTGCCCGCTTCCGGGTCAACAGTGACGACGACATCCAGCATCCCCAGCCAACGGCCGGTCAGCGCCAACCACGCGTTGAACACACTCTCCTTGGCGGAGAACACCACCCGGTCCCATGGGATGTCGCCCTCGACGTCGATCTCGGCCAACCAGGCCATTTCCTCCGGCCGGACAGCCCAGCCCCGCGTGTCGTCCGGCAGCGGCTCCTCGGCCTGGACGTCGATGCCGATCGACCGCACCCGCCCACGCGACGCCACCGCGGTGACGTGATAGCCGTCTGTGCCGGCGATACCTCCGACCACCCCGTCGGGCCACCGCGGCGCCTTCTTGGCCACTGCGGAATCAGCAGACACATCTGGTGGAATCTGCGCGTCCGCGAGACCCAGTTTCGCCAGTGCGCGCCGCGCGCAAGCGCGGCGGATGAGGGACTCACGCGCACGCGGGTCCGCCATCGACTTCGCGGTGGTGAACGCGCGCTCTTCTGGTAGGAGCGCGGCTTGTGTGTGGTCGCCGAGGATCTCGGCCGCGACCACCTCGGCAGGCAATCCGAGGCCGTCGATCAGCATGCCCACCGCCGCTGCCGGTTCGACTCCTGCCGCAGTGTCGACCACGATACCCGACCGCGCCCGCCGCCACCCGAACCGCGCGATCTCCGCCTTCACGCGCGCTACCGTTTCCGGATCGAACCCGCCGTCGTCCTCGCCCGCGATCCGACCGGCCATCGTCCTGCTCACCCCGGCCCCGGCGGCGATATCCGGCAGAGTCACCCGGCGAAGCGGCCCCCGGGCCAGATACCGTTGCACGAGCTCCGGTGGCAGCAGAGCCACCAATGTCAACGCGAGCTGCTGTGCCATCCCATTGACCTGCACCGGATCTCCGCCGATGGCGTCGACGATCTCGTTCGCGGACAAGCCCTGCTGCAGGTACAGGTCGGCATAGACCTGCTCCTTCGGCGACAGCCGCGATCGGTGCAACGTCACGATATCCGAGCGGGACTGAATCGCCTCGACCAACAACAGGGCCTGGGCTTCGGTCATCATCACGCCGGTGGACAGCCAGACCGCCAACCGGTTCACCAGGCTCTTGCGCATCGTGTAAACCCGCCCCGGGGCGACATCGAGCCGTTGCGCCACCTGGTCTGCGGTCAGCATGTCCACGAACAGCAGCCTGGCTATGTCCTGATGTTCCGGCGGCAGCAGCCGGATTCCGGCCTTCCGATCCGCGAGATCCGCGCCCTCGACGATGCGGGATGCCCGGTGCCACCTCGGGTCCACGGCGAATTCCGCCCCTCGCACCGATGGAACGGGCGACCGCCCTGGCGGACCGTCGACAACTATGTCCGGCCGCTCCGGCCGCCAGCCGAACGCAGCGGCGACGGCCTGAATCCTCTCCGCCATTTCCGAGCCGGTGGCTCCCCGGTCGAGCACTTCCCAGGCGTATTGCTTTCCCACGCCGGCGACAGTCGCCACATCCGCCACCGCGTGCGCCATGCGATACAGCGGAGTGCCGAGGCTTCGTGGCCAACGGCCAAGCGCTCGGGCGCTTTCCGACGGGGAGAGCCCTTCCCCCAGATACCGGTCGAAGTACTGCTGCTGGATCGGGGTCAACGTGGACCGGCAGGGGTCCAGCTCCGCGGAATCGTATTTCGCGATCGCCTCGACCAGTATCAACGCGGCGCCATCGGACATACCTCCGCACAGGTATTTCACCAACTCCGTCGGCAGCGACTTGATCAACCGTTGAGCGATTCGAACGAGGTCATTTCGGATAACCCTGCGATCGACACCCGTCATGTCGGATATCCAACGTGCGCTCTGCCCTCGCACGAAATGCTGCTCGTAACGAAATCGGGCCTGTTCGGTGAGGACAGACAGATGCGGTGCCAGCACATCCGGGTCGAGACTCAGGATCTTCCGCAATAACTCCGGCGCCTGACTGTCGGTCAGCAACACACCACCGGACGACAATGCGTCCAACGACTCGGCGATCAGACTCTGTTGGTCGGAGACCGTCCTTCGGCTGCGATCGAGCAATCTTGCCACGGTCGGAATGGGTAATTCATCCACGAACAGCAGCCAGGCGGCGGCGCGATCATACTCGAACAGTTTCGGGATCAAGGATTTCAGATCCGAGGGGCTCATCTCGCGGACTCGTCGCACCGCCCACGTGCTCCCCGCACTCGGCTCCTGCCTCGCGCGCACGGCCGGGACAAGTGCGTCCGACGAGCCCCCCTCCACGACCACACCGGCGCGCAAACCCCGTATTTGATTTCGGTAGCCCAGCCGGAGCGCGGCAGCTTCTACTCGTCGTCCGGTGCTGGATACCGGTCCTTCGTCGGAAAACAAGTGGGTGACCCAGTAACTGCTCACACCGGCTTCCGCGGCCACATCCTCCCTCGTGCTCCGACGAAGCGAGCCACCACCGGTATATCGCTGGACCAGGTCTGGCTGAAGAATCGGTTCGACAAGAGCAGTAATACGTTCCAGTGCCCGCTCGACAATGACCCGTGAGACCTCGCGTGCGATCGCGGTCACCGTCTTGGCGTCATCGAAGTATTGCCTGAAGATTTCCCGGTCGTCGTCGGATAGGTCCGACAGGCACGCCGTCACCAGGTCCGGCTCGTGGGCATAGACGGCCTCGACCAACAGCAACGACGGGCTGTCGCCCTGCGTGCGTGGCCGGGTCAGCTTCCGCCGTTGCCGTTCCAGCATGTCGTGGTCGGCAAGCCCCCTGGCCAACTTGCGGATCAGGATGTGCAGCTGGTCCAGAACCGTCTGTTCCGGGTCGCCCATCTCCACCGCTATCTCGGCCACCGACTGTCCGAGGAACCACCGGAGGAACCATTCCCTCCGCACCAAGTGCAGCCCCTCGACAAAGTGCCGTACCTCGGCCAGCTGCTTGCGCCGCAGCGCCCGGATCACGGCCATCTCCGCGGTGACAGACGGGAAAGCCTCCGCCCACTCACCTCCGGTCATGAGCACCGCCGCCAACGCCTCACCGTCGGTCAACGCGGCAGCAAGCGTTCCCCCTTGTAATTGCTCCCGCACCAGTGCCGCACGCAGCTCTTCCCGGGCGCGGTTGACCAGTTCTTCGATCTCGCCCACGGGCGATCCGAGCATCGACGCCAGTTCTCCCGACGTGTACTCTTCGATGTCGATCAGCCGCAGCACCACTCGCGACTGCTCCGGCAGGCTGCCCATCGCCCGGTCGACAATCGAGTCGGCCGTATCGGACTCCTCCGACACTGCGGGCGCGTCGGGCATCGGATTCTGGTCGAGGCCGAGAACGTCCAAGAAATTGGTGTCTTCGATGAGCTGCTGCCGCGCGGTATGACGACGAAGCTTTCCGCCGATTGCCTTGATGGTTCCGGTCAAATAGGTTCTGAAATGCGCTATGTCGTCACCGCTGACCAACTTCTCGTACAGAATTACGAAGCTTTCAGCGACGATGTCTTCGACGTCGCTCTCGTTGCGGACTTCGCGACGGGCGATCCGACGGGCGTAATCAACGTAGTGATTGTGCAACGTCGTGAACGCGGAACTATCGCCCGCCCGAAATGCATCAAGCAGTTCGGCGTCACGCACGTCCTGTTCGCTGCGCTGGTCGTCGTCTGCCACTTGGTCCGTCGAATCGGAACCGGCCTGCTGCGACGCCGCGTCGGCCCGTTTCTTCCCGCTCCCCAGACCGCCGCCTTCGATGCCATCCACGCCTGCGGCATGCGTTGTCGCGCCGTCGATCACCGCCCGCGGCGTGCGACCGAACCTGCCGAACGGATTCGCTGCAACCGGATACGCCTCGAGCCCACGCGCCCAGTTCCGGCCGAACGTTTCGGACACTGCATCGTCTGGCATACCAGGTAACGGTGCCGGGGGCCGGCTCGACAATCCTCCGGCATGTCCGCTGTTGCGCGGTGGAGCGCTCGGCGGTGGTGCTACGTCGCCGCCGTTTTCATCGGCTGGGGGAGGTAATTCGGCAGACAACCGATCATCCGGCGTGTCGGACGTCTGCGGCTGCTCATCCGTTTCGCCGTGAACCACTCTCGCCCGCACCGCCTCGCCCGCATGGCATGCGAACAGGTCTAGATGCCGTATGACCTGGTCGCACCAGACACCGCGTCCGAGCTGCACCAACTCCGGTCGCAACGCGAACACTGTCTGTGCGCACGAATACACATCCGACCACTCCAGTGCACGAGCCAACTCCGCTACGCGCGTTTCCACCGCGCGCTCGGAAACATCCAGGCCGGCCGCGATAGTGGCGAGCGACATAGGCGGATCCGCCAGAAACCAGCGCCGGATGAACGCCCGCTGGCCGACTGAAAGTTCGGCGAACAGATCCTCGACCGCCCTCCGCGCACGGACCTGCGCGGGCCTGCTGTCGGCCGGCCGCCCCTGCCAGTCCGCCCACTGCACCAACGGTTGCCGCGGATGCCGTTTCGGGCGCACGTAACCGGCAGAGCCCAATGTTCCGTCCACCGGAGCACCGCGGCTGTCCACCCCCTGCGTCAGCAGGGTCTCGCCGCTCCCGGGCGTGGCAGTGGGCCCATCGGCGATACCCAGCGGCACCGATCCCGCCGGGTCGGGCGCCGCGCCGATGAGGCTGGTCGGCCTGGCACCATCGTCCACACCGAGATCGTCGGTGTCCTGCGGAGTTCCCACGGCGTCGTAGTGGACCGCCCAGCTGCCGGCGACCTCCGCAGGCGGAGACCAATCCTGATAACGACACAACTCGTTGGTCGCCGGGTCCCACACCATCACGGTGCCCTTGTCGTTGTACATCACATAGGCATGCGCACCCACCCCATCGCTGCGCTGAGCAACACCCTGATACTCGTCCACCACAAGACTGACCGCGCCATTGCGGGCCTTCCCCAGGCGCTCCGCGATAGCCGCGTGCGTCTCGACCCGCAAACGACCACCAGCATGGCTCTCCAAGTCCCGCCAATGCATCCCCGCCATACCACTCGCCCTGGCAGCGGCAAGATCGATCACGGCGCTTCCGGTCAGCCCCCGCACCTTCTCGAGTGAACGGAACGCACAGTCCAGCGGCCCGCCCTGCTCGATGTGTGCGACACCGCCGGGCGTGGCCACATCCGGCAGCCGGTAGCCGCTGTCGTTGCGCTGATCCGCATCTTCAGGTGCCCGCTCGTTCTTCCCCGCCCCCTCGTTCGCCCGCGCCCGCGGCACACGTGCCGCATCCGGCGGCACCGGATGCGGCGACTTCGCTACCGCCCCATCGTTGCCGCCTCCCTGGTCGGGAGCAGGACCGCTATCTCCCCAGCTTGCGATCCGGCCGTCGACAGCTTCCGCCACTACGGCGGCTTCTTCAACGTTCTCCGGCGGGATTGTCTCGAGCCGGGACAGCGTGTTGCGTCGGAGGTCGCGGAGGGCTTCCACCCATTCCTGTTCGGTGAACGTCGTGTCCAGGCCCTGGAGTTCGCGGAACCGAACCAGGCTGGGCCACAGGTTTTCCGGGATCTCGACATCGAGTTCCGGGTCCGGGTGACCGATCGCGTCCACGATGGTGTGGATGCTGTCGAGCACGTTTCGGACATGCACGAAGTCGCGGTAGGTCGCCAGGTTCGGACCGCCGACCGACTCGGGGACACCGCCGCCGAGAGACACGTCCAAGCTCGCCCAGTCCAGCGCCGGGTCGCCCCACTGCCAGCGGTGACCAGTGACCCCGCTGACCCTGCCGTTCGCGAGCAGGAAGTTGTCAGCCGTGAGCTTGCCATGCAGCATCTCGAACGGGCGTGGTTGCAGCGCATTCGCCTTGGCCAACACCGGCGCGAACGGATCGTCGAGCACCCCGAACAGCGCGAGCACTTCCCGGCAGGCGGTCGTCTGCCGGATGTCGAGGCGCGCGGCGAACACCCGCGTCGCGTGCTCGATCTGATACCTGAGGAACTCCGCTGAATTCCCGTCCTCCGGGTATCCGTCGGGCAACGCGGACAGCAAGTGCGCCATCGACTCCGGCACGAGCGACCGTAACCGGTCACGGAAACCCACCGCCGAGATGAGTATCTCGTCTTCGGCCTCGGCCAGGTCTTCCCGGACCGGTGGGTAACCGGGCAGGCGTCTCCGTACCAGCAGCAACGGCGAGGTATGCTCGCCGCCGGGCTGCCCCTCCACGACCTGCAGCAGCGGCGGCACCAGGTCCTCATCGCTCAGCGCCCCCAACACCGCGGTATCGTCCCCGTGCCAGGGCATCGGCAGCATGCTCTCGACCCGGTCCGCGTTGTCCCCGGACAACCAGAAGCCGTCACCGACCGGGACACCCCAACGATCGACGCCGGAAACCCCGCCGAGGCTGGTGTCGGCCGCGTCGAACAGCATCGCGGTTTCCTCATCGGTCAGCTGCGGCCCTCGCACCCGCGTGCCCAGACGCTGATAGCGGTCTGCGGGCCACCGAGCCAACTGGGCCACCTCCGGGGGCGGCCCAACGATGGTCTTGTCGGCGCTGACCTTGCCGAAATACCGCATGCGCACCACGAAACTGAACGAGTTCGTGGCCCATCCCTCGTGGGCGTCGTCCAGGAACGCGGCGTTCGCCTCGCCCAACCAGTCGCGCACCTCGGCGGGCAGTCGCTGTGGGTCGAACAGTTCCCGACCTGTGCTCAACACGGTGATCCGCACTATCCGGTTCCACCACGGTTGGGCGGTCGAATCCATCGTGACCTGTACCTTGCCCGCGGGGGTGTCGCGCAAGGCGTGTGCGACCGCCTGCTGTGCGGTCGCGGCCGCGGCCGAGCATTTCCCTCTCGGCCAGTTCGCCATGAAGTGCCTGACGAACTTGTTCACTGCGTTCTCGGCGACCCGCTTCGTGCTGTCGGCGTAGACATTGCCCTCCTCGCGCACGCCCAGCGTGCGGAACACCGGCCTGGTCTCGCTCGAATTGACGGCCCGTCTCTCGACCGACCGATGGCCCGCGCTCGCGAGCACCTGCGCGCTGCCCCGCACCGGCTGTCCCCACCACCCACGCGCGGCGGCGAAGGCAGCCATATAGGTGGTGTCGCGCTCGGGGTCGGGATCCCGGGCCAGGTCGTGGATCGTCCGTTGAATGTCCAGGATCCCTTTGAGGATCTCCCAGTTCGGGCCCAACAGGGATCGCGGGACGTAGCCGCCCGCCACGCCGCGGTGGTCGAGGATCGTCCAGAAGAAGCTCTCCGGGCCGATCAGCATTCCGCCCACGTCCAGCATGGTCGACACCCGACCCTGGTGAACCATGATGTTCTGCGGGATGGGATCGCCGTGGATGAACCGCAGCGGCTCTTCGACGAGATCGTCCAGCCGCGCCAGGATCGGCGCGAACGGCTCTTCGGGGATCCCGCACGCCTTGAACTTCTTGTGCATTCCCGCGTCCTTGAATTCGCCGAAGACGCGCATCTGCTCGCGGACCAGGTACTCGACGAATTCCCGTGTCGTCCTGGGATAGTCGTCGGGCAGCAGGTCCAGCATCGGCTCGATAGGCACCTGGTTCAACTGCTGCTGCCAGGTCCGCAGGTCCTCGATGATCGGCTTGCGCAGCCGCCAGAACTCGGCGAGGCTCGGTTCATGCCCCCGCGCACGGCGGTAGACCACCGCCGGGTTCTGTGGGGTCGCCACCCAGCCGCCCGGCAGCCGCCCGGTGAACACGCATAATGGCTCGGGGATCATCCCCACCCCGTGCCGCTTCAGGTATTCCAGCAGCTTGTGTTCCTGGGGGAACGCCTTCGGATCGACCCCCACCACCCCGAGCTTCGCCAACCGCAGTACCAGGTCCCCGGCGAAGTACACGTGGTTCTCGAAACCCTCCACATGCTCGTTGCGCCGGAATGCTTCCTTGACCACCAGGAAACCTTCGGCCTTGGTCATCCTCCGGCCGGTCTTCCCGCCGAGTGGCCGGTATTCGGATCCGAGCCTCAGCCCCGGCACCGGGACGAAGGCGCTGACGTCGCCGCCGTCGGGCGGGTCGTCCGGACGGTGACCGACCCACTCCGGGAAGTCCACACCCGGTTCGCCTTCCGGCCCGACCTCCACGTCCACCGGACGCGCCGGCAGCCCATCGGCACCGAACACGATGCCCGCGAAACCCACCGCGCCCTTAGGCGGAACCCAATCCGCGAACGCCACGTCCCGTTCCTCATCCCCGACCCCCTCGTGCACCCGCACCACACCCGTCTCCGGGTCCTGGTAGACCACGAACAGATGCCCACCCGCATCACCCCCGAAATTCACCGCACCGAACACCACCTGGCCCGATGCGGCCAGCTCGGCCATCTCCCCAACCGACCCGAATCCCTCCCAATTCCCCTTCGCCGCAAGCGCAACCGCAATACCGGACATTCCCCGGGCGCGAATGTCTACATCACCTGACGACGGGACATCCACCTCCAGACCCAACACCTCCCGACCGAACCGGAATGCCACCGGACCACAGTTCGGGGGAACGCGTAGCGGGTCGGCGGATGCCGACGGCTGCGGCGCGATCCCACCGGCCGCAGGCGGCGTTTCCGGCTCGGCGCCGTCGCCGGGATCGGACGCCACCGGTATGGGTTTGGCGGCGCCTGGATGCGACAGTTCCGAGTCGCCGAGATACGCCGGTGCGCCAGGCCGCGCATAGTCGGCATCACCGTCGGACGCGGGAGCCGGCAGCGCCTGCCCATCGGCGAGATGCGGTCGTGCGACTCCCTGCCGTTCCGCCGACCGGAAACGCTCGATCTCCGCGACGTCCAAGATCGGCATGTCGTACAGCGCGCGGTACAACGCGTATTGCGGGGACCGCCAATCGGAATCCGGATTGCCTCGGATATAGACGGCCGCCTCGGCCAGCGCTTCGCCGTTGTCGAGCGTACGAACCCGAAACGGGATTCGGACCGGGCGCCGGAGGCTGTAGGTGGACAGGTTCCACAGCCATCGCCACTTGCGCACCGCGATCTCGCCGGACGAGGTCAACGCGGTGAAAGCGGCGTCGATATGCCGGTCGACCCGCGCACGCGCCGGTGTATCGGGCCCTCCGACACCCGCGTGGTCTGTTCCGTGACCGAGAATCTCGTGGAGGAACAGGTCGACCCACGCATCGCCGGTGCCGGCGGAAAACCATCGCTTGTGAACTCGCTTGGCCCACTTCGCGGCGAATTCATCCGGGTGAGTAGCGCAACGAAGATCGATCGTCAGAGCATGTCCGCCGGATATTTCGGCGAACCTCCCCTCCAACGGCGCGAACCGTATCGTGGAAAGACGCAGTTGCGGCGCCATTTTCAGCACGTAGTCGATCGCACGCACGATATCTTCGGCGGTCTGCTGCGAGATGTCGTCTCGCAACAGGCCTTGGACCTCGACGTAATCGGAGTCCTCCGGGCCACCGGCACCATGAACGGCGGTCAGTTCCTTGATGGTCCGACGCTTCGCGGAAAGCGCGGGGGAATCGTCGGGCCTGGCGACCTCCGGCCCCGGGCTCGTCAATTTGTTCATACCACGTCGCAGCGGCCGGAGTTCGACCAAACGGTCGATGAACCGGTCCGTCTCACGGCTGTGCCTGTCCCGAGCCTCACGCTGCCGCCGCTTTACCTCTTCCTCCAGCTTTTCGACCCTGGACCGCACCTCCGCCGGATTCAGCGCATCACCGGCCTGCTCTTGTCCTTCCGACACCAACCGCAGCAGCGTGATGTCGCGGCGGATAGCCGCAACTTCGGTGCGGAAGGACGCCTCATAGGCATCCAGCTCCGGCTGGGCCTCGTCCATATCCGGCCCATCGACGGTGTTCCCAGACGGATCCGAATGCTCATCCGGGCGAGCGCCGATGTCGGTGCCTTCGAAATCGACGCCGGCGACGGACTCCGGTTCCCGGCCGTCGAGGAACGGGCGGGCGGCGGTGCCGTCGGAAGCGCCGCCCGCGATGTCGCCGACCCGCGGCAGCCCGGGCGGGTCAGGATCGGACGCACGCTTCGCACGCCCACCGAACAAGCCGCGGATCGGGCCTGCCGGGGCGGAACGGGCGATGACGTCGCCGCGGTCGCGGCCTTCGACGAAGGGGGTTTTCGGCTTTCCGTTGTGGTCCAGGACGATCCCGAACACCCGGCCCACGCCGATGCCTGCGCGTTCGGCCAGCCACTTCCGCGCACCATCCGGGCCGTGCCAGCGCAGTTCCTGGCCGTCGATTTTCTCGTAGATCTCCACGTGTCCGTCGGCGCCCATTGCCACACCGAAGGCGTGCGCGCCCGCCGGGCCGAAGTCCATCGCCCCGGCCACCGCGCCGTCGGTCTCGCGGACCAGTTCCACGACCTCGCGCAGGCCGGCCTCCCCGAGCTTGAAGCCGCCTTCTTTCCATTCCCCGCCGATCGCCCGCGCGAGCGTTTCCTCACCGACGCCGAACAGGTCGATCAGCGGGTGCTCGTCCAGTCCTGGGCCGCGCAGGGCACCGACCCGCTCCTGGAAGTCACCGATGAAACCGGCCATCCCGGGGGCACAGTTGAACGGTCCGTCTCGGACCACATCCGGCCGCACGAAACCAGCCTTGCCGGTGATCTCGTCCACGACCGGCGCGGCGGCGGACTGGGCGAGTACCTCGGCGAGGGCACGGTGGATTTCGTCGTCCAGGCGGGTTGCGTCCGCCTCGAGGTCATCGACCCGGTCGAATCGGTCCAGCAGCATGCGCAGTTCCCGGAACCGAACCACCAGTTCGGCCGTCTGTTCCTGTCCGGCAAGCTGATCCAGGGCCTCCGGGTTCGCCTGCACGGGGTCGCCGACCAGTGGGCGCAGTGCTTCCGCAGCCTGGGCCAGCAGCTCGACCAGGCGAGTTTTCGTTGCTGCGCCCAACGGTGGTTCCGTCGCCACCACGTCGTAGCGGCGCATGAGGTCCACCAGGGGCTGCGGTGGAGCGTCGGACCACGGCGACAGGTTGTCGTACTCGGTGTAGCAAACCAGCAGTTCCCGGCTCAGGCCGTTGACCCGCCGGACTTCCGCGACCAGCCGACGGTAGAACTCGCCGTAGCCGGCGGGATCGTGCTCGGCCCAGGCGTGGGCGCGGTGCAGCGCGTCTTCCAGCGCGTCGATCCACGCGGTCCGGGCACTGCGACGTCGGAGCTCTTCCACGGCCGTGAACGCGGCGTGCATGTCGGACACTCGGCGTTCGGTCTCGGCCAGCGGGATGGACTTGGCGTCGGGGTGGGTCTCACGTAGGTCGGCCAGCACCTGGCGCAGCGTGGCCTCGTCGGCCAGTTCCGCGGCCCGACGGGGCGGGTCGAGCAGCCCGGCCGATTCCGCGCGCGCGGCGGCGAATCGGTCGAACCACTCGGTCTGGGTGTCCGATCCGAAGCTCAGCAGTTCCTCGACATTCACCCGCCATTCTTCCGCCCAGGTATCGAGCTGGGTGCGGTGCAGCCGGGACCGCACTTCGTCCTCCAGGCGCAACCACACCAGATTCACCCCGAGGTCGGCGTCGGTGCGCTGCACACCGAGCCGAGCAAGCACGTCGATCCCTGCGTCCTCCAGGACGTGTTCGGCAGTCAGTACCGCGTCGGCCCTGGCGATGAGCGCGGCCGCGGCGAGATTGCCGTTGTCGTGCAACGCGAGGTCGATCTTTTCGCGATACCGCCTCGCCTTGGCATACACCTGCCATTCCTCGACCAGGCCGGCGATATCGCGGGCCAGCCGCCGCGGATCGGTACCTTGCCACACCACCGTCACCGTCCGCGGATCCCTGCCCTGTTCCAGGTCCTCCTGACGGTCGGCGACGATGTTCTGCAACTCCGCGTTCAACGCCGCCGCGTCTGGTTCACCGGCCAGGACATGCACCCGGATCTGCCGGGCGACGCCGGTGAAGAAATTGTCGAGGTCGCCGACCGCCACCATCGGGGTACCCGCACCGTCGGCGTATTCCACGTCGAGTGCGCGGACTTCGACACTGCCCCCGTCGCCCGGAAGTCGGTGGGCCGCGCGCGCGGTGCGATTCAACGCCGCCACAGTGGCATCCAAGTGCTCGATCCGGCGCTGCTGATGCGGCGACGGGTCTTCGACAGACCGCAATTCGGCGATATCCGCTGCCAGCAACCGCACGGCCGTCTGGTGCGCACCGACCGAGCCGTCGGTCGCCGAGCGCAGCACATCCCACTTCGGCTCGGCCTCCACCGTGTCGACCTCGCCGGAGAGCTGCCCACCAGCGAGCGCCGCAAGAACCAGGTCGCCACCGTAGCCCGCGCCCCACATCGTGATCTGCGCACGATGCCCGGACGATTCGCGCCGCGCCGCGTTCGACTGGAGGATCGACTGGGCCAGCCGCTCGCCGCCTGCTCGGTCCCGGGCCTCGAGAACGTCAGCCCAGTGACCCTCCGGGCGGGTGGTGTCGTCGTAGCGCAGCACCGCGACCACCGCCACCGTCCGGGTCGGATCCTCTTGCTGCTGCCTGGTCGATTCGGTGTCATAGAAGTCGGCGGCCGTGGCCATCGTCTCGGTCAGCCTGTGCTCGCTGTGCGCCGTGTCGGCGGCGAACCAGACGACCCGGTCCGCGGTCTCCGGGACGCCGTAGGCCACGGTCATGCTCCCCTGCCCGATGCCGTTCCCGTTCGCATCCGGCTCATGGTCGTAGGAGCGCAGGGTTACCGACGGCGCCGAGTCCATCTGGGTGGCGTAGTGATCGGCCGAAGCTTTCTCCCACCGAACCCGCTCCAGCCAACGCAGCCGGGCCCGGTCGGCCCGCGGAAGGGATCGCCGTTCGCCCCGATCGGCGAACTCCGCCAACTCCCGCAGCAACCGTGCCTGCGGCTGGGGATCCGGCGGCTCCGGATCCGGTTCGCCTTCGAGTGCCGAACCGGTGTCCTCGTCCCCACCTCGACCCGGCCGGTCGCCGATCCGACGTCCCACCGGGCCACGGCCCGGCGTCGGCCTGCCGCCGTTGAGCCGGCGGTCCGGTTGGCCGTTCTCCCGGAGGATGACGCCGTGGATCGTGCCTGCCTCCGCCTGCTCGGCCTCCGCCAACCAGCGAGTGACCTGCGTGCCGCGCAGCAAGCCGCCTGCGGCGTTGTCGTACACCACGACCTTGCCGACTTCGTCCCGCAGTTCCAGTTCCGGGTGGCGGTCGGCGTACTCCTGGGTCACCCGGAACACCGCGAACGCATGCGCGCCCTTCTCGCCGAATTCCATCACCCCGGCGATACCGCCACCGTGATTCTCGACGTGATCGATCACCTTTTCCAGCCCGGACCGTCCGCGCCCGAACGGTTGTTCGGCCCAGTCCCCGTCGAAAACCATCGCGAACTCGTCGCCGCTCATGCCCCGTTCCGCGAGCACGGCATTGATCGCCACTTCCTCGATCCAGTCACCCGCGGGCCCCAGGAAGTCCTTCATCTGCCGCTGCACCAGCGCCCCGCACACCTGATTCCGGGTCCGCAGGTGCTCGGGCAGCCGTGGCAGAGTCGTCCCGTCGGAGGTGCCGAACGGAGTATCCGATGTGCTGCGGTCCTGCGCGTCTGCAATCGACGAAACCCGCTGTTGCGTATCAGCGTCTTCGGCCAATGTGCCGACGCCGCGCTGTGCCTCCTCGTCCTCTGCATCGGGACGGTCTGCCTCGAGGTAGTCCGAAGCCCCTGTCGCAGACGCGCTGTCGGCGGCCGTTTCCGAAGTGCCCGCTTGCAGGGCATTCGGCTCAGTCTGGGCGTGGTCGGTGGCACTCTGCCGCGCAGACGCTCGCGGCACGGATGTGCCGACGGGGGTTGCACCCGCCACGGTCGAGGTTTGCGGTCCTATAGGGTGCGTCCGCTCAGGTACAGGTCCGGTCAGTTCGATCCGCTCGGCCGGCCTGTGCGCGGCCGTCCGCGAGTCTTGGTTGGGTGAGGCCTGATTGCCGAATGCCTGCTCGCCGATGACGATCAGTCGTTGCCGGGTTTCCTCATCGCACAGGGCTCCGTGGACGCCGTTCCAGTAGGCGGCGGCCAGGCTGAGACCGAGCTGTGCAGCCAGAGCGTATTCCTTGGTGGGATCAGTGTCCATCAGCGCGGGGTCGTCGGTGCTGATCGTGCAGCGCACCCCGGCATCCAGGAAATATGGCAGTGGATGGTCTTCGAGGGTTTTCACCGCGCCGGTCAGCAGGTTGGAGGTGATAGCAAGATCGAGCACGATTCCTTGCTCGATGAGCCTCGCCACTATCGCCTCGTCGATCGGCGTCTGGCGACGGCCCGCAATCTTCAAACTCACGCCATGTCGGATCCGAGCCGGTTTCCACCGAAGAAGCGCCGCGGAGATGGCCGCGGAATCTCCGACCTCGCCCAGATGGGGAACAATTCCCAAGCCGTATTCTTCTCTGGCGATAGTGAATGCTCGATCATATCGCGTGAAATTATCGCGACTCAGCATTTCGTTGCCGCCGATACTCAAACCGACTACGTAACGGTGGCGGTAGCCGCCTGCCCAGCGAACACATTCCTCGGCTTGCTCCGCCGTCACTCCCCACACCAAACTGGGAGTCATTCGAATGATCACACCATGTTGCGCCTCCGCCTCTACGATCCCGGCGTAGATACCCTCGAACATCTCGTCGTAAAAGACACCGTCCAGGGTTCGCCCGATCGGGGAGAAATCGATCTCCGCATACACCACGCCGTGCGCCTTCATCGTGGCGGCATATTCGACGACAATCTGCCGGAAATCCTCGTCGGTACGGAGCACGCCGGTGACAAGACGCCACATTTGGAGGAAGCTGGGAAAGTCCGTGAACCGATGCAATGCGGCCCACGTCTCGACGCTGTCGATCAGCACATCATTGTGGCGCAGCTCGATGCCGTTGCGGCGAGCGATTTCCCACGAGACCTCCGGCGCAACCGTGCCCTCGATATGTTCGTGCGGCATGATCTTCGGCGCCTCACGAAGTGGGACCACTGTCGATCCACCGGCATCGGCCGGACGCATCACACCTGGGGCGTTCTCGCCGAAGACCGGCTCGTCGCTCGCCGAGAAGACCGGCCCCGCACGGCGATCCTGCGGTGGATCCGACTCGTCATCAGCATCTTCCGGAACCGGGCCCGGCCGCTGTGGATCCCCACCGGAAGCCTTGTCGTCCTGACGGGCACCGACCCAATCCGGAATGCTCACACCCGGGTCGATCCGCGGGCCGGTCTCCGGATCCACCGCGTCCAGCGGCCGCTTGCCTTCGCCGAACACGATCCCGGCGAAACCCACCGCACCGACGGGCGGGGTCCATTCCGCGAACGTGACATCACGCTCCTCGTCGCCGAGCCCCTCGTGCACCCGCACCACACCGGTGTCCGGGTCCTTGTAGACCACGAACAGGTGCCCACCCCGACCGCCACCGAAGTTGGCCGCGCCGAACACCGTGTGCCCGTTT
>NZ_JBFRFQ010000023.1:0-104501 GCF_052114905.1 Nocardia sp. 2TAF39
GATGACAGTTGGCGCTATCACCGTCACCGCCCAGGCCACGAGTTCCGGGCATGACACGACGAGCAAGGGAATGGGGACTTCTACTTGGCCGCCAGCGGCGACCTACACTTGGCCACCCGTGGGGACTTTCTCATGGCCACGGACACCGTGTAACTGCGGGAGCGCTATACCTCCGCCGAATACGCTGAGGCCTTGAAGATTCGGGATTTACGAACAATAGTGTCGTCCGGTAGTGCGCACACGGCCTTCGGATCGGCGAGCAGAGGTGGCTAAATCGTTGCTGCAGCAGTCTATTGGCCAATTCGTTTAGCGTTAGGTTCGTTCGGCGATGTAGTCGTTCCAGTCGCGCTTGGCCCAGTGGGGCCAGGCGACGGCGTTGCCGACCGGGGGCCAAGGCGGGGAGTTCGCCCTCACCGCTTCTGAAACACTCCACTCAGCAGCCGAAGTAGTAAGCCGCCGCAAGGCGGCCCGGTCTACACGCCGGGCTTACCGTGCGCCGAATGCCTTCATCTGGTTCCAGTCGAGTCCGGCGTCGTTGACGTCGTCCTCGGTCAGGAGAATGTAGTGCCACTTGCCATCGACCCTTCCGCTGTTATTGACGGTGTTGGCCCAGGTCTTGGCAGCCTTTGCCTTGGCCTGGACGTCCTCGGCATGGGCTTCCTTGTTCATCTTGGTCTCGATGAGCCAGCATGTTCGCTGCCCGTTCTCCTCCTCGATCGCGACGAGGTCGGGGTTGTACTCGCGGCCCTCCTGGGTCCACGTAATCGGCAGGTCGTTGCGGTGGAGGCGTGCCCACACGATGACGGTCGGGGTCCCGTCGAGCGCCTGAGCAGCCTTGTACTCAGGCGAGGTATCGAACCAGGCGTACTCATACAGGGACTTCTTCCAACCGCCGTAGGCGACCGACTTTGAGTGCGGCTCGGAGTGTCCGTCGACGTGCTCTTTGGTGGTTTGGCGCTCTTTTTCGAGTCTTTGCAACCGCACCTCGTCGGAGAACACAACGTTCTGGTTGGCGACCTTCTTCAGTTTGTCCGAAACGAGGTTGGTGAGCCTTCGGGCAGCACGCTCCCAGAACGCGGATAGGTACTTTTGCGCGTCGGTTCCCATTGCATCGACGACCAGATCGGCGAGGCGTTGTGCGGCGCGTGCTTCCCCCGCCTCTGGGCGGACGCTCGGGACGCGCATGATGGCCTTCACGAGGCCGGCGCGAGAGGTTTCGAGCGGGATATCGAGGGCGAGGGCCTCGACCCTCGCCTCGGCTTGGACGCCACGGACGGTGCCGCCTTCGTCAGGCCGCAGCAGTGTCCGGCGCAAGTCGGTATCGGCCTCGGTCGCGAGGGCTTTACCGAGCGCCGTGAAGGGGGCGTCGTCATGGATCTGGTTCAGGGAGACAACCGCTTTGGAAGCCACCTTCTCCGTGTAGGGGATCACAATCTCGGCCCGGTCCAGAAGCGGGGAGTGCTTGCGCACTTTCGACTCGGTCTCGTCTGCCGCATCCTTGGCTTGTCCCAGAAGACTTTCCAGGTCGACGATTCCGCCCGCTGGCTTGGGCTCGGCAACGTGGGTACTGGACGTCATTGAATGAGTCTGCGCGGCGTCCGGCGCCGTCTCGTCGGTGGTGCTGTCGCTCGGTGCCGGGTTCGGCGGGATGACGTCAGCCTCTTCATTGACGATCTTCTTGCGAGCCACGAGCTTTCCTGCTGCGGTGCGGCGGATCTCGGCGAGCACGGCGTGGTCGATGAACTTCTCGTTGAGCGCTTGCCGCTTGGCTAGCAGGGCCTCGTATCGCTCGTGAGCGAGTACCTCGACGGTGTCGAGCATCTCAACACCGGTGTACTCGCCGAACGGGAGTCGCATGCCTCGTCCGAGAGTCTGCTCGGTCAGCACCGATGAGACGCTAGCGCGCATGGAGGCGATGACGTAGACGTTCTTGACGTCCCAGCCTTCTTTCAACATGCCAACGCTGATGATGATGCGAACGGGTGAATCAGGGTCCTCCACGTCCTCTAGTGCGGCCAGCGCGGTTTCCTTCTCGTCGCCCTTCAGGTTCGAGTGGACGAGCAGCGTTCGGCCTATCCAGGCTCCGTTGTCGAACGATTCACTGTCGAACAATTCCTGATACCGGTCTGCTTCGGCCGTATCTTGAGCGATGACAAGCATCACCGGATTGATTCGCGAGATTCCCTCTTCGTCGCACCGCGCGTGAGCGAGGCGCTCCTTGTAGCGCAGCAGCGTGACCCCGTCGAGGAGTTTAGTGTGGTCGTCGCTCCGGTCGTCGTTGCGTGCGACCAGGACGGGCGTCTTGACGAGTTTGTCCTTGATCGCGCGAGCCAACGGATAGCGGTAGACCACGAGATTCTCGTCTGTCTTCGCGGGGGTTGCCGTCAGACCGACCACGAGTTCGGGCTGCAGGTCGGTGATGGTCTTCGAGAACGCCGCGCCGCGGTAGCAGTGGTGCTCGTCGGCGAGGATGACCAGGTCGTCGAGGCTGCTGAGCCAGCTGAACAGGGATCCGCCCAGCCACTCCTGGTACTCGTGTGTCGCGCGTCCCTCACCTGTCTTCGAGGTGAGGGCCTGGACGGTGAAGACAAACAGCTTCGTTCGGCTGCTGTCCTCCATCACTTTGCGCGTCGCCGGGCTTTTGAAGTTGTCGGCCGTGATCACGAACGGCTCGGATTGCATTGCGCCGGTTAGTGATTTGCGGTGGCCTGGGCTGAAGTTCTTGATGCTCTTGTCGCGGATCGTGCGGCCCGGGGCGAGGAGCAGAAAGTTGCGGGCAGGGGTCTCCAGCCCGGCGAAGTACTCGATGAGTCCGGCCATGACGAAGGTCTTGCCAACTCCGGTAGCCGAGTCGACCACACACTCGAACGGAGCGGTGTTCATATCGACGTCGAAGTGCATCGAGGTCATCGCCGCGACGCTTTCGACCGCTTCGCGATTGGGATTGCGCAGGTCGAGCCGGTGGGCAATCTCGGAGAGAAGGTCGTCGTCGATCTGGATGCCGCTCATGAGTCGGCTCCCCCCGGTTCCTGAATAGCGCGCTTGAATGGAGTTGTCTTCGCTGCCCGTCGACGGTAGGTGTCGAGAACAGCTTCTGGGATCTTCGTGAGCCGAGATCCCTTCCGGGACTTGCGAAGAGACTCCTCCGCATCCAGATCGATCTGAGTCGCCCAGACTTCAACGATCTGCTTCTCGGGAAGTTGGTCGAGGATCGCCGACACGGTGCCGTGTCCGACGAGACCGTCCAGGATTACATAGCGCACCTGACCGCGCTTGGCTGCGAAGATCCCATCGGGCCGGTAGCGAACGCCGAGTTGGGCGCACATTGCTCGCGCGAGGTCGCCTTGGGTTGCCCACTCAGCGAGGACAATAAAATCATCGATGCTCTCGAACATCGATGGGCCGACTTCGAGATGCGAGAATCCGCCCCCGCCATGCCAATTGGTCGTGGTCTGGTTCTTCGTTTTCGTGACGTTCCGGAGCGCCTTTATCGCGTTCGTGTCGACATCGACAGCTTTCACCACCTTGTTCAGGACACGGTTGAACTCCTGTGCCTCCTCGGGCGTCAGGTCGTCCAACAGGTTTGCATCTGCTACACGCTCCGTCGATGTCGTAACCCCGCCTGGGTCATCACCTTTCACCACCCGCGCCAGCCGTGGCTTCGTGTAGGTAGCCACTGTGGCTGGGAGCAGTTCGACGGTCACCCAGCGGCGCCCCATCTTGTGTGCGACCGCTGCGGTTGTTCCAGAGCCGCCGTAGCAGTCGAGCACGATGTCTCCGGGGTTCGAGCCGATGTGGATGACCCGCTGGAGCAGTTCCTCCGGCTTCGGGGTGGCGAAGGCGTGCAGGTCCGGGAACAGATCGCGTACCTGGTTCTTGCCGCGCAACGACCCGCCGACATCTGATGCGAACCACAGTGTCTCCGGGACGCGTCCCTCGTCAGCCAAATGCTTCTTGCGTTGGATCCGTTCCTTGTCGAGGTCGAGAAAGACCAGCTCGGGCCAGTGTCCCGCCTCGTACCTGGCGCGCGCCGCCTTGGCTGCTTCTTCCAGCGGCTCCGCAAGCATGATGGCCGGGACGCCCGGCTTCACTTGATCAGGGGTAGTGCCACAAATCATTGCTCGGCGTTCCTCATCGCCGATGTCGCGCAGTTCGTACTTCGCGTACTCGTTCATCTGGTCAAAGAACCAAGACTGCGCCTTCCCCCAGCATCGCCCAGGGGTTGGGTACATAAGCCCGCCGGTGACCGGGTGCTGGATGCCGTAGACCATCGGGTGGTTGGTCGCAGCCTTTCCGGCCGTTGCGTCGCCGTCGCGCCACGGTACTGGATCACCATCCCGGGAGCGGTAACGAGATGTGTTCGAGGATGCAAGCCGCTTCATCCGGTTCGGGACCCAGCGATCGGTCTTGCCATACACCAACAAACTGTCGTGCGAGACCGAGAAACCTGTCGTGTCGTTTCGCGGCGATGTGGCCTTCTGCCATACGACTTCTGCAAGGAAGTTCTCCGCGCCCAGTTCTTCGTCCAGCACTGATCGGCAGCGGTGCACCTCGGCATCGTCGAGATGGACCCACACCGAGCCATCGTCAGACAGCAGCGGTTTGATCTGCCTCAACCGGTCGCGAAGCATCGTGAGCCAGACCGAGTGCTCGATGTTGTCGTCGTAGTTGGTGAACGCCTGCCCCGTGTTGAAAGGAGGGTCGATGTACACCAACTTCACCTTGCCGAGGTAGCACTCGGCGTACTCGGGCACCTTGTTGAGGACGTCCAGAGCATGCATGGCGTCGCCCGTGATCAGGAGGTTGTCGGTCGTAGGCTCGGGCAACCCATCAGGCCGATCTTCGGGCGGCGGCGCTTCGATGCGCTCAACCTCATTCAGGAGGCGAACCTCGGAGACGCGGTAGTCGGCTCGATCGACGAATGTGTAGTCGTACTTGCCGTCCCCGGTGGACAGGAGCGTTTTGTCCTTGTTAGTCCAGGTGAGTTCGAGCCCTCCGCTGTACCCCGCCGCCATGCAACCTTCCGTCCATTACGTCCCAGCCCGCAGGCGCCAATGTTGTCGACCAGTCAGGCGCCTGCGTGGAAGACGGCCCGCCTGATCCGATTTCAGCCGAAGTATTCTCACGCTGCCCTGGCTACCCCGGTAGACCCACCCCAAAATACATGCAAGTGCGAACCCTCGTATGGCGCCAGCTTCGATTTCAGGCCAGGACCGGTCGGCGTGGTGGTGGCCGTTGCCGGGTCAGTGTCCGATAGGACCCGGTTTCGATGCCGGTTCCCGACAGCACCCGCAGCGAGTCGACCTTGCTGTTCGGCTCGATTATCCTGGCCAGCACCAGGTCTCGGAAACCTCATCGCCACCGGCTGCGGCATCCAGGCCGAGCGCCTGGTAGGCCCGGCGCAACGCCACCCGTAGATCACTCGCCCGGGATCCGGTGTTTTCCAGAGTCCCACTGACGTGGGGAATGGTGAGTTGGCTTGTGCCGCAGCCGAGATCGAGCCGTGCTCGCCGACAGGTCACCGCCGCCGAGATCCGCGCCACACGCTGACCACGCGGCCAACGTCCGCGTGTTGGCGGCCGGTCGGGCGCATAAGCATCACCGCAGTCCGCATCCGGGGCACCAGATCAGTCCGGTCGTCCTCGGTGCGCAGCAATCTGCTCAGCCCATACCCCATGCGAAAAAGCTCGCCACTCGCCGACAAACCAACACTGCATAAGATCGAAAGCGGCAGCCAACGAGCGAAAGGAGGATCCCTGATCGCGGCTACGTACAGGACGTTTGCAGCGTTCGGGTATGGATACCCGTCTGCCGGCTGCCAGCGAACATCGTCTGCGTCGTCCAGACGGCCGACACGGCCGGTTGGCCACGTTGCGGGACACACACCCGAAGCTGCGCCTTGTCCGCCAACGTGTCGGACTCACCGGCGGTGGTGCGGCTGGTACAGCAGGCGCAGGAGTCGGTTTCCTTGGAAGACGACGATCGAGGACAGCATGCCTCGTTTGATGTCGCGCACCCGCGGTGCTGCGGGGCCGTCGCTGTTGAGCAGCCAGTCAGCGAGCAGTTCCGGCAGCGCGAAAACCAGGCGGAACTGCGGCGACCCATCAGTGGGGACGATGACCCAGTCGCCCTCGTGTTTTCCGCGATGGACGAACTCGATGTGCACGGCGATCTCCGAGCCGGGGTGCCGGGCGAGATAGGTCCCGAAGTCTGCCCTGGACTCGATCCTCAGAACCAGGATGAAGGGCGCGGAGGGAAACCCGACGATCAAGTCACCGAGTCGGTCGCTGTGCATGTCGGTCACGATCGTCATGAGCCGGGCGTGCGGAAGCACCTGCGAACTTCGTTTGCCAGGCATGCGACCCACATTCATGTATTGCGAGACCTCCTTGTCCGGGATCCACTCGTTCTGTGCGTCTGTCTCGGCGCTCTCAGCGGGGGTTTCGAATCCTCCGGTCCATGTGCCCAGTGCGCGCCGGAGGGCTGCGCGCACTTGCCCAACTGGGAAGCGGTTGATCTGGCGCGTTAGCGCGAGATCGCGTGTCGCGTCCGCGATATCGCTGACTAGTGCGAGAAGCTCAGCGAAGCCAGAACCGGACAGATCGACGAGCGAGATCTGTTGGGCCAGCGCGTATCGCTGCGCCTCCGGCGCGAATCCGCTGGCCGAGAACAAGGTGTAGCGGTACTGGTATCGCCGGATCGGCACCGAGTGCACGCCCGAGGAGAAGGGCGAGTACTGCTCGTTGACGTCGTGGATGGTGCCGTGGGCGTTGCGCACCACCGCTATTCCGACCTTCTGTTTGGTGAACTTGGCTTCGACGAACAGTCGCAGTGGAAGGGAGAACGGGACAGGTAGGTCGAGCTCGCCGATGACGTCGGCTTGATGCTCGCCGCCGCGCCCACGCACGAGCAATCCGTGCTTGGCCTGCTTGAGCGCATCGGGATCCTGGTGCTCGGACACGAGGAGCTTGTAGCCGTTGTCTTGTAGCAACCGCGCCAGTACCTCTTCGAGAACGATTCCACGCAATGCTTCGCGACCAATCACCGAAACTCCCTCCCTGAATCCGAAGGCACCGATAGTAGTTCGCGACAATAGGAGGGGCTGGCGGATCAACAGCACGATCGCCCCGCTCGCATGCCAGAAGCATCAGGATGACGCACGGTAATCGGCGAGCCTATCGGGCCGGGCAACCGGACCGGCTGACCGATCAGCTAACCGCATGCCTGGCGGTGCGGGTCCAACTGGCAGGTGACCAGCCTGGTGCTAGATCCCAGTCGACACTCGGACTCCGCCACACAGTCCCACCATCGCCCACGTAACCTGGGAGAAAGTCAGCCGGGTCGGCATCCCCTGCATCCATTCATGGGCTGCGGCGCCTGACTGGACGTGGCCGCGAGGAACCTCGTCGTCGTTATTGTTCGGTGAATTCCTCAGTCCGGGACTACAATTCGTGATCACACCCGTCGGATGAGTGGGAGGGGAAATCTTGTCGGGCCTGGCTGCGCCCCCTGTGTTGGTCGACCGTACCGACGAGCTGTCCCAACTACTGGATCGCGTAGACCTCGCGATCCAAGCCAACGAGAGTGCTGTGGTCGTCCTGCGTGGTGAGGCCGGCGTCGGCAAAACCAGCTTGCTGGCGACCTTTGCCCACCGTGCGGTGCAACGGCACGCGGAGGCTGGTCTGTTGTCCGGTTATGGGCAGGCGATGCTGAATTCCCTTGCCTCGGACTCTTTTCAAGCCGTCCGAGAGTGTCTGCGATCTTTGACCTCATCGGCCGAGCGTTCCGGGTCGCGGACTCGGCTCGAACGGGTCGCGTCGTCGTTCCGCCAGCATGCCCCGGACTGGATCGAGTCGGTTCCGGTCGTCGGCCACCTCCTCGCCGCGGGTGTGCGCACCGGACAGACGTTCGCCCAATCCGGCCATGAGCAGACCGAAATCGATAGTCGGCTCGACCAATTGATCCGCCTTATCGAAGACCTGCTCACCGACAGCCCGGTGCTGATGGTCCTCGATGATCTGCATTGGGCTGATACCGCAACCATCGACTTGCTGACCACGATCGCGCTGCGAGTCAAGGGTCCGCTGATCCTGGTCTTGGCCTATCGTCCTGATCAGCTGTACTCGGCCGAGCAGACACATCCATTGCAACGGGCCGTCTTTCGGCTGTGCCGGTATCTTCCCGACACCGGCGTCATCGACCTGCCTCGGTTGTCCAACACCGACACCGAACAGCTTGTACGCCAAGCCGCGAGCGATACCGCCGTTCCACCTCATGTCGTGTCCAGGATTGTCCGCCTGAGTGCGGGCAACCCATTGTTCGCCGAATCGTTGGTGCGTCTCGGCGATCGGGCGGGCGGGGCGGCACCGCAGCAGATCACTGCTGTGCTGGAAGAGCGACTGTCATATCTGACTGGCGCCGATCAGCAGCTACTCGAAATCGCCGCATTGATCGGGTACAGCTTCGAGGTCGACTACCTCGCGCAGCTGGCCCGCATGGACATCGACGACGTATACGAGCGTCTGCACCTGCTGTTCGCCGAACACGGACTGGTACGCCCCGCCGAGCCGCGCGGAGACTTCGACCGCTACCTCATTCACCACCCGTTGTTCGCCCAGATCCTGCGCGAGCGCGGGGCTTCCAACGCACCGCGCTGGCGACGACACCACACTCGGCTCCTGGCCATCCTGGAAGCCGAGCCAGACTGGGACGACGAACTGCAAGTCCGGGCAGCAGCAGTGGCCGTCGCGGCACGGGATCGGGTGAAGGCAGGCGCTCTCGCGTTGGCGGCGGCGCGACGCCAGTTCACCTTGGGTGCGGTGTCCAAGGCTCGTGATCTCGCACGGATCGCGGTCGAGCAAACACCCTCCTTCGACGCATCCGCTCTGCTGGCCGAATGCCTTTCTGCTGAAGGTGACCATGTTGCGGGCACCGAAGCCTGTGCCGCGGCCCTCGCCCGCGCCGCGACCGAAACGGTTGCCCCGGCGCTGGAAGCTCATGTGCGGCTGCTGTGGGCTCGCAACCTTCGCATGACCGGCCGCTGGGATCAGACCAGCCAGGTACTCGACGGGCTGATCGATGCCCATCCTGAACCGAGCGACATCCGGGCGCAGGCGCTGATCCTCAAGGCCGAAGTCGAATTGTGCGGTCCGGTACAAGACACATCGTGGTGTATCGAGCTGTGCGATGCGGTCACGGCGATGGGTGCCGACGCGGAAGTGCAGTCTCGAGCACATGGGCATCGCGGACTCGCCCACCTGGCCGCCTACGAGCCCGCCGATGCTGAGCGCTGGCTGATGCTCGCGATCGAGGTGGCTCGGACAACCGGGCACCCATACGCCGAATACGAAGCGCTGCATTGGTTGAGCAAGAAAACCCTGGCTTGCCTGGAACTCGACCGCTCGTGGCAGCTGCTCGAACAACTGGCCCGCATGTCCCAAACTTCGGGCGTCGCCAGCGAGAACCCGCCGCACCTGCGTGACTCCAGCAGGGTTCTCGGCTTGCAGCACCGGCTCACCGAATCCGCCGAAGCATTCGCCCGTTACCTCGATGTCAGCCTGCCTTCGGCGCTCGGTCGGGTCGCGACCACACTGGCCTGCCAGATCCGCGAACTCGAAGACCTGTCCGGGCCATTCGCTGGGGAGCGTCTGCTCATCGAACTCCGCAGCGCGTGCCGTGAGGATCTTATTGCCGCCGACCGATGCAACCGACTCGCCGACTATCTGCGCGCACTCGGGCATCGGGCTCGCGAGTGGGACCCCGTCGCATTCGCCGTCACGGAATTCGGCGTCGCACAAGACGATGCCCAGGCCGCAGACGCGATCTTCCGGTTCGATGTGCCCAGCCTGTCCCAACTACGCGCCGCGGTCCGAAGCAACGGGGCCGGGTCGTGAAGCCTGCCGCGTATGACGAATTCGCTCTCGCGCCCGGCCTGATCCAGCTCAACCACGCCTCCTACGGCCTCACATCACGACAGGTGATGACCGAAGCCGAACGCATCCGCACACACATCGAATCCGACCCAACCCGACACCTCGGCGCCGAACTCACCGAACGCCTCACCGCCCAAACCACTCTCACGGCAACAACATTCGGCTTCAATCCAGGCCGAACAACGTTGTGCACCAATGCCACATCCGGCGCGGCCGCGATCATCGAGTCGCTTCCACTGGCGGGCGACGACACAGTTGTCGTGCTCGACACCGAATACTCCTCTATCCAGCGGGCTTGGGAGCTCGCGTGCGCCAAGACCGGTGCACGCCTGGTCATCGTTCCGGTGTCGCTGCCATTCCACGGTCCGCAGCAATTGCTGGACGAACTCGAGGCTTTCGTCCCGGACTCGGTGACCTATCTGCAGATGAGCCTGATCTCCTCATCGGCGGCCATCCGGCTACCCGTCGCCGACATCTCCCAGTGGGTGAAACACCGCGGCGGCCAACTGATTCTCGACGCCGCCCACGGTCCCGGCCACATCCCCATGTCTCCAACGCAATGGGACGTCACAGCGATGTTCGGGACCCTGCACAAATGGCTACCCACACTGCGACCCGTCGGATTCCTCTGGCTCGCACCGGAACTCACCGCCCAAGTCCGGCCCGCCGAAGTATCCCTGACATGGGACTCTCCCGACCTGATCGAACGATTCTCGTGGCCGGGAACCTTCGATCCCGTCCCACGCCTATGCCTGGACACCGCAATAGCGCAGTGGAACCAATGGCGCGGCGGCAACCAATTCTCCTACTGCGAACAGGTCGCTGACAGCGCATCCGATGCCATCACCGGCCTCGGCGGACAACCGACCGCGACCACCGAATACCTGCCACCACGGATGCGATCGTTCATCCTCGACGGTGTGAGCGTGGCCGAGGTCAAAGCAGCCCTGCACCCAGCCGACGTGCGAACATGGATCGGTCCCGGTCCGGCCGGTGAATGCCTGCTGCGAATATCCACCCACATCTACAACGACCAGCGCGACATCGAAACCCTTACCGCCCGGATCCAGGAGGTACTCGAACGATGATCGTGCCTCCCATTCCCAACCGGCTCGAGAAGGCGATCATCTTCCTGCGCGGCGAGCCAGACGGACGATCCTGGCTGGATGCGCTGCCCGCACGCATCGCCAACTACGCCCGGCAATGGGATCTGACCCTGCACAGCATCGCTGACAGCGGAGCCATGTCCTGCTGCGTCTACTGCACAGCTCCTAACGGCACGCCAGCGGTGCTGAAGATCCCCGTCGATCCAGAATCCGGATACACCGAGATGGCGCTCCTGCAACGCTGGGCCGCAGCAAACGCCGCACCAGCAGTACTGCAGCGCGCCAGCACATCCGGAGTCTTCCTGATGACCCGCATCACCCCCGGCACCATCGCCTGGCCCGACAACGACGCGACCGACTCAACCCAATTCGGTGAACTACTCACCCAACTGAATCAACCCCACCTGCCGGAACCACCCAAGCTCAAAGACCTCGCCGACATCGCACACATGCGCATGGACTGGGCCCGTGAACGATTCGCCGACCCCCAATACGCCGAAGCGATGCAGCGATTCGGCGCCACAACCCATCTCGCACACGCCGAGAACGTACTCGACGCACTGCTACACACAAGCTCGGCCCGGCACGTGCTCCACGCAGACCTGCAAGCCAAGAACGTCCTTCAAGGCCCCAGCACCTGGTACGCCATCGACCCCCTCGGCGCCGTCGGTGACATCAACGCCGAAGCGGGCCTGTGGATTGCGATCCAGAACGGCCCCACCTCCATCTCAGAGCGACTCGACCACCTGAACAGTCACCCGCTACTGGACCACGTCCGTTTGCGCGCATGGACATTCGTTTTCGCTGTCGCCGAATACCGCTCCTATCTACCTGCGCCTGCCGAACGGATCGAGATCTTCATCGAGAACGCTGATCCCGTGCGGATCGTCGACGAAGTCGGGACAGTGTGAACTGCGGTAGGGTGCTGGGGGTTCAAGCTGGACAGTTCCACCGTTGAATTGGGGGGCGTATGGGTACGTTCAAAGCTGATCTGGAGACGCTGGGGAAGCTCGGAACAACTCTGCACGACCTGGCCCGTGAGGCCGAGGGCGTCAAGCCGAAGCGAACATCCGATGTGAGCCCGCACGAGAAACTGCAATCCGTCAGTGCCGGTCTGCTGTTAGAGAGCGAACAGCTTCTCGGCGTTCTCATTCCAACGGTAAAAGAGCGCCTGGGCGAGACCGGTGACGTGATGGCCAACGTCGCCCGCCAGTACAAGGACACCGACGACAGCAACGCTGGCAACATCATGGATCTCTATCGCAAGTCCACCGGCGACTGGACGGTGTAGGGGCGGGAATGACTCTGAAGAACTGGATCGAGTACGCCGATCCGTCGAAGCTGATCACACTCGGTGATTCCTGGATCACCTTCGGTGCGGACCTCGAGCACCTCTTCGACCGGTACGTCGACGCCGTCACGAAGGTGAACGGCACCTACTGGGACGGACAATGCGCCCAAGCGGCTCAAGAACGTGCTCAGGCTGACCAGAAGACCATGCAGACGCTCGCCGATAAGATCGGTGCTGTCGCACAGCGCGCCAAGCAGGGGTATGACGAGATCGATGCACCACTGCGGCGGGCTCGGGGTGCTCTGATCGAAGCGGAACGGCGTGGCTATGCCATCGCCGACACTCTCGCGCTGAGCATTCCGCCTGGGAAGTCGGTCATCGATGCGGACAAGCAGGCACTGCTTGACCTCCAGTCCGAGCTGAATGACGCGGTCCGTTCCACCGTGCAAGCCGACAGTAAGGTCCGCGACGACCTGAACAACGCCCGTGCAGATCTGCGGGCGGCCTTCGTCGCCACTGCTGCGCTCGGTGCTGACCAAGGCAAGGCAGACGGCGCGAGCCTAACTGCTGACTCGGGAATCCTGGGCCCGGACGGCGTGCAGCGCCTCATCGAGGCTGGTCAGCTGACACCTGAGCAGGTCGCGGCGTTGCAGCGGGGAGAGACCTCGACAATTCCCGCTTCGCAGATGGAATACCTCAACGGGATCAGCCAGTCGCTCGATGGCAAGAGCCCCCAGGAAGTCCAGCAGATCATGAGCAAGCTGCCACCGGATGCGCAGCGCGCGTTGGCGAACTCGCTGCAGATCGTGTCGAATCCGTCGATCAATGCGGGCCCGGTTGCCACCGGGGACAAGGACCTGCCCAATGGCGGCAAGGGTGGTCTAAGCCAGTTGCCTGCGAAGATACGCGAGTCGCTGACCCGTGATGACCTGGTCACGAACGAGTCCAGCTACCTCGTGAACCATGAGATGAACCTCAACGGAGTGGCTGACAACCAGGCGATCGCAAAGATCATCGGAGCGGGTGATCCGCAGTACCAACTCGGCACCGATGTCGATCGGAAGCTTCTCGAGGTCGGGTCGAAATACCTCGATGGATACGAGCAGTACAAGGGCTCCGACCACGGCTTGGGCGGAACCTCGCTGAAGATCGACGGCGGTGATGGTCCGTCGCCAACCCAGTTCGGCCAGCGAATCAGCGAGGACATGTTCGCTGTCGGGGGTAGGGACAAGGAGGCGGTCGAAGAGTTGGTCACCGGGCCTGATCACGAGCAGTTGCTGAACAATGTGTTCACCCACGAATGGAGTGATCAAGGCCAAGCCGTATCGACCATGTTCGACTTCGGCGACCGTGACGCAACTGTGGAGGACCCCGGAAACCCTGCCGACGTACAGACCGCCGAGCGGACGGGCAAGATCATGAGCTCGGTCGGACAGTACATCGCAGGTGGCGACGGTACCGGCGGAAATCCGGCACAGCGCTGGCAAGAGCTGACAGGACTCGAGTACGGCGACCGTCATACCAGTGGCGCATTGAATCCGAAGCTGATTCAAGAGGTCTCGCAAGGGATGTCGCCGTACGTCGACACCTTGGCCGGGCACCCTCGGCCCGAACTTCCCGGGTTCGATGTCCCCCGGCACGTCGACGGCGACAAGGTGACCAGCTGGCTCGATCCCCAGGGCAATGGCACATACCAAGGCGCCGCGAATATCTTCGCCTTGATGAATACCGACGATCAAGCGGGTGCCCACCTCAACGGCGCGGCAATGCTTGGAATCCTTCGCAACGAAGCAGAGTACGCCAACAACCCATACCAGCCAGGATCGACGGTCGGACTCACGACCGCAGGACGACTGAACGGACTGATGGATGCCGGTCTGTACATGGAGTCCAAAGCAGAGCACGACAACCAGTACGCCGACGAAAAAGATATGTACGACAGGCGACTTGCTGCCTACGAAAGCATGAAGTCGATCGGCACCCGCGGGCTCACCGAGAGCTTCTCCGGTGGAAAGTTCGGTGGCGACTTCATGACCGGCGGAGGTGAGTGGTTGAAGGCGAATCTGATCGGTCCCAAACCCGACGGCGTATCGGAGACGGTTGAACTACGACCGCCCGACTTCGCTCAGCGAAACTACGAAGTACTGGCTCGCACTCAGGTACCGACCGATCTGCAGAGCACCTATCCCGACCTTTTCGAGAACGGGAGCCTCAAACCTTGGACGGCCATACAACTGGATTCGAATCAGTCGGAGCTGACAGCACAGGCGAACGAACTGTTCAACTCGATCGGCCGACCGGGGGATGGTCACGGACACACCCTGCGCGACGCTTGGGAGACCGTCACCAACTCGATACCGAAGTCCAGATGAGGTTCCGGAAACGGCTTTTCGCCGTGTTCCTGGCGGCTCTCGCAGTTACACAGTTGTCCGCTTGCGCGGACAAGCCAGCACCGCAGGAATCATCGATCCCTTACGCGAATGTCTGGTCGGCCGACCCTGGAATCGACCTGTTCTCTCGAGAAGCTGAACTGGTGCGGGCCGCACATGAGTCAGGCTGGCTTGTCTACAACGCCGGGACGAACTACGCCTACTCCGGTTACCCGGAGGCGGTTTCGGAGTTGGCCGGCCGTGAGCCCACTGGCGATCTGGAGCGCGATTCTGCATCTGGCTATCTGTTCACCCATGGCAAAGGGACCCAGAGCGGGGACTGGCTGAAGGACGCGAACGAAACGGACTACAGCCACATCACCGCGTTAACTGCTGCTGGCAACAGTGTCACGGCGACAGTGTGTCGATATGTGGTGCCGACAGGAGGTGTCTCAAGCTCGGCGGAGCGCTCTGAATTCGCGAGGGACATGTCCGTGATTGAAATTCGACTGGAGAATTCCTCCAACGATCCAGGTCTGCCGGGTGTTGCTGATCGTGCCCCCGATCAGCATGATCCGGCAGCGCGCCGCCCACCCACATGGAATGTCTTCGGACGCTGGAACGTCACGTCCATCAGGCGCGAATTCAATACCGACCCCCCAGGGTGTAGAACATGGTTTCAGCAACGGTTGCCGTGGCTGAAGAACGAGCCGGGATCTCCGACACTACAATTTCCAGATTCGTTCACTGTTCCCGCGCAACCGGTGGCGATCCAGTACCCCGAATGGATTGGCTCATCAACGTAACCAAAAACCAAGTAAGGCTTGCGTCAAGGACTTACTTGGCGGGGAGGGCTGGCTCTACGATTCCTGCGATCTCCTGAGCATGGTCACACGCGTTCCAGTCAGTGAGTGCTCCCGTGCTGCTCACTGATACGTCGAGAGTGCTGTCCGGACCGGTCATGACTACGAAGCAGGCTTCTCCTTCAGGGCGCCGGTAGGTAATCGCGTCGCGACCATTGACCTTTATTCCTGCGGCTTTGCCGCCTTCGCGCTTCCGGAACTCATCGAGCGTCACATTGGTCGAAGAAATCGTCAATGAACCCACCCCCAGGATGTGGCCACGCACTTCTTGTTTGCGCTCGAAGGCACAGCTGATGAACGCATAGTCATCATGAACTTGATCGGTGCGCTCTCGGGTTTTCGGGTCGAACCCCGCTTTGGCGACGGTGTCATCGCCGATTTCGAAACACGGATCGAACTTCACTGGACTTCGGGAGTTACGAGGCTGAGTCGGGGCAGGCTTGACGGATACGGCGATGCTGGGTGCTGTGGTCGTCGATGTGGCCGCGACCGTCTGCTCACCCCCATCCTCACGACTCGAGCAACCGCCAGCCACAATGGCGGTCGACACCAAAGCCAGAGCGATGTAACCGTGATTCATTGAGCCCTGTCACCCATCTCCGGCATATCTCCCAAGAGTTTGATTCGGTTCGCGTTGAGCTGATCGGCCTCTGCAATGAGCTGGCCCGCGCGAAGGTAGGCTTCTTGCAGGCGCATGGCTCCGTCGATCAACTGGTTGATCACCTCGACCCCTTCGGCCGCCTTGTTCGAAAATCCCTGTTGCAGCTCCTGTCCAGAAGGGAAACCGCCAAATCCCTTCGCGTCTTGAAGACGAATCAGCTTGTCGCGGATCTTCGTCAGTCCGTTGACCATCTGGTCGTACAGCCGGACCGCTTCCTCAACAGCCAGCGGATCGAACTCGATAACTCCAGCACGGGCTGCGTCGTTGAACGCATTGATCCTGGTTTGCCCGTAGTCGATATTCGCTGTGCTCACCGCTGCCCCCAATCTGCTGGCTTCCGAAGCAGATTACACGAGGCGACCACGGGTTCGGCTGCCCAACGTCTGGCCTTGCGCCCCGGTTGGTCCAGCGCTTCCGGGGGTACGGGTTGCAAGCCGTACCGAGCCTCAACTGCGAAGATCTGCTCGATGGGGCGTGTTAGGCTCCGGATGGACGGATCGGTGATGCCTAGGGGGGAATGACCACGATGGGCGATCAAGACAAGCCCTCCACGGGGTCGATTCCCGGTTTGCAGGATCTGTTGGACCAGCACGACGTTCAGGTCGCTGCGCAGCGGTCGGCCGATTCGCAGTCGCGAGTCCGCCGCGATGACGCGGAACTCAGCGACCTAGGTGCAGGCGCTGACCCGGATTACGTCAACAGCGAAGAGCACTTCGAGGGCATGACCCTGGAAGCCATGTACGCAGCGGTCCACGGTGACCCTGGAGGTTCGGGTGGTTTGGACGCGGCGGGCCTTCAGACGATGCGCAGAACTTGGTTCGAGTGCTTCTCCGAGCTCGCCAATCTGTCGACGTTCAACCTGATGGGGCTGAATCGGGTCTTCGGCAACGGGCTCTGGCAAGGCGCGAGCGGATCAGCGGCTCAGGGTGCCTCCCAACAGTATTCGGCCGTTGCCAATCAGGTCGGCCGGGTGTTCGAGACGATGAGCCAGCGACTGGACTCTCTTGCCTGGGCCGCAGAGGCAGTGCGGATCGCGGTCCCGTCTCCGCCGTCGTCGGTCGTGATGGGGCTGGATCCGGACAACCCTGCCCAGTCGATGCTGCCAGGTCTGATCAATCCTGAATACTCCGACCAGCTCGACAACGACCGAGCAGAGGCCCGGCAAGCGGCCATCAGGGTTCTCAACACCGTCTACAAGGAGACGTTCCCGCCTGCCGGATCCGGGGTGCCCACGTATGCGACGGTTCCGCAGATCGGGGCGAATGGGGACCCGGGCGTCGTCGGCGCGAACGATGGCACCGGTACCGGACGTACTGGAGCTGGCCCCGGCACGTCCGGAGATCCATCCGGCGCTGACAGTGCTACGGCACCGCAAAATGCCGTATCTGATAACTCGTCCCCGACCGCGACCCAGCCATCCGGTACGAGTCCGGCAGGGGTGCGCATACCGGACGTGACGGGCACCGGTCCGAGCACGACAACGGCACCTGCGGGTGTTGGTAACGGCCTCAGCACGCCCGGAGCCTCGGGGTTGACCGGACTCGGGCGGGGAGCAAACGGTGTGGGCGGCCCCGGCACGAGTCCTCGGATGGGTGGCTCGGGTTCGTCGGTTCCAGGTGCACCTGGTGCTGCTGCTCCTGGGGCGGTCAGCTCTGCTGCGGGCGCGGCGGCAGCAGCTCGGACTGGGATGGGCACTTCGGGACCAATGGCGCCTGGTGCTGGTGCTCGACGTAAAGACGGTGAAGGCGACGGTGAGCACCATGCTCCCGACTATCTGCGGGGAGTCGCCTCGGACTGGACTGAGGGGTTGGATACGCCTGTCGAGGTGATCGGTGATGCTGGTTTCCCCGGAGTGGATCCGTTTGCCATCGTCGAGGCGATTCCGCCGACACCGGTCCGCGCTCCGCAACCAACAACACCGACTTTCGTTGAGGCTGCACCCGTCGAGCCGCGAACCGCGGTCGACGCCGCATCCGCGCCGCCTGCGAATACGCTGCCAGCGTCGGATCCCTCTGCATCCCCAGACGCCGAAGCAGAGCGCGGCGAGTCGGCTGGGTTCTCCGGGACGGGCCCCTCGCTCGATGACCTCTTCGCCGAATACGGGTGGAGCGCAGATGATGCCGATGCCGGAACGGCGACGGAGCAGCCAGCCGGTGAGCCCGGGAAGCGAAGGTCGGGCGCCGAGTAGTGAAGACCCAGACGGTGTGGACCTTCACTCCGGACGAATTCGCGTGGATCTGGACCGAAACCGGGCTCGACGTATATCCGGACCCGATCGCCGTCCTCGAATCAGCCACGACCGCAGAGGAATACACGCCGTTGATCCAGGAGATCAGCGCCCGCTACCCACGCGGAGCGGATCCTGATCTGACCGGGCCCCTTCGGGTTCTCGCACATCCTGATCTACGCATCGTCTGCAAAGGCCGATCCCTCAACTCTCCCAAGCGGGTTCGCTCGCTCGGTGCGGCGACGGCAGACCTCGGCGTCATCCTGTTCCAAAAATCCGGTCCAACCCCAGATTTCGGCGGCGACATCAAACTCGTTGTCACCCAACGGCACCACCTCGCCAAGCACATCGCCGCGACCATGCCGCCATCCCCGGCCGGTGCTGTCGAAACGATGATCGGCTACACGCCACGGGTGCGTGGCGAACAGCCGCCGACCTCGTGGAAACCAGCGCCCAACGGCGAACGTGCCGTCGAGGAACGCATCCGCGCTCTGCTGCGGCTACCCCGTACCACCGAGGGCCACTTCCGGATCCAACGCCACACCCACGGTCAACGGCCGCAGCCACCGGAATACCTGAGCTGGATCGACATCCGCAACAACCACCCAGCCGCAGGTCGCTACCTCATCGACGTCAACGACAACGACACCACCATCACACCCGCCTCCCCAGCAGTTATCGTCCGCGAACTGCACCGCTGCGCTGCACTCGACCGCGTTTGAGGAGTGGCTTACCAATACGGGCCACGCCTGTGATCCAGTTCGGCCGAATCTCCCTCCGTCACTGGGAATGAGAAGTCCGGCAGTCGGCGCGTTCCGGCCGCGATCTCGAAGCACAGATCGCTGTAGCCCGCGGCCAGCTCGGTGAGGCGATGCTGGGTGTAGCGAGAAACCAGTGTCGACGTGCTTTGCGTGGAGGCGACGCGGGCATCGACCGAGAACTGAGCGAGCCGGTCGATCACCATGCCGACCGTCTCGGTGTGCTGGTATGCGGCAGCAAAGGCTGGCGGTTGATCGGCGGTAACCCAGCTGTCGATGCGCGACACCAGTCGATCGCGCTCGCGGTCGATTGCGCCGATATCGGCGTTCTCGTCTTGACGGGCCTCGTGCAAGCTGGCCAGTTCGTAGGCGCCTTGCAGGATCGGATGCTGGATGGCCACTGTTCCAGCGCAGGCTTGCAAGATCATGTCCTTGGACGGCAGCGGTGTCCTCATGACTGCCTCACCGTGTGGGCCAGCCGCCCAGAATCTGTGGTCGCCGAACCCTCTGCTCGCGGTGACCGCCGCTGTCCTAGTTGACGGTCGGATGGAATCGCGGTTCGGTGGTCGGAGGCGGTATCCAGCATGAGCCAGCGCGCGATTTGAGTGCGTGTGCGCTCGAAGATTGTTGTCGGGGTGATCATTTCGTCTCCTCGATGTGCGCTTGGAGTTCCTGTAGTTTCCGGAGTTGGTCGGCAAGGTGGTGATCCAGTTCGTTGGATCGCTCTGATCGCAGGGGAGTGGTCGCGGATCGTTGTGTGGGGTCGGCGGCAGTGGAGTGGGCGTGTGGGGTGGCGATCGAGGGGTATTCCGTGCTGAGGGTGTCCAGCGCCCGCCCGAGAACCAGACATTGGGGTGGGCAGCTGTGGTGGATGCTCATGGCGCGTATCGCGTCGTTGTCGGTGAGCACGCCCGGGTCTGTGAGACAGTCGTGCCGGTACGCACCATCGTCAGGATCGAGAGCCGTTGGTGTGTTCATGAGATCGCCTGTGCCGCCGCAGCGGTGTCGTTGATGATCAGCGCTCCGACCCACCGGCACGGTTGGGCGTCCCATGTGCGGTGTTCGTCGATCCGGTTGTCGGACACCGGGACCGAGCCGCAGAACACGGCGGGACACGCCACGCTGACCAATCGGTTCTCGCTGTCGAACTTCGCGCGCCCGCAATCGGCATACAGCCGCACATGACCCTCGCCCGCAGCGATGTACCTGGGCGCAGGTAGGTGATAGCGAGAGGTTGCGCGGCCCGAGATACAGGGCGTCTGCGGTGGATGCGATTGGATCCAGCGTCGCCAGTTGCGAAGTGCGAGGCCCGCCGACATGGCATCGGTGGGGAAAATGTGCAAGGCGCGCGTCCTGTCGTGGTATCGGTCATTGAACATGGGGCAGTGCACTCCTTTTTCACGGGATGATCGGCGTTGGTGGGTGGAAATGCTGTGGGGGACAGTGCTGTTCACTGCGGTGTGGCGTGTTGGGGTAGTCGGCGGATGCCGCAGGCGAGGTCGTCGGCGAGGTCCTGATACGCATCGGCGGCATCGGCGAGTTGCAGCGAGGCGTCGTAGAACAGTCCCTCTGGGGCGATGGCGAGGGTGATATGGGTGTGCACGGTCAGCTGCGCGAGCTGGTCGATGACCTGCCCCATGGTGTGGGTGTAGGTCTTCGCGGCAGGGAACGGAACTGGTGTCGCCTGCCGCACCCACTCATCGATGTCGCGCATCAACCTGGTGCGATGCCAGTCGAGTTCTTCAAGTGCGCACCAGGGAGTGCTCTCCCGGGTCTGATGCAAGCCAGCGAGCTCACCGGCGGCGTCGAGCATCGGATGATCGGTCATGTTCGGGAATCCTCGGCAGGCGGCCAGCACGGCATCCTTGCCCGGGAGTCCGGTGACGGTCACCGGTGATCCCCCAAGGTTGGAAGTCGCCGCGCCCGCCGCGCGATATCGGTGGTCAGATCGGTGTAGCCATCGACCAGCTCCGCCAGCCGGTACCAGGCCGCGTGCACGGCCGGGTCGGCGGGATCGATAGTCATCAGCAGGTGGTAGGCGTATACCTGTGCCTCGGCCAACCTTGCTATCACCGCTCCCAGCGTCTCGGTGTGCATCCTCGCCCCCAGATGCGGGATCGGCAGCCGGTCGGTAACCCACACATCCACCGCGAACGCGAGTTCATCTCTACGGCAACGACACTCACTGCCGAACGTGGCCCCACGCCGCTGATACAGCAGCCCGAAGTCGTGCGCCAGCTTCGCCAGTGGATGGATTCCTACGTGGTGCCCCCGGATCGCCGACAACAGCGCCTCACCCGAGGGGAACAGCACTACTGCGTCGGGTTCGGAACGGCCCGAACCCACTGTGCTCGTATCTGGACCTGGAACGGCGTGCATAGCTCACCGCCACACCACAGCAGAGCGTGCCGGGCTGACGTACCGACGAGCAGCGGATATCACGCTGGTACGCGACGGCAACGAATGCGCGGTCGAGGGCAGCGATACCCAGTACCACCCGGTCGGGTGGTCGGTCATCGGAAACCACACCCGCTCACCGGACTCCAGGATCCGTACGCCGCGCTCCTCCAACTGGGCCAGTGTGTGTACTCCGAGCCTGCCGCCCCACGCCGGGCCGACGAGGAAGATCCACTCGCGATTCGGTCGTGAGTAGCTGATGATCGGCACCGACACGCACCGGGTCTCTTCGAGCAGCTCCTCACGCACCTGCTTGCCGAGACCAGCGGGCATCGCCACCGCACCCAAAGCTGTCGTCGCAATCAACGACACACGCTCGAACGCGCACGACACCGCGAACCCCAACCCGCGATACACGTGGGCCACCTCGCCGACGCTGTGGCAGCTCTCGAACATCACCGCCCCCTCCGATGACGGCCAGCAGGTTCCGGCACCACCGAGAGGCGGGATCGCGACCCCTGCCGCGCCTCCGCCGCCACACGACGACCACGCGCCGCACCAGCACTGAACGACACGATCATCGACGCCCGCGCCAAAGCCTGTCGATCCATCACCAGGACACCCCCAACCACGGCAACGCCTGCGAACTGACCGCGATCCGTGCTCCACGCTTCAATGCCCGGCGGACCATCATCGCGACTCCCTGCATGGTTTCTGCCAAGTGCGTGCTCGGCGGCGGTCCGGGGGCGGCCACGCGCACGGGACCGAAGCCATGCCCACCAGTTCAAGAGCGGTCAAGCCCAATAGGGCGGCGTACGACTTGAGCGCCGCCAGCTGCTCAGCGGCGTGAACTGCTGCAAGAGCCTGTTCTTCCGACAGCGTGCGACCGGGAAGGAAGTTCACGACGCAGTCGCCCTGCCCCACGGCTTTCGCGTGGTGCTCCGTGAGATGGCTGAAAATCATCTGCGCGTCTACGTGTACGGACATGGGCGGACCCTCCGTGTGTGACATATAAAGAATGAATATTTCATTCTTGGTGACCATTGACATGTCTGACGATAACTTTGACAACTTGTCATCACAAGTGCAGACAACAGATCCGTACACAGTTTCGGATGCGCGGTAGGATCTGGTCAGACACAGAGGAAGGAGCTGTCGGCGTGCCGACGTCACCTACGGTCGCGCGGTCAGAGCTACTGCTTCGACTGAACCAGTGGAAGACCGAACAGAAGATCGACGTTCAGACAGCGGCCAAAGCCCTGAAGATCACAACCAACCACTGGCACCAGCTCATGAGCGACCGTCGTGCGCTCACCGATGAACACTTCAACGCGATGATGAAGCTGTTCGGCCTTGACGCTGATGATCGAAAGATCCTCGAAGATCTGCGCGTCGACGCGCGGGAACGCGGCTGGTGGATGGACTACACCAGCCTGTTCGACGATGAGCATCGCCGACTGTTCGGGTTCGAGCATGGTGCGCAGAGCATTCAGAGCTACGAAGGGCTCATCATCCCCGGACTGCTCCAGACCGGGGACTACGCCCGCGCCATCATGAACTCTGACATCGCTCGCATCCGTCCCCTGGATGCGGACCTGTATGTCGAGGTGCGGTTGCGACGTCAACAGCGACTGACCGGCGAAGATCCGCTACACCTGACTGCGTTGATCCATCAAGCGGCGCTGGAGCAGCGGACAGGCACGGATGAGGTTATGCGCGGGCAACTCCGGCACCTGACTGCAATGGTCCGTGAACACCCAGGAACGATCGACATCCGGATTGTCCCGTTCACCGCAGCCAACCGGCCGATATTGTCCGGTTCACCATTCCACATCATCCACTTCGCTAGCCCGATGCTCGGACCGGTTGTGTGGCACGAATCGGTGGCTACACGAGGCATTATCGATGATGCTGCGAGAGTGCGTGAGCTACGCATCCTGTTCGACCGTCAGTTGGAGTCCGCGATGAGCCGTGACGACTCGCTGACCCTGATAGACCAGATAGCAGATCGGATAGCCTGATAGACATGAGCGCAATCAAGCCCGTCACCAGCAACAACGGTGTCTTCTTCAAGTCGTCATTCTCGAACGACGGTCCCTCGTGTGTCGAGGTGAAATTCGATAAGGAACGGGTGCTCATCCGCGACAGCAAGCAGAACACCGCGTACGTCAACGCTCCTGATGAGCAGCCGACGATCATCTTCCCGGCTGCGCAGTGGGCCACCGTTCTCGACCTCACCCTGGCCGCCAAGTCCGGCCAGGTCGATTCCCTCACTATCGATCTCCGTAGCGACGGCGGGGCCGACCTCAGCGGCGTGGCCATCGGAGGCGATTCTGTGAGACTGACCTACATGCCGGATGAATGGGACGCCTTCACCAAGGGCGTCGCGGGCGGCGAGTTCGACTACCGGTAGCAACCGTCTCACGGCTCTTGGCGGAATCTCAGAACGTTCGGCGGTGACGTGGCGGATCCGCCACTGTTCTGAGGTCCTGCACTCTTCTCAGGCAGATTGGCACGGTCGGCCGGTGCGGGATCGAAGCAATCTCGGCCGACTACCCTGACCGCTCGTCGGCATTCCTTCTAACGATCGGCTCGAAGCGTGGCGGTCCGGCTGCGCTGTGACGCTGAGGACGGAAAATCCTGCTGCCATGTGAGGGGTCAGGACCGCGGTGACGCGGGGTGCTCAGGACCTGGACACTGGACACCATCGCACCGCCGTTCCTGCTGAAATTTCTGCTGCGCGGTACGAGCGTCGACCGGATTCGAGCCACCGCGACGGTCAATGTGTCTCCCTCGATGAGCGGGAGCAAGCTCGCTGACTTCGTTATCGCGCTGCCGCCGCTCGCATGGATCATCGCCAACGCCACCTGCCTGGCCGCGCTACCTACCGGAATCGATACCGCCCGCCACAGTCACATTCGGGGACGTAGTGGCAGCGGTCACCCGCCCGGGTCTCGCACTGAGACTCGTGTCGGAATTCTCCAGCCGCGACAAAACAACTGGGAAGCCATCGACGCCCTCGACGGTGCTGGGGCTGTCCCGCCCGGAAACACCCGACTGCTGGTGATCATCTCCGACGTGCGTTTCTCAGCCCAACCCCGTGCCAAGGCACAGAAACGCCTCGCCCGGCTACGCGCGAACGGGTGCGCGGTGCTGTGGCTGGCACCAAGAGAAAGCCGACCCGTTGACCGGCGCGACCGTGCGCACATCGTCACCGAACCGGCCACCGCCCACGAAATCGGACGTACCGCCACTGCTGCCGTACATACCGTCTGACCACTGACCCGGGCGTGCACCACGCACGGCGCGCGCCTAGCCGAAACCATGTAACCGGCACCACGGAATCGGCAATTTCTGGTGTGTTGCGTTGGCGCGCTGTAGATTTCGGTGGCAAGCAGGGGCGGGGAGGACTCGTCCCGAACCTCATGGGGGTTTGGTTATGTCCGGCAATTTCGACGTCCGTGGTTCCGATCTCGAGGATGAACGGATCATGGCGGAATATCGCGGTACCTCCGAACATGTCAACGATGACGGGGACCTGGCGGAGGCGGGCATGATCTCCGAGGTAGATCTACGACTGTGGGGCTACCGCAAGCAGGATTTGGAGTCGCTTTTCGGTCCTCGCACCGAGATCACAGCGAGCGGTCGCCAAGTATGGAACCTCGACCACGTCCGCGCGATCGAAGCCCAACAGCTGGCACCGTTTCGCGGACGCATCATGCGGGAGCTACGATACTGCCGCGATATCGAGACCGCCCTCGAGACACTTGAGCACATGTTCGACAAACTGGGCCAGCCCGCGATCGAACGGTAGAGACATCGGGTCAGGTTAGTGTCGGAATCGGGTGTGGGCGAAGGGGTACCACAGATGCAGCCCGTGGATCTGAGCACTATTGATTGGCAGTCCTTCACGGTCGACGTCGAGTTGAGCGGTTCGATTGTCGCTGGAGCCGAGCCGGATCCGGGAGTCCTCGGATGGTCGGGTCCAGCCCAGTACCTGGTCGGTGCCGCGCGGAACCATCGTGTGGGAATGCAAGTGGACCAAGAGCTTTAGTAGTGCGTGGCTCAAAAGCTGGCCGAAGATGCGGAACGCCAGGGGGCAGCCATAGCCGTACTGGTCAGCGCGGCGCTGCCCAACAAACCAGAGAAGATAGAGGGCTCCAGATGGGTCGACGGGATCCCGGTCTGCGACTTCGCTACCGCTGTGCATCTCGCGGGCCCGCTCACGGCAGCTGGTTGTGATCGGCAAACGGCACGCCTTGGCCAACGGAGCGCGGAAAGGCAAGGCCGACAAGGTCTACGACTACGTCACACGACATCATCGACACCATCTTCACCGTGGCCGGCATATTGAGGCAGCTGGCACGACATTGCCCCCGCCGCTGCGCGCCGAACTCCCACCCGGCGAACGCCTCGCACTCCCACCGGCCAACACTGAGGAGCCGGAAGTCGAGCCCGAAGAACAGAAGTGAGGCCGCCGATGCGGCTGCTACTGTGCGGGCATGTACCAGGGTCTGTGGAGCGCGACGACCTGCTTTGCTGGGCGCACGCTACTGCTGCCTGCTCCCTGTGATCGATGTTGGTCTTGCTCGATATGACGCGACTCTGGCCAGGAGATCAAAGATTTCAATTACGTAGTTGTCTGCTAGCTAACTAGCCTTATCCAGTTTCGACGGCACTCGTCCAGGACGATAGATTGTTGCTATCGAGTCTGTGATCGCTAACGCTGCTTGAGTTGCTGGCCAAGCTCGGCTTCGCGTGCGCCGCTGATGGTTTCGTGTCGTCGTGGGTACAGCGAATTTTCATGGCGGGCTGATCTGCACGCCGGTGCGACACCACAGTGTCCGCGTGTCTCACCGGCGTGTCGAAGATTGTCTTCAGATGTCAGTGGGGTCGGGCCCGGAGTAGGGCTGGCGGATGGCGGTGACGAGTAGGACGTGCTGGTTTTGGGTCAGGTCGGCGATGCTGATGCGGTAGGACGCCAGATCGTGGGTGTCGGGGTCGCGCCGGTGGAGCAGGTCGTTGACGTGGCGGCCGTAGGCGACCTGGGTGCTGGAGTTCCACAGGCGCTGGAAGTCTCGGTTGGGGCGAAGTTGGCGCATCAGGTCGCGGGCTTGTTCGGAGTCGCGGTAGGTGCCTAATGCCGCCCTGACGACGGCGACGGTGCGGTTGGCTTCGTAGCGCCAGTCGGTCAGGACTGCGCGGGCGGGCGGGGTGAACACCCATGCCCGCACATTCCCGTCTTCACTGATACCCGCGAGCAGTGATCGGTATCCCTCGGTCGAGGCCAGTATGTTCCACAGCGGGTCGACATACGCTGCGAAAACATCACGTCGCTCGAGCGCGCCCAGGTAGGTCATGAGGCCGACGTCGTCGTGCACACACCGGCGAAGGCTATCGGTGGTGCGCAGGTGCTCGGCGGGGGCGCGTAGCTCCCGCAGGTTTCGTGTGCGCGGGGGATCGAGTTCGTATCCGGCGATGAGCTTTTCGAGGGTTTCAGGTTTTGGTGTGGTGCGGTCGGCCTCGATGTCGGCCAGATAGCTGGTACTGATCCCGTGACGTTGCTTGGCAACCTCACGCGAGAGCCCCAACTCGGTGCGGATCTGGAAGCAGGTGCTGCCCAGGGTCGGGATGTGCGGCAGTGGCCCGCGTCGTGTGTGGTCGTGTGTACGGTGTGCAGGATTCTGGCTCATGTGCAGAGCCCCCCCATCTTTCTAGAGTCTTCCGCTACAGATCTAGCAAGGTTATGGTGATTGGTTGCCCCCGAGATGATGCTCTTGTTCCTACCAGACGGTCTCTGACACGACAAGGTCTTTCGCCGTGAGATCGCAATGAGGTAGCTCACCCACAAGCCATCCATGGTCGTGCTCTGCCACGAATCAGTCTGCCGTGCAGACGATCCAGCGAAAAAATTTCATTGACGTTCCCAGCGACAATTCACCGGCAAACCCGCTGGACAAGCCCAGAATAGCAATTTGACGATCTGATCCTCACCTAAAAATAGGTGAGCGTAAACCCTGGCATTCCAAGCGGTTTCACGGTTTGGATAGAGAAGTAAGTTCAAACCGATTGAAAGGAAACCGATGTGGATCCCCTCCAGATGTTGAACGACGGCCTGATCGTGGCATCCAACGCCTTGAACGTGGTGTGGCAGGCGCTGTCGATCATCTTCATGTTCGTGTGACCTGATATCTGAGAAGCGGACTCCCAGAAGCGTTTTCGCTTCTGGGAGGGCCGCCGACGACGCGCGCCCCCGCGTATTCACCATTCTTTTTCATTTATCGCCCTGACCGATGAAGGGTTTATTCGGCATGTCCAAATTACGGAAATCCGCTCGCTCACCTCTGGTGCAGCGCTGTGTAGTCGGCGATGTGCGCCGAAACCGTCTGCACACCAGTCTGTCTCGCGGCGGCAGGACGGTTGTCGCCGGTGCGGTGCCTATCGTGATGCTGCTGTCGGCGGCGACCACGAGCGCGATGAGCACGCCTGCGGCGATCACTGATCAGCCCGGTGTCACCAGCCCCGCGCAACCCGGCACCTCCACCCCAGCTCCGCCGCCTGAACCCGCACCGCCCCCGCCGGTGTACTACTCCCAGCCCCCCGAGATCCGCAACCAGTCCGGGACCCGCCCAGCACCGGCGGCGGACGAACCCGTGGAGCCGATCGCGATCGCGGATCTGCATTTGCCCGAACCAGTGGAACCGGTAGCGCCGATCGAGCCGCCGGAGAACACGATTCGAGTCGGGCAATGGGAAACACCACGCCCGGACTGGCTACCCCCGGAATGCGCCGACGCCATCAACGACGCTGCCGCAGGCGCTGAAGCACAGGTCGCGACCGCGCTGGATTCGGTCGGCATCCCCGCCGGACGCTCCGACCGGGTCAGCGGAGCCACCCTGGGTGGGGCCGCCCTCGGCGGTGCCGGTGGCGCTGTCGTTGCCGGAGCACCGGCCGCGGCCCTGGGCGCGGTCGTCGGTGGTCTCGTCGGCGGCACCGTCGGCGGAATCGCCGGTGCTCTGGTCGGCACGGTGATCCCGGTACCGGTCATCGGGACGGTGACCTCCGGTGTGGCCGGTACCGCGTTGGGGGCGGCGGTGGGCGCGGCCGTGGGTGCGGTCGTGGCCGGTGTGCCCGCCGCCGTGGTCGGTGCGGTGGCCGGTGGCACAGTGGGTGCGGGGTTCGGTGCCGGTGTCGGGGTAGGCCAGCCATGACCGGAACCACGAACAACCGTGCGCGCATCCTCGCGGCCGTCGCGATGGCCACCGCACTCGGCACGGCTGGCGCGATCAGCGCGCCGACCCCGAGCGCAGAAGCAGTGCCGATCAATGGGTGTCCCGCACTGTATGTGCTCGGAGTACAGGGCACCGGGCAGTCCTCACCCGGGGCGGACCCACTGGCCGACACCGGGATGCTCGGCGCGTTGCTCGGTCCGGTGGTGGCCGCTGTCCCGGATCTGGTGCAGCGCAGCTACATTGCCTATCCGGCCGGGTTTGGGGGCGCGGTGGGCACCGGCGGCGGCTCCGATGCCTACGCGGACTCGGTGCGCGAGGGCCTGGCCGCGCTCGGGGCCGCCGCTGACCGGATCGCCGCCGCCTGCCCTGACACCGCGCTGGCCGCGGTGGGGTATTCCCAAGGCGCGCAGGTGGTGTCGGAATTCGCGCGAGCTGTTGGTGCGGGCGAGGGACCGGTCGGACCCGAGCGGGTCGCGGGCATCGCTTTGTACTCCGATCCCGATCGCGCGCCGGGATCGGTGGTGTTCCCCGGCCGCCCCGGGCAGCTGTCCCCGGACCCGGCTCCGGGTACGTCCGGGGTGGCGGTGTCGGGGGTGGCGATCACCACCGCGCCCGCGTCCGGCAGCGGGATCGCCACAGACGAGGGCCTCGATTACGGCGCGTTGACAGGGCGGGTCGCCCAGATCTGTGTCGAGGGTGACTTGAGTTGCGCGGCACCGGATCACGCCGCCCTGTTGCGGATGGCCGCCGAGATCGCCGCCCAGGCGGACCTGCGTGATCCGGTAGCAGCGCTCGGCTCGATCCAGGCACGGCTCTCAGGCGTGCTCGGTGACGCCTGGACCACCGTTGTGAACCGCGACTTCTATCTCGGTCCCGGCGTCGTCGATTACGTGCCTGAGGCCAGTCTCGCCGAGCGGCTCACCGCCGCCGCCGATCCCCGCACCCCACCTCCGACCCCGGAGGAGACGGCCGCGGCGACGGCCCGGTGGGGGCGGATCAGCGGGGTCGTGGCCTCGGATCCGGTCGGGCAGTTGCCGAAACTGGCCGGGCAACTCTCGGGCGCGTGGGGGCAGTTGGTCTCCGACAACGCCGATCTGATGAATCCGGCTGTATGGCTTCGGTACTCCGACGTGGTCGGCCGCCACACCGGTTACGCCGCTGCCGGGCAGCTCGCCACCGGGGTCGCGTGGATGATCGCACTCGCCCGCGACCTCGCCGGGAGGCGGCCGTGAACAGCGAGTTCTATGACGCGCCGAACCTCGACGGCCACCGTGCCGGGGACCTGGTGCGGACGCGGCCGGTGTTTGTGCCGCAGCTGACCCGGGCGGCGGGAGCGTGGCAGATCATCTACATCTCCACCAATTCCCGCTCCGAACTCATACCGGCCTCGGGGATCGTGCTGATCCCCGAGGCGATCGCAGCACCCGGCGCCACCGCGATCCTGGTGTACTGCCCGGAGTTTCGCGGACTCGGCGGGGCGTGCGCGCCCTCGCAACTGCTGGCGATCGGCACCGAACCCGACACCGCCGGGATCGAAGCCGCACTAGGGCAAGGGTGGGTGGTCGCGGTACCCGACGGTGAAGGACTCGGCGTCACCGGCCACGGACCGCATACCTTCCTGGCTGCCCGTGCCGGGGGCCGGATCGTGCTCGATCTCGCGCGGGCGGTCTATCGCGGTGCGAATCTCGGTGCTCCGGTCGCGCCGGTGCTGGCCTGGGGATACGCCGACGGTGGGCGCGCGGTCGCCGCCGCCGGTGAACTGCACCCCTGGTACGCGCCCGAGGTGGATCTACGCGGCATCTGCGCCGGAGCCGTCGCCTCCGACCTCGCGGCGCTGGCCCCCGCGTTCAGCCAAGGCGCGGGCGCGGGAGTCGGCCTGGCCGGGTTGATTGGACTGTCACGGGCCTACGAGCACATCCCGCTGCGCCACGTCCTGAACGAGGACGGAGTGCGGGCCGTCGCCGAGGCGCAACATCTCACCGGCACCGAACTGCTGCAACGGTTCCCGCAACCCTTGGCGCATTGGTGCCGACGCCCCGACCCCTGGAACGACGTGTGGTGGCGGCGGGTGCTGGCGTTGGAAACCCTCGCCCACACCAAGCCGGTGGTGCCGCTGCATCTGTATCACGGCAGTGCTGATGCGGTCGTCCCGGTGCAGGCCGGGCGTCGCACCCTCATCGCCTACCGGCAACGCGGCACCGAGGTCTCCTGGCGCGAGTACGACGCCGGCCACATCGACACCGCGAGTGCCGCCACCAGCGATGTCCTCGCGAGGCTGGGCGAGGACATCACTGGCCGGCCGCCGAACCCGGGCTGGGTGCCGCCGGACTCCGAGCACGCGGCCCGCTCCTAGACCCCTCCGGGGAACCTGCCCGCACCCCGGCCCCCTCCACGGGGTGCGGGCAGGCCCCGGGCGAAACACACAGTCCCCCGAAACGCGCGGTCCCGGACGCACTCCGACGTCTGAGCCGTTCGCGGGGCGGAGGTCGCGCTTCTATACCAGTTCGAGATGCCCTGTCCTCCCCTGGTGCCCCCTCCACCGGGGGAGGACAGGTGCCACACAACAATCCACCCCCCTTGTGTCACACAAGGATCCAACGAATTACGGAGGCATCATGACCGATTTCTACAGCACACCGATCCTCGGGCAGGGCCGTGTCCCTGGTGATCTGATGCGGCTGCGCCCGGCGTTGGTCCCCCCGTTGCCGGGCGCGGCGGTCACCGCCCACGCCACCGTGGCGCCGACGTTGTCGCGCGGTCACCGCGATAAAGGCAGGTGCGAGGTATGAGAAGCTACCGCGTCTTGGTGATTGTGCTCATCGTGGTCATCGCCATCGTGATCGCAGTGTTCGTGATCACTGTTTGCCACGACGACGGCGACCGAGACGCCGCCCCGTATTCGGGGACGGCGGCGACGGCGATGGAGCAGTCTTTCCCCGACCTGGCACCGACTACACCGGGGCCGAGGATCGACGCGTTGGGCACCTTCCTGGCCGGTCGCGCGGCCGGGCAGGTCATGCTCGATCTGGGCCGTGCCGCAGCCCGGGTCCCGGCCCGCAACGCCACGGATGCCCCGATCGTGTTGTGGGGTTACACCGACGGTGCCCGCGCAGCGGTCTGGGCCGGGGGCCTTGCGCCCGGCTACGCCCCAGAGCTGGATCTGCGCGGGATCGCTGCCGGGGCCGTGGTCACCGACCCGGGCCAGCTCTTGCGGCTCGTGGATACCAGCCGGGCGCGGCCATGACCTCGCCGGGCTCCCCGCTGATTCGGTTGTCGTCGGTCGATGCTCGTGATCTGACCGACCGGATCCGGGTCGGTGTCGAGGCGGTGTGGGAGCTGGTCAAACAGGCGTATGTGTCGCGGGCGTGGTCGGTGCTCGGCTACGACTCGTGGGACGACTACTGCACTCGTGAATTCGGGAACAGCCGGTTGCGGTTGCCGCGCGAGGAACGCTCCGAAGTCGTCGCCTCGATGCGCGAGATCGGCATGAGCACCCGGGCGATCGCCGCCGCGACCGGCGTCAGTGACATCACGGTTCGGCGTGAGCTGGCAGGTGCGACAAATGTCGCACCTGAGCCGGTCACCGGAGTCGACGGCAAGACGTATCAGCCGAAACCGCCTGCGCAGGAGCCAGAACCGCGCTCGCCTCGTCGGCGTCCGATCACGGATGCGTTCTTTGATGCCGCCTACACCTTGACCAAGGACACGGCGCGGATCGCGCGCCTGGCTGCTGATGACCGGTTCGGAAAGAACTCGGACCGGATCGCTGGCTCGCACTTGAGTGATCTGGTCCGCGCACGCGACGCGGTGCAACGCGTCATCGATCTCCTGACCCCCGAAGGATAGCCATGGAACCAGTCCATCCACCCGTCGAGACACCGCCGGACCCGGAGTCGACGCTGCGCCCGGAGGTGGTTGCTGTGGATGCGGCCCTCGCGACGCGGTGGCTGCGGCGCAACACCAACAACCGCAAGGTCCGCGAGAAGAAGGTGGCGCAGTATCACGCCGAAATGATCGAGGGCCGTTGGAAATTCAACGGTGAGGCCATCAAGTTCGACAGTATGGGGAACCTGCTCGACGGGCAGCACCGTCTCGAAGCGCTCGCCCGTACCGCCGGGACCGGACTGGCGTTCCCGATGCTCGTGGTCGTCGGTCTGGGCTCGGATACGCAAGTCACGATGGACCAGGGTGTGAAACGCACCCCCGCCGATCAGCTGGAGCTGCGCGGCATCGGTTCGGCCACCACAGCGCAGCTGATCGCGGGCGCTATCAGGGTGCTCGAGCGGTGGCTCGACGGCAACGTGTTCGGTGATCAAACCCGGGTGTCGGCGTTGTCGGCGCCGAGGGTTGTCGAGTGGGCAGAGCGCAACCCGCGCCACGTCGAGATCATCACTGTGTATGCGAGTCGGGGGATCACGCGGATCAAGGCACGCCCGTCGGTGACCTCAGCGGTCGCGGTACGGCTGCACCACATCGACCCGGATGACTGCGCGGAGTTCTTCGACCGTGTGCTCAGCGGAGCGGGCCTGGCGCTCGATTCACCGATCCTCGCGCTACGCGAGCGGCTGGACAGGATCAGAACCAACAAGATCAAGACTTCCGATCGGGAGTTCCTGGCGCTGTTCGTCCTCACCTGGAACGCCTTCCGCCGCGGGCGTCCGCTGACCAAGTTGCAGCTGCCCAAGGGCGGTCTGACTCGCGCCAACTTCCCGGAGCCGATATGAGCAACCGAACGAACCCGACTGCTCTCCTACCGCCGGACTCCGAGCACGCGGCCCGCTCCTAGCCCCTCCGGGGAACCCTGCCCGCACCCCGAACACACCCCTCCCGGGGTGCGGGCAGGCCCGGCGAATCAACCGTTGCGAGAACTACTCCCAATAGGGGAGGTGAATGATGTTGCGCAAGAAGCCCAAGCCCAGTGAGCCCGACCCGTGGGCCTGGCTCGAGCAGCCGCGAATGGCACCGGCCCTGCACCTCGTGTCCGACCCCGAACCCGATCTCGACCTTGAACCCGAGACCGAGACCGAGACAGGGTCCGGGGCGAGTCCGGAACCACCGGCACAGCAGGGCCGATGGTTGGTGGCGTTGCCGCAGACTCCGGACGCGGCAGACACAGCGGTAGCACGGCCACTGTGGAACAGGGGCGGGTATGGGGTGGCGGGGCGTGTGTGGGCCGCGCTGGCGGCCACTGTGGCCGTGATGATCGGCGTGGTGGCCCTATGGGCCGACGACGCACGCGACAACGGTGATCCGGTGCGTGCCACGGCGGTAGCGCCGAGCGCGACAGCGGCGGCGGCCGAGGGGGCGTGCACCGGGTTGTCGGGCACCCTGGTCACCGACCGCCCCGCAGACACCACCGCCACCGTCGCGGGAGTGATCGCGGCGTTCGAGGCGGCCTACTACATCGATCGCAGCGCCGAGGCCGCGATGCGGCTGCTGGCACCGGAGTCCCGGATCACCGCCGACGGGCTCGCCGCTGGGATCGCCTCGATCCCGATAGGCAGCACCCATTGCGTGGCGATCACCCCGATCTCGGAGACAACCGCGAACGTGCACGTGGTGCAGCTGGGTCCGGACCGGCAACGGGTGGACTACCTCCAGGTCATCAACACCCGCCCCGGTGACGGTGGTGGACTGTTGATCAGCAACGTTCAGGGGCAGGGATGACCACGAAGCCAGCACAGACCCCGGCCCGCCGAATCCGCCCGCCCGACTCTGTCGCGGCGGGCACGAGCGTGTCCTCGTGACCGCGACACCGGCGGGCGCGGGCTCGCAGGCGCCGCTGCTGATCGCGGTCGCGGGTCTGGGGCCTCGTGCCGGGACCACGACCACGGCGGTGGCTCTGGCCCGAGCCTGGCCCGGTCGCGAGGCCGCGCTGGTGGTGGAGGCCGATCCCGCAGGCGGGCAGCTGGCCGAATTAGTGGGCGGTGACCCGTATCTGGGGTTGGCGAGCTTGGCTCGCACCATCGACCCGAACGCACACGTGCAGGCCGACCGAGTGCTCGAGCACGTGCAGTTCCTGCCCAACGGCGTGCCAGTACTGGCCGCACCACCAGGCCCAGACGCGACTCGCGCCGCCTTGACCGCCTCGCTGCTGGCTGGTGCGCACGCGGGCTGGCGAGCCCTCGGGGCGAGTGTGTTCGCCGATTGCGGTGCCCCCGAGCCGGATTCGGCTCTGGCCCCGGTCTTGGCCGCCGCCGATGCCTGCCTGGTCGTGGTCCGCGCCGACTACATCGACCCCACACGCGCCGCCCACCGCATCCTGGCGCTCACCGAGGGTTGCCGTCACCGTGGAGTGCTGCTCATCGGGGAGAGCCCGCACACCGACTTCGCCACGGCCCTGGCCCTGCCGGTGTTGGGAGCCCTGCCCGCCGCGCGGGCCTCGGCCGTGGCGCTGCTGCACGGGACTCGCCAGCCACGTCGCGGTCCTCGTCTGCTCCCGGCCGCCCGCACCATCGCGGCGGCCGTGCGCGAGCAGCTGCTTCCGACACGACCGGCCACGACGGGCCAGCAACGGCGCCCTCGCCCGCCGACCCGCCACGCCGCCGCCCTCGCTCGCCGCCGCTCGGCCCCGCCTCCCACGGTGTACCGGCTCGACCCCGCCACCACCACACCCGCGCCCACACCCAGACCCGCGCGCTCGCAACCGGATACCGATGCTGCCCGCACCCGAGCGCACGCTGCTCCCGCGCGTGTACCGGAACCCCGCGACACCGCTCCTGGCGGCAGCGAAGAGCAGATCCGCCCACGCGAGGACGACCGAGCCGCCGATCCCCCTGCCCCCCAACACGACCCCACACCGTCGAGCCCGTCTGGCAAGCAGGCCGAGCCGGTGTTGGCGATCAGGGTGTTCGGGCCGACCCGGGTCCTGTGGCGCGCACCCGAGGGCGGTGAGAGTGTGGAGATCACCGGCCAGTTGCGGCCACGCAGCCGGGAGGTCCTGGCTGTGCTCGCCCTGCATCCCGAGGGACTGAGCAGGACAGAGCTGATCGATGTCCTCTGGGGCGAGCACCCCCCGGCCAAGCTCACCGCCGCACTCGCCAACACCTTGAGCCGCGTGCGCACCGGTATCACCACCGCGACCGGCGGCCAGGTCACCGCGCCGCTGGCCGATGACCACATGCACTACCGGCTCTCACCCCTGGCGATCACCGTCGACTATTGGGAGTTCACCGCGGCCGTAGCCGAACGCCGCCGCGCCAGCAGCGAGGCAGACCAGGCCGCCGCGTGCGAGCGGGTCGCGGGTCTGGCCACCGCCGTCCTGGCCACCGACCTCACCGACACCTGGGTCGAACCACTACGCGAAGCCGCGCGCCGCGACGCCCTCAACGCGCTGGGCTGGCTGGCCGCCCGCACCACCGAAAACGATCCCCGCGCCACCCTCGGCCTGCTCGAGACAATCATCGAGATCGACCCCTACAACGAAACCGTCTGGCAAGACATTCTGAGCCTGCACGCCCGCCTCGGCGAACACGCCGCCCTCACCCGCACCTACTCACTACTCACCCACAAACTCGCCGAAATCGACCAAACCCCGAGCCCCCGAACACGCCAACTCATCGAACACCTGAACCGCACCACGAAATAGACGTCGAGTCGGCCCGGCATCGGCCATACGAGGCGCGAGAACACGATCGCCTCTCCCGGGTTGCCATTGTATGAATTAATCAACCGAACGGGGTCCGAAAATCGCGTATATGATGGAAATAGCGATGCACCGCGGCCCGTGGAAATACTTGAGCGATATGTTTTACGGCACAGAATATTTGCCTATTTTTCATTCCAAATGACTTCAAAGCCATATCGGGTAATGTGCAGAATTTCTCGTGATCTTGAAGAGGTAGATGCGGGGGGTGTTCGATGGTGGTATTCCGTGTGGTGCTCGGTGGTGTGGTCAAAACACGCCACCCCATCGCGGTAAAACCGCAGGTGAGGCGGCATATATCCGGGCGGGTGTCATCGAGGATTGTCTATATACAAAGCTATATAGACATGCTCCGTCGCCGCTCGACGGCGGTCTCGTGGCCCCTGGCCGATGGGTGTTCATCCCTGTAGGTATCTCCGTATCCCTGTCCCCTGTCCTTCTCCGTCATTCTTTCTCTTTAGTCTTTATTATTTTCGGCGGTGTCGTCGTCACGGCCAGGTGTGACTGTGCGCGTTTCATTTCATTCTTGCGTTGTCGAATATGTAGGCTCGCGGGATAATTTTCGGAAATTGTTGTGTTTTCGGGTTGTGGACTCGCTGTGAGCCGAGCTAGCGTCGAGACGTGCCCCGGAATTCGCCGGGGAATTCACGAAATCACATTGGTGCCCTCGCCACACGTATGCCACGATCCCCGTTAATGGGCCTGAAATTAGGAGACGAAATGACATCACCCGCTACCCCGGTACCCGCTTCCGGTGCCCGTCTGGGGAATGGTGAATTGCGGCGCATGGTCGCCGGTGTACTGGCCGATAATCCGGGGCGCGAGCATTCCCCCCGTGAGATCGCGAAAACCCTGTCGCGTTCTTCCGGTGCTGTCGGTAACGCGCTCGAGGCGCTGACCGCCGCCGGTCACGCCGACCGCACCGCCACCTCGCCACGCCGCTACCGCGCCAACTCCCACACCGCCGGAGCCGCTACCGCTGCGGCCACGCCTGCCCCGGCGGCCCCCGCTACGCCCGCTGCCCCCGCTACCCCGGCCCCTGCGGCCCCCGCAGCCCCGGCCGCGACCGCCCCGCGTAGGCGGCCCCGGGCTGCCAAACCGACGAGCGGGCCGGTGGCGCGTCCGAACGGGCAGATGTATCACCCGCGCAAGCTCGCGGGTAGCGCTGATGTGGATGTGCTGCAAACGATGCGTGAGGCCGAGGTCCCGGTGCTGCTGTACGGGCCGCCCGGAACGGGCAAAACGTCGTTGATCGAGGCTGCGTTCGGTGACTTGCTGACCGTGCAAGGCGATGGCGACACCACCGTCGCCGATTTCGTGGGCGAGTACACCCAAGCCCCCGACGGCACCTTCGTGTTCGTACACGGCCCCCTGGTGAGGGCGATGCGCGAGGGCAGGGTGCTGTTCGTCGACGATGCCACGCTGATCCCGCCGACGGTGCTCTCGTGTGTGTATCCGGCGATGGACGGCCGCCGCGAGATCGTGATCAAAGCCAACGGTGGTGAGGTCATCAAAGCCGAGCCCGGGTTCTACATCTGCGCGGGCCACAACCCCGGTGTGCACGGCGCGATCCTGTCCGATGCCCTCGCGAGCCGGTTCGCGTTTCAGGTGCAGGTCTCGAGCGACTACGACCTCGCCACCAGCCTCGGGGTGAATCCGAAAGCGGTTCTGGTGGCCCGGAATCTGGCCACCCGCCAAACCAAAGGCGAGATCGGGTGGGCACCGCAACTGCGGGAACTGTTGGCCTTCCAGAAGATCGCCACCGCCACCACCACACTCACCGCCGCCGCCAACCTCATCGGCACCGCGCCCGAGGAGGACCGCGCCATCGTCGCCGAGGTCGTCAAAATCCTTTTCGGTGCCACCCTCGAGCCCCTGTCCCTGGGCACCCGCCTCTGAAACCCACACCCCCGCACCACTATCGCCAGATAGGACACCCCCCGCCATGACCGCCGCCCCGCACGTGATCACCACTCCCACCGCCGCCGCGACCGCCGCGCCGCCCGCCCGCACCGGGTGGGAGACCCTGTCCGATGCGATGACCGCCGAAACTCCCGCGATCGCCGACCGCGACGACCTCACCGTGGTCATCGCCCCCGGCGCGGCCGACGGGAATCTCGCGATGTTCGTTCCGGACGTGTCCCTCATCGCGATCGAGGGCGCGAACCTGGGGATCGATCCTGCCACCGCCCGTCCGTGGCGGCCCGCCGACCGCAACCGCTACGCCCCTACCTGGGGTGCGCTCACCCACGAATGCGCCCACGCCACCCACACCCGCTGGAGTCCACCGCCGACCGCGCACCCGGAGACCGCAGGGGCGGCAATGCTTTTGGAGGAGTCCCGTATCGAGGCCGCCCACCTGCGTCGCCGCCCGACCGACCGGCACTGGCTGCGCGCGAGTACCCGCGAGCTGGTCTTCGCCGACACCGGCGGCGAGCTGGCCACCGCCACGCTCGCGCCCACCCGCTACTCTGCCGCCCACGCCGCCGCGCTCATGCTGGCCCGCATCGATGCAGGCGTACTCGACACCGACGAATGCGCACCCGCCACCACCGCGATCGAGGCCGTGCTCGGCCGTGACACGCTGCGGCAGTTGCGGACGCTGTGGCGCATCGCGCACCGCCTGTCTGACACCAACACCACCGGCATGATTGAGCTCGGGCGGCGCTGGGCCGAGATCGTCGGCCCCGAACCCCACACCACCCCCCAACCAGGCTCCCCATTGGGCGAAGCTGTCACCGGCGCACTCGGAAACGTCGCGAAAAATGTTGCCTCGCACCGGCTCCCACCCGATCCGGCCGACGTCGCCGACCGGGCCGCGCGGGAGGAGGCCCGCCACACCGACCGCGCCGACACGACAGCGGCGAACGTGTTCGGCAAACGTCCCCGCACCGGCCGGAGTACTGGGCGCACCACTCGTGTGCCTCGCGACAATGAACGCGCTGCCGCGCGGGTGCTGGCCCGCGCGCTGAATACCGCCAGCCAGCGCGAGCGGGCGGTCACCAAGACCACCTCCGCGCTGCCGCCGGGCCGGTTGCGGATGCGTGGCGTGCTGGCGCGGGAAGCCCAGCGTGCCGCCGGGGCGGTCCCGACCGCGCAACCGTTCACCCGCACCACCCGCAAACCCGTTCCCGTGCCACCACTGCGGATCGGGATCGCCTGCGACGTGTCCGGGTCGATGGACGACTACACCGCCGAGGTGGCCTCGGCCGCCTGGATCATCGCCACCGCCGCGAAACTCGCCGTGATGCCAGCCGAAACAGCCACACTCACCTTCGGCAAGGAGGTACTGCCGGTCACCTACCCGGGCACCGCCCCGGCGAAGGTGACCGACTTCGCCGCCACCGCCCTGTACGAGGCCATCGATACCGCCATCGACGCCCTCGACGGTGCGCTCGGACTCTCCCGGCCGCAGAACACCCGCCTGCTGGTCATCATCTCCGACGGCTGCTTCCGGGACGCGCCCCGCGCCGCCGCACAGAAACGACTGGATCGGTTGCGCGCCAACGGGTGCGCGGTGCTGTGGCTGGCCCCGGACGAGTCATGGTCCAAACCGCTGACCGGCGCGACCGTGCACGAACTCACCAACCCCGCCGCCACCGCCACCGCCATCGCCCGCGCCGCCGTGACCGCCGTACGCACCGCATAACCCCGACCCCGCCCCCGTGGCGCGGGGGCAGCGAACCCCGCGCCACGGCAGGCCCGACCGATTCCTGTACCCGCTGAATCTCCTATTCCCGCAAGCATTTTCGACAACCCACACAATCCCGGAAGGAACCCACAATGACAAACGACGACACGACAACCGCTCCCGCAACCACCCCAACAGTGCCCAGTGTCGACTGCCCGATCCGGGTAGGTGACGAGGTCACACCCGCCGATCGGCCCGACCTACGAGGCACGGTCACCGATGTGTACCGATACCACGGCACCCTCCAGTGCTGCGTGCGAACACCGGAAGGTGCGCGTGTTCTGACTCGTCCGTGGCATCTGCTGCCCGCCGACGGCGCCAGCGAGCAATGGCACCAGCAGATGCGCGAACTACTCGCGGCCCAACGCGCCCACGCGGCCGACCTCCTCGAGCGGCGGCATCACCAACTGGCCGACCGGGCCGAGGCACTCGCCCACCGGCTCGCGGCCCTGGCCACCACCCTGCGCCACGGGCACCTGCCCGACCTCGGCGACGACCCAGCCGAATTCGACGCCCGCGAACTCGACGCCGACCTCGACGAACTGCACGACCTGCACACCGACCTCACCACCGCCGACCTCATAACCGGCCACGACTGACCACAACCCGCTTCACCACCACCACCGCGCTCCACGCGGTGGTGGCCTCGTCTCGACGGGCCACCCTTGATCGCCATTGCCTCGCTAGGAAATGCGGAAGAGTCGAATTCCTCTCGCAGTATTCGAATTCCGGCGACGGACGAGAGGAATTCGGGTGTGGATCATTCTTTTCACGATCCGCTTGACATCGGCACGGGTATCGAGCGTCCATAGTGATGGGAACGACGCCGACCCCCCCGGGGGGATTTACCCGATACGGCGTGGTTTCCGTCCCGGCCGGGACATGACCGAAACATCCACCGAAATCCCGTAATTCATGGAGGGACCTGTCATGTCCACACGAAAGAAAAACAAAAACACCACCACCCGCCCGACACCGGACACCACCGACCCGACCACTACCGCCGCCGCCCGGGGCGGGGAACCGGTTGCCGGTGTGCCCGTGCTGCGCACCGACACCGACAAAGCGCTGTGGGCGGCGTTGGGCAACAATCCCGGATTCACCGCCGACGAGCTGGCCGGTGCGGCCGGGATCGGCGGTTCCACCACGCGACGCATCCTGTCGGGCTGGGAAACCGCCGGGACCGCCCACTCCCACCGCGACCCCAACTCCCCCCGCTCGGCTAAAACCTGGACCACCGCCGAACAGGCCACCGCCATCGCACCCGCCGAACCCGCCGAACCCGCCGAACCCGCCGGGACGGAACCGGTTGCCGTTGAGCCGACCGAACCCGTTGCCGTTGCCGTTGCCGTTGCCGTTGAGGCGAGCGAACCCGTGATCGCTTCGGTGTCTTCGCAATCCGGCGCGACGGCACAGCCCGACAGCGGCACCGCACCTGCCGACCCCGGGCCGGACACGGGACGGCCGGAATCGGCCGTATCTGCCCCCACGGGCGACGAACCCGCCGATCCTGCCCCCGATACCCCGGCCCCCGGTCCCGATGTGGCAGTGGTGCAACAGGAGTCACCGGAGCGGCTGGCTCCGGGTGCGCTGCGGGGACAGGTGGAGGACTTCCTGCGCGATCACCCGGACACCGAATTCAGCCCCCACCAGATCGGCAAAGCGATCACCCGATCGAGCGGGGCCGTGCACAACGCACTGGTCAAGCTCACCGAAACCGGTCTCGCCACACAAACATCGGCCGCGCCGAAGAAATTCCGCTTCGCCGCAACGTAACCGAGCGACACGCGCGTGGCATCGGGAGCTGAAACGACCGATGCCACGTGTTCCGCGCACATTCCCACCTCCATCGAATCGCATCGACCGATCCACCGATGACAGGAGACTTTCAATGACCAATTCCAGCCACTCGCCCGACGAGCAGGCGCGCGCCGAGTTGACCAAATACGCCGACAGTAAGAGCACTTCCGAACTCGGATACACACTCGAATTCTTGGATCAGCTCGAAGATTTCAAACGTGTGTTCCTCCAAGAGCCGGGCGGGTCGGTGGCCAGCGAGCATCTGATGCGTGAGGTTATCCTCGACACGCTCTGCCAGCGTCACCCGGAAATCGCTGCGGCATACCAGGCATGCAAGCTTGACGCGGCGAGTATGGAAAAGATCGGCGACATTGTGGCCGCCGCTATCCGAAGCTTGGGTCCGCGCTACACGTACCGGGACAACGGCGAGGTGGTGTGTGGCACCCTCGCCGAGTATGCGGTTGCGTGGCAACGCGCGCAAGCGGTCACCGGGCCGGACGCGACGCTGTCGGCCGAGCTGATAACCCAGGACGGTCACCGTGTCGCGGTCGAGATTGATGAGCTCGACGGTTACGACAACGGCATCACCAGCGGAGTCGTGTACCGGTTCACCGCAGGCGATGACGTGATCGAGCACCACGTACCAGACACCCCAACCGCCCCCACCGATGCCGTCGGGTCCGTCGGTGCAACGGTCGCGGGAAACAACGAACACGACGGCCGGGTGTTGATCGCTCACCTGGACGAGTCGTTCACCTACTTCGATACCGGAGAACGAGTGCAGGCCACCCGCGATGTACGTCTGCGGATCGTGGCGTCGACCGTGTGTGGCCATGACAACGGCACCATCTGCACGACGTGCGCACCGTCATGGCAGCTCGACCACGACTTCGACGACCCGTTCCCGTTCCCGCGCACCCGACGGGTAACCATCCGCGAACTGATCGACACCGGACAACTCAAGCCCGGCCAGACCCTGACAATGCCCGATTCCAGCCTCTCGGCTGTGATCACCGCCGAAGGACTGCTGCTGCCCGACGGCCGTGTCTTCGACAACCCGTCGGCCGCCGCCAACGCGATCATGAATCCATCGCCAACGCCGCCGCGAATCCCCTTGTCAGAGTTGATAACACCCGATGAACCGCCGACCGGCGCACCGCAGGGTCGGTCCCCGCTCGGTCTGCCCGAGACACCGTCGCAGAGCTGGAATGTCGAACGGCTCAGCCACGACCCGGGCTGCCCCGACCGCGACCGAGTTGTCGTGGTGGCTATCGACGCCAGCAACGCCGAACAAGCCGAGCGGCGAACCCTCGAATGGGCCCGACACCCCAGCAACCCGCTCAGCGAGCACATCGACGCCATCACGGCCAAAGCCATCGATCTCATAGGCCCGAACCGCTGGACGGTAGCCCTGGCCCCCAAAACCGATCAACGATGAATTCCACAACAGACGAAACCGCGAACGACACCGAAGCAACTCGGCCACAGCCACGCGGCATCGCAAACCCTCACACCGACACTGCGGCAACCGATCTCGCCACCGCCTGTCCCGGGTACCGCAACCGGTCATCGCGTCGGACTCGTTTGTCATTTCATGGAAAGGCTTTACCGGTCATGATCAACACTTCCACTCCGGCCGTCGTCGCGGCGGCGTTGCATGATGTGTTCGCGTCGTCGCGCCACGCCGCTGACAGTCTCGAGATGTGGTTGGCGGTCACCGCCGAGGCCACCCGCCAATTCACCACTTCCGCTGAACCCGCCGGACCCGGTGTTCCGGCATCGTGGGTTCCGGTGTTCGCCGTGTACCGCAACCAGCGCACCGACGCCGACTACCACCCTGGGATCGCCGCCGTGCGGATCACCACGGGGCCGCTGGCCGGTATCACCTACACCGACCCCGCCAGCGCGGCCCGCGCCGTCACCACCACCTGCCCCGACCCCGCCCCCGACGACCCGGCAGGGCTGGTGCCGACGTGGCGGCTGCGCGTCGACCACGCCCCAGACCCGGACCCGCATGCACATCCCCGCCGCGACCCGATGAACTACTAGCCCGCCTGCGCCCCTGAAACGGCCGGTGGGGCCGAGCGAAAGCTCGGCCTCACCGGCCGTTTCGTCGTCGGTCTATCAGTTGTGTGTGGGTTATGTCGTGTGGTCGATGGCGTGTTCGAGCCAGTCCAGCAATGCGGTGGTGGTGTAGCCGTTGGAGTGGACCCCGGTGGCGGTGAAGCGGGCTGCGTCGCTGCCTTGGCGGGCCAGATCGCCCAGCGCGGTGCTGGTGGCGGGACTGGTGGTGGCGGTGTAGGTCTGGGCGAGCGAGCCGAATTGGGTTCCGGTGAACGCGGAGGCGGTGGCCGCGAGGATGTCGGTGGCGACGGGGACGACTCCTGACAGCGTGAGCAGGGCGGCGAGGGGGTCACCTGCGGCGAGTTTCTGTAGGGCGTTCCAGGCGATTTCTTGTGCTTGGCCGATGTCGGTGGCGATCCGTCCGATGTCGAGGTTCGCGAGGACCCCGACGATCTGGGCGGCCACCCCGACCCAGCCGGAGGGGTCCAACGGTGCGGCCAACATCAGCGCGCGGGCCACGAGATGCAGATCGATACCGGCGACCATGCGAACGAGGGGGTTGAACTGGAGGTTCAGGTCCCCGGCGACCCGATGCAAGCCGGGGACGTCGCCGGTGGCGACGAGCGCGGGCAGTTGGGCGAGGTCATTGATGATGGCGGGCACGTTCGCGGCGAACCCGGACAGCCCACCCAGCACGGTGACCACCTGCGCGAGCACTTGGGAGGGGTCCAGTCCTCCGATCGAGGCCGGGGTCGTGGCCGGTGCTGTCCCGGCCGTACCCGTGCTGGGTACCGCCGCCGACGTCGAGCCCGGGACCAGGACGGGGGTGGGATCGGCCGGAGCCGGGTCAGGGGTGGTAGTGACGGCGCGGCCGACCGCGGCGAGGGCGGGGTATGCCTGGGGTGAGGTCGAGCAGTAGAGGTCACCCTCCGCGCAGAGGCTGCGGACACGGTCGGTGAGATCACCGAAGCCCTGCGAGCGCAGACCGGCGATGCCCTGGCCGGACACCGGATTGCCGAGTTGGGTGGTGGCCGGGTCGCGGCGCGGGTCGGAGACGAGTCCGACCGCGACGACTCGGGCGGCGGGTATCGGGCCGCGGTTGTTGCCGATCGCGGTGGCGAGGTCACCGACGATATCGGCGCCTTGGGAGTAGCCGGCGAGCACCACCCGCGTGCCCGAGCACAATCGCGCCAAGGTGGCCGTGAGTGCTTGTGCGCCTGCGGTTTGCGAGGTGGTGTAGGGGGCGGCGTCGGCGGTGTAGGGCAGGGTTCGGACGTCGATGGCGCTGCCGTAGCGGGCGGCCAGGCCCTGGGCGACCGGAGCCAGCATCCCGACCGGCTGCGCCGGATCGGCGGCCGAGGTGGTCTCCCACGTGCCCGGTACCAGCAGCGCGGTCCAGCGCGGGCAGTTCGCGGCGGTCGGGGCCGGTGCCGGGTCTGCGGCGGCGACACCGGCCCCGACGACGGTAGCGGTGGCGACGGTGGCGCACAGCACCGCATGAGCGAAGCGGCGGGTGCGGGCGAGCCGGTGGGTGTGGTGGCGGGTGCGCATGGTGATGCGATCTCCTGTCCGGGTCGGAGTCGGTGTCGCGGCGCCGGGATTCGTGGTCGCCGAGACGTTTTCGAAAAAGGTCGGGTATGGTTCGGATATTCGCGGAACAGCGGGTCGTGGCCTCGCGCTACGGTTCGGCTTGGGAATCAGCGTGTGCCGCAGGGGGAATAGCGGCGGGGCGAGTAGCGGCGTAGTAGTCGTCGCCGCGCCAGCGATAATCCGAGATTTGTACTGGCTCGTTGAATGTTGGTGCGTGCAGCATCCTTCCGGCACCGAGGTAGAGCCCGACGTGGTGCACGTTGTTGTCGGTGGTGCCGTAGAACACGAGATCACCTGGGGCGAGCTGGTTTTCGGGGATGCGCGCGCCGGTGTGGATTTGGTCGTAGGTGGTGCGGGGCAGGGTGATTCCGGCGGCTCGGTAGGCGGCTTGGGTGAGCCCGGAGCAGTCCCAGCCGCCGTTGACGGCGGGGCCGTTGCCGCCCCACACGTAGGCGACCCCGAGCTGAGTGCACGCGAAGGAGATCGCCTGCGCGGCAGTGGGACTCGCGGCGGCGAGGGTGTGGCAGTCGCCGCTGCCGGATCCGGTGGTGGTGCGGTAGCGGGCGGCTTGGTCGAGGACTTGGTCGACGTAGGAGTCGGCGTGGTTGTAGGCGAAGATCGCCGCGCGCAGATCAGCGGGTGCGCCGGAGTCGCACAGGTAGTGGGCGGCGGCGTGGATGGCGTCACTCGGGTTGTAGCGCGAGGGCGGGCTCGCCCCACCCGCAGGCAAAGGGTGCCGGGCCACCACGGCCTGGAAGGTCGGTTCCAGGAACTGCATCAGGCCCCCAGCACCAGCGGAGTTCTCCCCGGAGCGCACGCCGGGTAGGGGTGAGCGGCCGTGGTCGGTTTCGATCTTGCCGATCGCGGCGAGCACCGACCAGTCCAGGCCGGGGCAATCACTCGCGGCCTGCTGGTAGAGCACCAGCAACTCGGGTGGAATGTCTTCTCGCGCAAGCGGGCTCGGTGCACTTCCTGTCCCCGCTGACGAGGCGGGGCCGGGGGCGAGTAGTGGCTGGTCGTAGATGATGACGGTGGTGACGACGGCGGCGATGACGACGATGCAGAACACGATTGCCGCGCTGCCCGCGCCGAGTGCCTTGGCCAGCATGGGCTGTTCACCAGTACTCGAGTGTGGGCGGGCGTAGTGGCGGTGGTGGCGCGAGCATGATCTGTCCGCCGAGGGTGGCCGCGCTCTGCTCGGTGTCGAGTTCTGGGTTGGGTGGGGTGCGGTGTGGCCACACGTCGGCCAGTTCGTGCAGGCGCAGACGGTTTGTGCTGGTGGTGTCGAGGGGGAGCCACACTCGGTCGGCGGGACATGGGTGGTCGAAGGGGGTGAGGAGTTCGGCGGCGGCGGTGGCGACCGGCACCGTCTCGGGGTCGGGCAGCCGCTCCCAGCTCTGGCGCATCGTGTCGCGCACGTTGGTTTCGCGCAACGCGGTTGGTACCCAGAACAGGACGGGGGTGATGAGGCCGGTGGTGCGTGCTAGTTCGCTGTAGCCGTTGAGTTTGGCGGCGACGCGGGGCAGGGCGGTGCTGGCGAGGTCGTATTCGAGGAAGAAATCCAACACCACCCCGGTGTGGGTGTAGCGGCCGAAGGCGTCGGGGCGGGCGAGGTCGCCCCACAGCCGCTGACAGCGGGTCTGGGACCACCATGCTGTGACTCGCCCGCCGCCGTCTTCTCGGTAGTGGTGGCGGTAGTGGCTGGTGAGGGTGGTGAACCATTCGTTGACGCCGAGGGTGTGGGTCAGGTGCAGGCTGTGGGCGACGGCGAGGGTGCGTTGATGGCTGTAGCCGAGTTCGCGCACACTGGTCCCGGCTTCGGCGGCGAGGACGGTGGCTCCGGCGGGGGCCAGGACCCAGTGGAAGGGGGCGCTGCCTCGGGTGCGTAACGGCCGGAACCGATCCAGGACGCGGTAGTCCTGGAGGCGGGCCAGGCGGCGCAGGGCGATCTTGGGGGTGGGGAAGGCCAGTTCGGCGAGGTGGTTGGTGGTCAGGACGCGGTGCTCGTGCAGCATCCGCAGGATCCAGCGGTCACGCTCGGTCAGCCGCGCCACGAGTTCGACGGTGTCACTCGAGCGGGGCCGGTCGGGGCGTGGTGCGCGGAGATCGGCTTGCCGATCGGGGTGGGCGATCATCAGCGTGGGGAGCCTTTCTCAGGGACGAGGACGCGGGAAACGGCGTCCTCGTCCCCGGGTTGGGTGGGGGTGTGCCCCCTTTAGGGCAGCCGGGGGTCGCGTCCGGCGGGTGCCGCGCCGCTGGGACCGGCTTTTTTGTGGCCGGGTGCGGGGCTGGCCGGGGTGGTGGTGAGGTGGGCGCGGGCGGCGGCGGCGATCTCGCGGGCACGACCGGGAGTCGGCGCGGGCAAGGGCCGGGTGGTGAGGGTGAACGGTCGGGCGTTCTGTCCGTCGACCAGCAGCCGGGCGGCGGCGTGGAAGGCGTCGAGGTGGGTCAGGTCGTGCTCGGACAGCCACGGGCTGGTGTGGCGGGCCAGATCACGCGCGTCGTCGGGCGAGACGGCGAAGATGATCTTGTTGCGGGCGTTGGCGGAGATGCCGTCGCGCAGCTCGCGGGAGAGCTGGCCGAGGTTCTGATGCGCCAGCAGCAGTGACAGGCGTAGCCCGCGGGCTTCGGCGAGCATGTCCTCGACCGGGGTGGACAGGTTCAGGAAGTTCTGTGCCTCGTCCAGCACCAAACTCGCGTCGGGGCGGTCGGCGGCGGGGATGCGGGCGCGGGCGGTGACGGCCTGCCAGGTGCGCGCGACGAGCAGCGAGCCGACCAGGCGGCTGGTCTCCTCGCCGAGCGATCCTTTCGGCAACCGGGCCAGGCAGATCCCGCCGTGGTCGAGGATGTCGGCGAATTCGACGGTGGAGGGTCCGCCCGCGACAGCAGCTCGTACGAACGGCCGCAGCAGGAACGCCCGCAACTTGTTGAGTAGCGGGCCGATCAGTTGAGCGCGGCCGGTGTCGGTGAGTTGTTCGTAGCTGTCCCAGAATCCGCGCAGGACCGGGTCGGGTGTGGTGCGGGTGACGCGGTTGCGGAAGGCGGGTTCGGTGAGCAGGCGAGGCAGGTCGGCGAGGGTGGGAGTCCCGGGTTGGGCGCACAGGGTGAGCAGGCTCGCGCGCATGATGTCGTCGGTGCGCGGCCCCCACCATTGGGAGAAGATCCGGTGGAACACGGTGACGAGGTTGTCCACCGCCAAATCCAGACCCGCCCGCCCGATCCGACCGATATCGAGGGGGTTCACACACGGCGGCGGAGCCGAGGAGTCGGCGTCGAACAACACCACCCGGTCACCGAGACGGCGCGGCAACCGCGAGAGCACGTCGGTGACGAGGTCGCCTTTCGGATCGACCACGATCGTCCCGCGCCCCGCCTCGGCGTCATCGAGAATCATCCGCGCCAGCAGCGTGGACTTGCCGACGCCGGTGGGGCCGAGGATGTGCAGGTGATGGCGGGCGTCGGAGACCTTGACCGCGACCGGGCGGCGAGCTCCGGTATCGGCGACACCGAGAGGTTTCGTGTGCGGGCCACTGGTGGGGATCTGCGGTGCCGGGGACAGCGCGCGGGCCCCGGCGCGTTGCAGCCCGGGTAGCCCGTCGTCGGTGGGCAGGTGCGCGATCGAGGCAAGTTCCGGGACCGAGAGCACGTCCCCGTGCCCGAGCCGCCGCTCGGCCATCAGTAGCGCGAGCCGGATCCGGCGGTGTCGCCGGTAGTAGTTGTGGTCGGTGCAGGCCCCGAACACTGTCGCCAAAGCGTCCGCCCGTCCTCGTGCGACCGCCCGCGCCTCGGCCCGGTCTCGGTCGTCGGAGACCGGGATCGAGACCGCGTAGCGCACGACGGTTTCCCAGTGCGGGCCGCGTGCCTTGGTGGCCGCTGCTCGTGCGGCGGCGGTGTACTCCATCGCGGTCTGCCGGTTCCCGGCCCGCTCGGCCGTCGCGCCACCGGTGCGCGGGGACCGGGTGAGGGGTCCTGGGGTGATCAGGTTCAACACATCGCGCAGCAGCGCGACCACGAACCCGGTGCTTGCTCCGGCCGCCCCGGCGGTGCGGGTGGCGTGGGCGACGCGGCGGCCGGTGACCGGACGGGCCAGGATCTGCACGCACGCGGCCTGCCCTGGTGCGAGGTCGTCGGCGGCGGTGATCAGGTCCCGCACGAGATCACCGCTGTAGTCGGTGCGCAACGGCAACCCTTCGCGGCGGCCCAACCGCAACTCACCGCCCGCCATGACCCGCCGAGTGCCGTCCGTGGAGTCCGGCAGCGGTGGTCGGGTGGTCTTGCTGGTGTCGGTGTGCGCGCCGGGCCACGCGGAGGCGACCGCGCGTTCGATCAACCCGGGCGGAATGGCACCGGGGACCCACAGCCGGATCGCGGCCCCTTCTTCGGGGGTGACGGTGTATTCGAATCCGAGGTGTGGTTGCCCGAGCAGAACTCGCGCCCAAGCGGGGCGTAGTTGCCCGATCAGGTGCGACCAGAACGCGAGCGCGCCTTTCGCGTCGACCTCGGGCGGGGTGAGCACGGTGACCTGGCGAGCACGCACACCCAGCCGGCGGCGGCGCACCCGCACGAGTGCTCGCGCCGCGGCGAGCACCCCGGCCACCCCCAGCAACGCTGCGATCCCGGCAGGCGAGAACACGGTGTGCTCGATGGTGTCGGCGAGCGCACGCAGTACCGCGCCAGGTGTGAGAATGAACCGGCCCAGCCACCCCTGCTCAGGGCTCGCGACGATGGTGTTCACGCGGCCACCGCCCCGGACTCGCCAGCGGTCGTGCTCGTACCCCAGAACGGGGCAGGTCCGCACTTGGGTTCGCGCTGAGAATGCTTCAGTTTCAATGAACTTGAGCAGTTCTGCGGTTTGCGGAGGATGACCACGTCTTCGTGCGCGATCAGGTGCATGGGCAGTCCGGCGGCGCGCTGTTTGACGATGAAGTCGCGCTGGAAGAAGCTGCTGCGGGCGACGAGATCCCCGTCAGCGAGTCGCCCCAGCAGCGCGACGCAGCGCTCGACCGGGACCAGCCCGGCCAGGGTGCCGCAGGTGATCAGGTGCGCGGGCAGGTTGACCAGTTCGGCGTGTTGACGCCACGGCCGGGCGGTGATCACCACATGCCCGCCGGGGGCGAGGTATTCGGCGGCGCCGGACAGGATGCGGGTGAACCCCGAGAGCAGTCGCCCGAGACCGACGTTGGCGAGGTTGCCGCGGTCGAGGACCGCACCGTAGCGGTGGTTGGATTTGTGCACGCCCTGTCCGGCGCGGACGCGGACATGGCCGTGGGTGGAGTCGCCGTAGGGCGGGGAGGTGATCACCAGATCCACCCGGCCCCGCAGCTCCTCCGGGAGCAGGGTGGGGAGTTTGCGGGCGTCACCGGTGTAGACGGCGGCGTCGAGATCGATACCCGCGTCGCGGGCGAGCCCGATGTTGGCGCGCGCCAGCTCGGCCCACTGCGCCTCGTATTCGACCCCTACGGCGCGGCGGCCGGTGTGGAGGGCTTCGACGAGGGTGGTGCCGATCCCGCACATCGGATCCAGCACGAGGTCACCGGGACGGGTGTAGGCCGCGACGGCGTGTTGCACGATCGCCGGGAACATCTTCGCGGGATGCTTGACACTGTCGGGGTGATAGCGGCCCCGCCGCTGCACCGTGGGCGCGTTCTGGGCCGTCGCCCACACCGACACCGGCACCACGGCGGGACCGGTCTCGGTCGCGGCTCCGGAGTCGACAGCGCCGGGGTCGACACCGCCGGGGTCGACGGTCCCGGGGTCGACGGTTCCGGGGTCGACGGTTCCGGGGTTCGTGGTGTCGGGGGTGGTGGAGTCGAGAGTCATCGGGGTCCTTCGCGAGATCGGTTGGTCGGTGGCGGCTCGGTGTGCCCCCGACGCCGGTGGCGGGGGCACGGGGATGGCGGGAGGTGTCACTGCGGGAGGGCCTCCTCGCAGCGCGGCAACAGGAACGCGAACACGTCGGTGTGCGCGACGGTGTGCGCGACCGGCCCCCGATCGGCGCCCGAGTCGGGTGCCTCGGCGGGCGGTGTGGCGGTGATGGTGGTGCCGGTGACGGGGACGGCGATGATGTGCTGGAGGTAGAGCAGATCGGCGGCCTGGGCGGCGGCCACGACCGCACCGGCTGGATCGATCAGCACCCCGTCGTCGCTGTGGCGGCAGCGACCGAGCACGACCAACAGTGCGCCCGTCGCCATCCGCGCCACCGCGAGCCCGGCGACTCGGTCGGCGGCGGCCACCGGGTCGAGGTGATCGGCGAGCAGACTCACCACGACCAGATCCACCGCCTCATCCGCACCGGGGTCGGGGTTGGGGTCGCGGCCCAGGGCCGCCACCGTCGCCAGCGCCGCCGCCGTGTCGGGTTCGGCCACGTGTAGACCGCCTCGGGTGGTGGGGGCGGGCCAGCCGATCAACTCCACCCGCCCGCCCGGTACGGAGAACTCGCGCACCGCGCGAGACAGGATCGGTTCGGGCCAGCGGTCGTCGGGATCGAGGGGGTCGCTCCCGGCGGCCCACAGGGTCGAGGGAATCGCCGCCGTGCCCGTCGCGGGCAAGGTGGGGCTGGTGGCGGACCGGGATGGACGCTGCGGAGTTTTCGCGGTCATACGAGGGCGCTCCTGACGGTGGGAGAACGATGTGTACTCGTCTACTTCCGCCGAAAACGCTTATTCGGGACATCGCCCACCAAAATTTATTTGAAGAATTTTTTTCGGGTGGAATCGGTAGTCCGAGGACCGTCCGTCTGGCACAGAAGTGCCGATATCGAACCGGGGTTGGATCAAATATTTTTTCAGATTTTTCTGGAGGGTTTGCCGATGGCGATTGGGCGTGATATCCGAAACGCACCCGAACCATATCCGTGTGCATATCCACCCTGATGGTCTGCGCTATCCCTGGGCGTCTGACCGGCGCTGGGCCGTGGATGCTTGATGATTGCTACATCCGTTTGGATGTGGCTCGGATATGTTTCAGATGCGGTTCGGGTGTTGTTTGGGTGTGTTTTGGATGTGTTTTGGATATGGGTGTGCGGTGTCCTTGCGAGGTCGGAATCTTTGTTGTTTCCACCGAGTAGGGAGTTGATGGTGACGAATTCGGAGTTCGTGAATTCCTCGGGACCGCGCGGTAATGCGCGCTCGCCGCTGGAGGTGGTGTTCTCGACGTTCGGCCCGATCGCTGGGCAGCCTGTGCCCGTCGATCCGCGACCGGCACCGGGGCTGTCGGATGGCGAGGTCGAGTCGTGGGACGGGTTACGCGAGCGGCTGTGGGATCGCGGTGTGCCGATCGCTGTGGTCGACGCGATCTGGGTGTGGCTGATCGAGCGATCACGCGCACACGGCCACGATGCGACGCTGGTGTGCGCCGCTCTGGCGGTGCCGATGCTGGCGGGGATGGCCGGTTTGTTCGCCGCGCCGGGCAGCGATCATCGCGACGACTTCGAGTCCGAGGTACTGACCGGGTTCCTCACCCATCTCGGATGCGTCGAGCTGGATCGGCCGGGGGTGTGGCATCGGCTGCGGTGGGCGGCTTACCGCGCCGCGATCACAGCGGTGCGGCGGCAGTTGCCGGTCGTGGCGTCGGTCGCCGACCTCGACCGTGATCTAGGCCCGATGGACCATAAGAGGCTGCTGATGGTGACCGGGCCGGGCCATCCCGAGACCGTGCTCGCCGAAGCCGTAGCCGCCGCAGTGATCACCACCGAGGCGGCGGAGTTGATCGCGGTCTCACGATGGGAATATCGCACGCTGACCTCGCTGGCCGCCGAACGCGGGCAGTCGCTGTGGAAGCTGCGCAAACAACGCCGACGCGCCGAATCCCGACTCGTGACCTGGCTCACCGAACGCGCCCTCGATACCGGTCGCACCACCATCGTCGAAGCCCACGCCATGAACGCGCTCTCACTCGCCGAGGGCACCGGGCCGTCGCAAACCCGAGTTCGTCAGCCAGGACAGCACTCGCCTGCACCGGCACACTCGACCACCGGGCACGAGCAGGTGCGCGCATGCGCGTGACTCGACTCCCCGACACCGATACAACACTCACCAGCCCCGCGCGGCGCGGGCGTGTCCGGCGATGGTCGACGATCCTCGCGACCGCTTGCACAGTAGCGATCGTGCTGATGCTGGCGGCCGGTTCGGCGGCGGCCACACCACCGGGGGACGTGCTGGCGATCGCGTCGTCGCTGGATCAGGTGCTCACCAACCTGCGCAACTGGCTGATCGGCATCCTCGCCGCCCTGGCGACGGTCTGCCTGACCGTCGCCGGAGCCCGCTATGTGATCGGGGCGGGTGATCCGGCCGAGATGGAGAAGGCCAAGAGCGCCTTCCGCGCGGCCTGCCTGGGATACGCGCTGGCGATGCTGGCGCCGCTGATCGTCGCGGTCCTGCAATCGATCGTGGGGGCCTGACGGTGAGCACCCCGAGTCCCGCCCGGCCCACCCTCGCTTCGCTGCGGCGGGCACAGCGCACCCTCCGGGCCACTGTGGCCACAGTGGCGGTGGTGCTCGCGGCGGTGCTGATCACCCTCACCGGTGTGATGAGTGCCGCCGCGCAACCACCACCGACGCCGCCCGTGCCGGTGCCCTCGGCTCCGGCGACACCCACACCCACGACACCGGCTCCGACCTCGGCGGTGCCTCCGTCGCGCTGGATCACGCCCCCACCCACCACCAGCCCGGCCTCACCCACCCCGGGCGTTCCCGACTCGAATATCCCCACCCCGGGCTCACCGGGGCCGGGGGCTGGCGAGTGCGGGGTGAGCAACATCTCCGGCTGCGTCGCGAAAGCGATCGACGGGTTCTTCCAGCGTCTGGTCGACTCCGCGCTCAACCCGCTGCTCGAATTGGTGTCGCACACCCTGCTCACTACCCCCGAACCCGGTGATCTGCCGCAGGTCGGTGTGTTGTGGACGCAGTCGTGGCAGTTGGTGCTCGCGCTGTATGGGCTGGTGGTGACCGCGGCCGGGGTGCTGCTGATGGTGCGCGAAACCCTGCAGACGCGGTGGTCGTGGCGCGAGCTGACGGCACGGCTGGTGGTCGGGTTCATCACTGCCGCGATGAGCATGGTGATCGCGACCGCGGCGATCGGGTTCGCCAACGCCCTCGCCCAATCCCTCGCCGGTGACGGTGTCGACTCCGACTCCGCCGCCGCCGCGTTGACCCAGCTCGCGGCGACCGGCGGCACGGCGCAGGGGACCTTCACGATCCTGCTGCTGGTCGCACTGGTGGTGATGCTGGTCGTGCTGCTGGTCTCCTATGTGGTGCGCGTCGCGGTCACCGTCATCCTGATCGTGGCGGCCCCGCTGGCGTTGATGTGTCACGCCCTGCCCGGCCTCGAGATGGTGGCGCGCTGGTGGTGGCGATCGTTCGCCGCGTGCCTGGCGATCCAGGTGGTGCAGTCACTGGTACTGGTGACGGTGCTGCGGGTGTTCCTCACCCCGGGGGGATGGAACTTCTTCGGCCCCACCGCGAACGGGATCGTTGATCTGATCGTCGCGCTCGCATTGATGGGTGTGTTGATCAAGACCCCGTTCTGGCTGCTGTCGGTATTGCGGATCGGGCACGGCCGCACCCTCGTCGGCTCGGTCGTGCGCAGCTACGTCGTCTACAAAACCTTCGGCCTACTCAAAGGCGGCAACACCGGTCGCGGGCGCGGCGGTGGCGGTTCGGTCACGCCCGCCCAGCCACGGCCTCGTGGGCGACGTGCCGTCGCGGCCGGGCCACGCGACCCGTACGCGCGGGTGCGCGCCACCCGCGACGGGCAGCTGATGCTGCCCTTGGAAGGTGTGCGTCGAGTCCGGCGGCAACCTTCCCCAGCAGCCGGACAATCCACTACCGCCCCAAAGACCACACCGGGCCGTATGCCGCGCGGCAGGCAACTTGCCTTCGACTTCGATCCGCCGGACCCCTACCGGGGGATCCGTCCCGGGCGCGGCGGCCAGTACTCGCTGCCGATCCCGGTGAGCAGGGTCCGGCCCACCGCAGCGGCCGAACCCCTACGACCACCAGCGCGCGCCACCGCGCCGCGAGGCCGCCGACCCCAACAGCTCGCGTTCGACTTCGAGACGCCCGCACCATCGGATCCCTACGACCGGATCCGGCCGCTGCGTAGCGGCCAGTACCCGCTGCCCATCCCGGTGACCCGCATCCGGCCCGCCCCACCACCGTCCACACCACCCCAACCACCACCCGCGCCGACACCGTCGCCGGGACGGCAACTGCATCTGCCGTTGCCCGATCTCCCGGTGCGTCGCCGTGCGCGCCGAGCTCCCCGAGGAGGAAAGCCTCTATGACGACGATCGTGCGTATACCCGCCGATGTCGAACGCAGTGACCGGTTGATCGGACCGTTCACCGCCCGACAACTCGCCATCCTCGCCACCACCGCACTGGCGCTGTACTCGGTGTGGATCGCAACCCGGGCCGTGGTCGCGCCGCTGGTGTTCCTGGCCGCCGCCGCACCGATCGCCGCCGTGGTCACCGTCGCGATCCTCACCCGCCGCGACGGGCTCCCCGCCGACCTGCTGTTGTTAGCCGCGATCCGCCACCGGTTTCGTTCGCGTCACCTGGTCACCGCCTCCGAGGGCACCATGATCGCGGCGGCGCCGAGGTGGATCACCGACCGGGCTACACGAGCCCGGCCACGCCCGCCGGTTCCCGCGGCGTTATCGCCCGAGGAGTTGCGGTTACCGGCGTCGGTCACACCGGGCGGCGGCGGTGTCGGGGTCATCGACCTCGGGGCCGACGGGCTCGCCGTCGTCGCGGTCGCTGGCACCCTCAACCTCGCCCTACGCACCCCGGCCGAACAAGACAGCCTCGTCGGACAACTCACCGGCTGGCTCCACACCCTGCGCCAACCCGTCCAGATCCTCCTGCGCTCGGCACGCCTGGACCTCACCACTCACCTCACCAGCCTGCACACCGCCACCCAAGACATGTCCCCGCACCTGGCCGCCGCCGCCCACGACCACGCCGCGCACCTCGCCGAACTGGCCGCCGGGGAGAACCTGACCCACCGCCAGGTACTGCTGGTGTGGCGCGAGCCCCTCGACAATCCCACCGCCGCGACCTCGCCGGGCATGCGGCTGCTCAAGCTGCGTGGGCGCGGCCGTGCTCGGCGGAGCCTGTCGGCCGCCGCGCGCCGGGCCGCCGAGTCACGGCTGCTGCGTCGCATGAACGAAGCCGCCGACCTACTCGCCCCGTTGGGAGTGACGGTCACCGCCCTCGATGACATGCAAGCCACCGCCGTCCTGACCGCCTGCTGCAATCCCGAGGGACTCGTGTCGTCCGCCGCTGATGTCGCACCCCGCGACGCCATCATCATCACCACCGCCGCATACACCGACACCGATCCCGACTCCTTCCCCGACGACCCGTTCACGCCCGACGGCGAGGCGGGGTTCGCACCGGAATCGCTGACGATCGGCACCCGCCACCTCGAGATCGGTGGCGACTGGGCGGCGACCCTCGCGGTCACCGGATATCCGCGCGAGGTGACGGCGGGCTGGCTCGCACCACTGCTGACCCATCCCGGACGGGTCGAGGTCGCCGTCCACATCGACCCCGTCGACCCGGTCACCGCCGCCACCCGGCTACGCCGCCAACTCGCGCGACTGGAATCCTCCCGAATGCACGACGCGAGCCGAGGCCGACCCTCCGACCCGCAGATCGACGTCGCCGTCGAAGACGCCGCCGAGTTGTCGGCGCGCGTCGCGCGCTCGCAGGCGCGACTGTTCCGGGTGGGGGTGTACCTCACAGTGCACGCCGACACCGAAGCCGAGCTGGCCGATGAGGTCGCCGCCGTGCGGGCGCTGGCCGCGAGCCTGCTCGTGGACACCTGCACCCTGGCCTATCGCGCCGCGCAGGGCTGGGCCACAACGCTGCCTCTCGGGTTGGATTTGATCCGGGTGCGGCGCACCTTCGACACCACCGCGCTCGCGGCGGCGTTCCCGTTCGACTCCCCACAACTGCCGGTAGCCGATCCGGTCCGGGCCGCCCGCCCCGAGGGGGTGCTCTACGGCCGTGACGCCGCGTCGGGGTTGTTGTTCGTGGACCGGTTCGCCCCCGACGCCCACAACCACAACATGGTGGTCCTCGGCCGTAGCGGGGCGGGGAAGTCGTATCTGGTCAAGACCGAGATCCTGCGCTCGCTGTATCGCGGTATCGAGCAAGTGGTCATCGACCCCGAAGACGAATACCGCCGCCTGGCCGAGGCGGTCGGCGGCACCCACATCCGCCTCGGCGCCCCGGGCGAGCGACTCAACCCGTTCGACCTGGAAATCCACACCCGCCCCGACGGCCGCCGCAGCGCCCCCGCCGATGCCCTGACACGCCGGAAACTGTTCCTGCACGGCCTCATCCAGGTCCTACTCGGCGAGCAGACACCCGCACAACGGGCGGCCCTAGACACCGCCCTGTCGGCTACCTACACCGCCGCCGGTATCACCGACGACCCCGCCACCTGGACGCGGCCCGCCCCGACCCTGAGCCGATTACGTGACCAACTGGACAGGCTCGCCACCCCTGCCGCCGAAGAGCTGGCGGCCGGATTGCATCCCTTCGTCGGCGGCGGAGCCTATGCCGGGCTGTTGGACGGACCGACCACCACCGACCCCGAGGGTGGGCTGGTGGTGTTCTCCCTGCGAGAACTACCGGAGGAGTTGAAGGCGATCGGCACCCTGCTGGTGCTGGACGCGACATGGCGGCGTGTGTCCAACCCGGCGAACCGGTGGCCGCGGATGGTCACCGTGGACGAAGCCTGGCTGCTCATGCGCCAACCTGCCGCAGCGCAATTCCTGTTCCGGGCCGCGAAGAGTTTCCGCAAACACTGGGCCGGGCTCACCGTCGCCACCCAGGACAGCGCAGACGTGCTCTCCACCGAACTGGGGCGCGCGATCGTGTCCAACGCCGCGACACAGATCCTGCTACGTCAGGCACCTCAGGCCATCGACGAGGTCGCCGCCGCGTTCAAACTGTCCGACGGTGAACGACAGTTCTTGCTGTCGGCTGCCCGGGGCAGCGGTCTGCTCGCCGTCGGGGGCACCGACCGCGCCGTCTTCGGATCGCTGGCCTCACTCACGGAAGACGCTCTGATCACCACCGACCCCAGCGAACTCGCCACCATAGGCGATGACGGCGGTACCGATATCGACATCGAACCGCTGCCATCGCTGCCTCCACTCACCGACCCCGGCGACGCTGGGACCGCTACCGCAGACGTCGGCGACAACGACAACGATGCCGACGGCGGGCAAGAGATAGTCCTCGACGGTCGGGCGGCATGATGCCCCCGGATTCGCCACCGTCGCGGTGCCGGGCACAAACCTCGACCCCCGCCCCTGTGCGCTGCCGCACGAGAATTCCCCCCGGTCGCCCAGGCGCGGCGCAGTCGCCTATCGCGGGAACCGGATTCCGTACCCCCGATGGTGGGCTGCACCCACACCCGACGCCCGAACCGGAACACCGGTCGCGCCGCCCGGAACGTGCGCCTGCCGCCATTTCACGGCGCGGCCGGTTCCCCACGATGCCCGACCCGGAATCGGCGGCGCTACGGCCCGACACGAGTCACGTCGAACACCCAGCAGTCACCCCCGCACGGTGATGCAGGCACCAGTTCGCTTGACGACAGCCGGTGTAGGGAGCGTTCATGGACCCGCATTCGGGCACGGCGGAAACGACATCGACACGCAAAGAAGACGAAATGACCGATACACCAGAAGAACTCGACTTCCCGACATCACCGAACACGCCCCCACCGGACCCGTATGCACCCGGCCACCGGCCCGCCACACCGCCGCCTGAGAGGAACCCGATGCCAGACCACGAACCCGCCACCCCCGCCGACACCACCACCCACCGCAACCAGCGTGAGGACTGGCTCACCACCGCTGAACTGGCCCACGAATACAAGTTCGCCATCGGCACCCTGCGCTACTGGCGCCACATCGGCTACGGCCCCGCCTCCTTCGCCCTCGGCCGCAAGATCGTCTACCGGCGCAGCGACGTCGAGGCATGGATTGATGAGCAGGAACAACGCACCCGGCGCGGCGGCACCACCGCCGCCTAACGGGGCAACCCCGATAACGCAGCTGGCCCCCGCCGGTTCAACCCCGCTGTTACCAGCAGCGGGCGACGGAGGCCAACACCACTACCCCCTCCAAAGGAATAGAGGCATGGTCCAGACTAAACGTGGCCGCCCCGAACTCGACCCCGGCACCGTCCCCGAACCCAACGTGAAACCGCACCCGAGCCTGCCGGGTGTGTGGACGGCATCGGGAAGACCCCGCGATTGGAACGGCAACTACCAGCGCATCACCCGCTCATCACCGCCGGAGACCGACAGCCGGGGCCGGACCAAACCGGACCGGACCGGTGAACGTGCCCGCCGCGCCTTCATCGATGACGCACAGGAGTGGATCGATTCCTCGGTCACCCTCGCGGGCGCACTGAACAAGCGCTCCACCCTCGCGCAAGCGTGGGCCGCGTACAAGGACGATCTACGCACGCGCGGACGGCTCCCCGAGACGATCAACAACTACGAACCGATGATGCGTGACACCGTGATCCCGAAGTACGGACGCCGCGAGATCGGTCTGATCAACACCGCCGTGATCGAAGACATGCTCGGCCATGTGGCCCGCGAGCGTGGCGGCAGCGCGCCGCGCATCTTGAAGGAGAACATTCTGTCGGGGATGTTCCGGTTCTGCATCCGTGTCGGCGCACTCGGACCGGGCAACCCGAGCAACCCGGTCCGCGAAGCGTTACTCCCCAAACCGGGCAACTTCTCCCGCCGCCGTGGCGGTGCCGCATTCGTCGACTCCGCGACGGTGGCGCGCATCCTGATCGACGTCTACACCTGCGATACGCCGTGCCCCACACTGGACAAGCGAGTGGGCAAGCGGGCGTGGAAACAGCGGGTGCCCACGGTTGCGGAGTTCTGCGAAACCGATGATCTGGCCGATTGGGTGGTGTTCGTGGCTGCGACCGGATGGCGGCTCGGCCAGACGCTCGGTGTGTGCGAGTCCGATATCGATTTCGAGACCGGGATCCTCACCCCGCGCGGGGCGGTCCGCAGCCGCGACGGATCGGCGCAGGTGTGGACCGACTACACCACGCCGGACGCCGAAGACCTGAGTCAGGGCAAGTTCATCACCAAATCTGTCCAGCTCCCGCAAGTGGTCCTGGACCTGCTCACCGCCCGGATAGACCGGTTAGAAGCTGTTCGGAAGGAAATCCGCAAGCGCCGGTTGAAGGCAGGGTTGCCGCCGCGCCCGACGAAGGCGGACTGGCCCGAAGACCTGTTGTTCTTCGATCTCGACGACGGCGGGCCCCGCAACCTCAAAAGCATGGGCCGCCGCTGGCAGCGACTCGCCGCAGCGCTCGGGCTGCCCGACGGGGTCACGCCCCACAGCTTGCGCAAACACCTTGGCACCGAAGGCATCTCGGCCGGACTCGACGTGACCAAGGTCGCCGACCAACTCGGCAACACCTCCCGGGTACTGCGCAAATCGTACGTGCGTCGCCACCAGCCACACGCCGACGTGACCGCACTCATCGGCGACAAGATCGGCCCCGCACTCAACGAGGTCGCACGCCGCCGCTCCAGCTAGATCGCGTACCGAACCGAATTGAGGGGTGGCACAAGCGGTGCCACCCCTCAACTATGTCCGCCAACGAACAGAACCCCGCACACCTCACCGACGACCGACCGCGACAGAACGCGTCGCACGCCGAACCTATCCTCCGTCTTCCCCTGCACCCGGCCCCTCCTCGCTGGCCCCGGCCCGACCAGGCGAAACGAAACACACCGCGTCACTCAGCACCGCCCTACACACACGTCGGCCGAATTCTTGACAAGTAGATGGCAAATGACCACAGAACACGCGGTACTGTCGCCCCCATGACCGGCGGATATGCTTTTAGAGGGCACATTGGTAACTCATCGGGAACGCCCAGAACTCGAGTGGCACCCACCGCAGGACCTGAACGCAAATCCCCCGTCACCCGACTGGTACGGCCTGAAGATCCGGAGAGGTGGGCAGCCTAAAGACCCGGAGAGGCGGCACCGGGCAGCGGCATGATGCGGACTACCGTGGTGGTCGTACTGCCGACAACGAACCACAGCCGCAGCACCGGCTGTCCTGACCGGTCGCTGGGCTCGTATCGGCTCCGTACGGTCACATGCTGGCGCGCGAGGACCGGCGCCACATATTCGATCACCGCGCGGTGCGGGCCTGCGAGCAGCTTGGGGTAGTCGACCAGGAACTGTTCCACTGCCTGCCAGTAACAGGCGTTGTTGACGTGGTTGTACTGATCGATATCCGTGGCGCGCACCGGGAACGGCATGTCGGTGTCCGATTCCGGCGGCGTGGCGTCTGCCAGGTACGGCCGCCAGCGCAGCCGATGCTCGTCGGTCGTGCGGGCCAGGTAGGCGAGGCCCTCGTCGCTGATCCGGGCGGGCATCCCGGTCGACTCGCTGATGTTGATCCAGAAGCCCTCTGTCTCGATCAAGCCACCGTTTCCGCTGGTGATCCGCACGCGCATATTGGTCCACCTGGTGGACAAGGCCGAGCACCAGCGCAACAGCCGCACCTCGTCCGGCCAGAGGATCGGTCGGATGACGTCGATGACTGTCCGTCGGACGATCCAATTCGGGTCGGTCCGGTGAAAGAAGGTCGTCTGCAGATTTTCCCAGGCAATGTCCTGGAGGTAGCGGGCGACGGCATCGAACCGCAACCGGTCGTAAGGATCCACATCGCCAGCCCGGACGGGCCACGCCGAAGCAAAGCCGATGCCCTCCTGGGAAAGCGGGGCGAGTGGCTGATCGAGTGACACTGGTGCTCCTCGCGCTGCACGGTGTGCTGCGTTTCTTCATGCGGTGCTGTTGTGACACGACTTTACGGGGCGCACGTCACACCCTGGCGTCGAGCCGCCTGTACTCCCGCATAATCCACCAAAAAAGCTTTGGACCAGGCAGGATGGCGGGGCGGACCGATTCGGTCCGGTTGCTGTCCCAGCGATTCTCCGCGAGCGGTTGCCCGCGGATTCGTGCTGGATGATCAGCGCGATCGCCCGCTCGAAATCGGGTCGTCTGGATACTGGTCCGCGGCGGCCGGTTAGGTTGGTCTCGGCGGCGTCGGCGAGTACACACGCCGTCGCGAGGACAGAGAGGTCAGCACATGCGCGCAGCCCAGGTCAGCAAGCTGGAAGGACCGGAAGCGATCCAGGTCGTGGACATCCCGGAGCCCGCGTCCTACCAGGGTGGTGTCGTGATCGACGTGCACGCGGCAGGTGTCGCGTTCCCGGACGTGCTGATGACACGCGGCCTGTACCAAATGAAGCCCGAGCTGCCGTTCGTCGTCGGCGGCGAGGTTGCGGGCATCGTGCGCGAGGCGCCGGAAGACGCACACGTCGCGGCCGGTGACCGGGTGGTCGCACTGACCCTGCTCGGCAACGCCATGGCCGAGGTGGCCGTCGTACCCGCGCAGATGGTGTTCCGGCTGCCGGACAACGTCTCGCTGGAGGCGGGCGCCGGCATCCTGTTCAACGATCTGACCGTGCACTTCTGCCTCCGCAACCGCGGCAGGCTGGCCGAGGGCGAGACTGTGCTCGTGCACGGCGCCGCGGGCGGCATCGGCACCTCGACGCTGCGGATGGCGGCCGCGCTCGGCGCGGGCCGGGTGATCGCCGTGGTGAGCACGGAGGCGAAGGCCGAGGTGGCCCGCGCCAACGGCGCCAGCGACGTAGTGCTCGCCGACGGCTGGCTCGCGGCGGTGCAGGAATTGACCGGCGGGCGTGGCGTAGACATCGTGCTCGACCCGGTCGGCGGCGACCGCTTCACCGACAGCATTCGTTCGCTCGCCTCGGCGGGACGGTTGCTGGTGGTCGGCTTCACCGCCGGCGAGATCCCCACCGTCAAGGTGAACCGGCTGCTGCTGAAGAACGTCGAAGTGCTCGGCGCGCTGTGGGGCGAATGGGTGATGTCGCACCCGGGGTATCTCTCCGAGCAGTGGGTCGAGGTGGAGCCCCTGCTCGCCGCCGGCAAGATCGCGCCGCCGGAGCCGGTGCTGTACCCACTGGACAGGGCCGCCGAGGCGGTCGCCTCGCTGGACAACCGCACCGCCACCGGCAAGGTCGTGGTCACGCTGCGCTGACGCGCACAGAACTGCCGTCCCTGGAGCACGCTGTGAAGCTGTCCACCCGGGTGCTGAATCGCACCCTGCTCGCCCGCCAGCACCTGCTGGAGCGCTCCCCGCGCACCGTGCACGAGATGTGCGACCATCTCGTCGGGCTGCAGGCGCAGGATTCGCCGCCGCCGTTCGTCGGATTGTGGAGCCGCATCTCGGATTTCGATCCGACGACGGTGTCGGACGCGCTGGCGGACCGCTCGCTGGTCCGAATCACCCTGATGCGCGGCACGATTCACCTGGTCACCCCGCCCGACGCGCTACGCATCGCGCCGCACGTGCAACCGGAGCTGGAGAAGGTGCCGTTCCGCAAGGGGTTCAACTATGGCGCGATGGTCGGACTCGACCCGGAGGAGGTGCGCAGGCACGGCGAAGCGGTACTCGGCGACGAGCCGATGTCCGCTGCGGAGCTGCGCGCCCGCGCTGCCGAGCTCTATCCGGATCGCAACGCGGGCGCGGTGGTGCAGACCTGGCTCTATCAGCTCCCGGTGTTGCAGACCCCGCCGCGGGGCCAGTGGAAAGACAACAGCAGGCCGATCTGGTCCCGGGTCGAGCCGTGGCTCGACGCTCCGCTCGACCCGAGCTACCCGCTGGCGGAGTTGCTCGTCCGCTATCTGCGCGCCTTCGGCCCGGCCGGCACCATGGACATGCAGACCTGGTCGAAGCTGCTCGGCATGAAGCAGGCGATGGACGAACTCGGCGACCGCGTGCGCACCTACACCGACGAGCGCGGACGGACCCTCTACGACGTAGCCGACGGCGAGCTCGCCGACCCCGACGTGCCCGCTCCAGTGCGCCTGCTCGGCTGGTACGACAATGCCCTTCTCTCCCACCAGGATCGGACCAGGATCGTGCCGGACGGTGCGGCCCCTCCGTTGCGCGCCTTCGCGGCACAGGTGTCTCCGGTGCTCGTCGACGGGTTCCTCGCGGGTTTGTACAAGGTCTTCGTCACCGCCGAGACCGCTCGGCTCCGGATCAGCCCGACCAGGACCTGGACCAAGACGGAAAGCGCCGCCGTGGCGGCCGAAGCGCACGCCCTGCTCGGCTTCCTGGAGGCGGGTAGGCGGGCAAGCGTGGAAATCCTCGACGTGGACGCCGACCTGCGTCCCTAGCGAGGACCGCATTTCGTTCGAAACGGTTGCCGCGGCTACGGTTCGTGGGTCGAACGGTAGGCGGGCGCCTTGGTGGTACCGGCCGGACTCACCGTGCGCAGCAGCGGCAGCGACCGGCGCGCCACCACTGTCGACAGCACGATGACGCTGTGCGAGCGCACCACCGACGAGGTCCGGTCGATGCTCAGCAAGGCGGCCTGCAGTCCAGCGTGCGAGTCGGCGCCGATCCGGCAGAGCACGTCGCCGGAGCCGGTGGTCGCGTAGGCCTCCAGCACACCGGGGATGGCGTCGAGTTCGGCCGCGACGGTGTCGAGCGCGCCCTGTGCGATCTCCAGCGTGACGAACGCCTGCACGTCGAACCCGGCCGCGGTGACGTCGATCTGCGGGTCGTAAGAGGCGATCACGCCGGACTCCTCCATGCGTCCGATCCGGGATTGCACCGTGGCCCTGGCGACCCGGGTGCGGCGGGACAGCTCGAGAATGCCCGCCTTCTGGTACTCGTGCATCGCGGTAAGGATGGCGAGATCGAGTTCGTCGAGTTTCGCGGACGTGCGCGACATGACGGCCTCCGTTCGGGGCATGGGCCAGGCTTGCTGCCTGTCCGGCAAATGCTATTCAAATTGTCCAGCATTACACGGCGCTTCCTAGCCGAATTCGCCACACTGTCTATCGATAATCGGCGCTGTTGCCTACCGTGCAGACCCGGCGATTTCCTGGGAACATGACCATTGATCACCTGCCCAACGCCCGGCGCGGCACCGCCCCCAGCAACCGCGAGCTGCGCACGCTCGTCGGGCTGGTCGACCACGACGACAGCGGCGATCCCTTCCCCGTGATCGGCTGGGATGCACTGGTCTGGGTGGTCGGCAACGCCACGCAGACCGCGCACTTCCTGGAATCCGCTTTCGGGATGCGGCTGGAGGCATACTCCGGTCCCGAGACCGGAAACCGTGACCACAAAGCGTTCGTCTTACGCAGTGGCGCAGCACGTTTCGTGGTTTCCGGGGCCGTCGACCCGAACAGTACGCTGGTCGCCCATCATGATCGGCACGGCGACGGCGTTGTCGACATCGCGCTGGAGGTGCCCGACGTGGATCGCTGTGTGGCATGGGCGCGGACGCACGGCGCCACCATCCTGGTCGAACCGCACGACGACACCGACGACTTCGGCACCGTCCGCTCGGCCGCGCTGGCCACTTACGGCGAGACCCGCCACACGCTGGTCGACCGTTCCCGTTACCACGGTCCCTACCTGCCCGGCTATGTCGGCCGGCGCTCGAACTATCAGCAACGGGCGGGCTCGCCCCCTCGGCTGTTTCAGGCGATCGACCACGTAGTGGGCAATGTGGAACTCGGGCAGATGGACCAGTGGGTCGAGTTCTATCGACGCGTCATGGGTTTCACCAACATGGCAGAGTTCGTCGGCGACGACATCGCCACCGAGTATTCGGCGCTGATGAGCAAGGTGGTCGCCAATGGAAACCACCGGGTGAAGTTCCCGCTCAACGAACCCGCCGTCGGCAAGAAGCGCTCGCAGATCGATGAATACCTCGAGTTCTACCGTGGTCCCGGCGTGCAGCACATCGCGCTCGCCACCGGCGACATCCTTTCCTGTGTCGACGCGCTGCGCCGCGAGGGTGTCGAATTCCTCGACACACCCGCCGCCTACTACGAGGACCCCGAACTGAGCGCCCGCATCGGCCGGGTCCGCGTGCCGGTCGAGGAATTACAGCGCCGTGGCATCCTGGTAGATCGCGACGAGGACGGCTATCTCCTGCAGATCTTCACCAGACCGCTCACCGACCGTCCCACCGTTTTCTTCGAGCTCATCGAGCGGCACGGCTCCCTCGGTTTCGGCAAGGGCAATTTCAAGGCCCTGTTCCAGGCGATCGAACGCGAACAGGAGGCGCGCGGCAATTTGTGATCGGTTGTCGCACTGTGTATTCAGCAGCACTCTCCTGGTCGGATCATTCGCCGGACACGGGGAGGATCGCGGCGGCCGGGAAAACCGCCGCGGTGGCTTTCGATCGTCATCGCGCTCTGTGGTGGGCGCGGATCCGGTCGCGCGGGCGGTGTGCGTCGACGCTGGATAACCGTTGCCGCCCGCGCGATCCGGACCCGACGGCCACGCCGTGGGTAGAGTGCAGCTATGCGGATAGGGGCGTTGGTCGGCTGTGCGGCGGTGCTGTCGTTGACGCTGACGGCGTGCGGTTCGGGGGGCGACACCGACGACACCCAGACCTCGCTGCGCCCGCCGCCGAAGGTGGCCACACTAGGTCCGTTCGTCGGCGAATGCGGGCACGCGACCGACGACGAGGTGCGCGATATCGCGGGTCTCGGCCAGATCTCCCTGGTGCTGAAGAACTCGGTGGGCTGCAACTGGCAGTCTGCGGGGACCGGTTCGTCCAGCGTCACCTTCGCCTCGTATCGGGGCAGCCCGATCGAGCGGGAGAAGGCATGGGTCTCCACTCAGGGCCGCAATCCGCAGACGATCGAAGTCGGAGGGCGTACCGGTTTTCAGGCGCTCGAGCCGAGCGGGCAGGTCTGTGACCTCGCGGTGCGGCTCGATGACGACTTCTTCGAGTGGTCGATGTCCTTCGGCCTGTTCGGCGCCAACGGTAATCCGTGCGACCGCATGCACAAGCTGGCGGAACTGACCGTGCAACGGCTGGGGTAGGGAAGGACCGATGACATTTCGGCGCGGCTACACCCGCGGAATATTCACCGCGGTAGCCCTGTTGGCCCTTGCGTTCGGCACTTCTGGTTGCGGCCGAACGATCAGTGGGTCCGCCTATCCGGCCGGATCCGGTACCGGGGACACCGTCAACACCAATTTCGACAAGCTGCTGCGTGAATGCGAGGTCGTCACCAGCGAGGACATCGCCAAGGCGGTGGGTGCGGACTCCTTCGTCCAGCCGTCCTTCTACGGTGCGGTCTGCATGTGGGATCTGCTGGGCGCGCCCGGCGGCGACGCCATGGTGACGCTCAATTGGTACGAGGTCGGTGCGCTGAACAACGAGAAGGCCAACAACGACAGGCTCGGCTACAGCACCAACAACATCACCGTGGAGGGCAGGCGCGCGTTGGAGACGCGCCGTCCCAACGATCCGGACTCCTGCGGCGTGAGCGCGGGCGCGGCAGATCAGGGCGTCATCGGCTTCTGGGTCAACTACCATCCGGGCTCGAGCCACCCCGACCCGTGCGGGGCGGCGAAAAAGCTGGTCGAGTTGACCTTGAATTTGGCGCGGTAGCGGGGGGCCATACCACCCGCTTTGACCCTGTGTCCCGGCCGCGGGTATCGTGGATCGCTGTGCCCGGAAGCATGCGGGCAAGTTCGTACGTGATCGTAGGCCAGCGAAAGCGGCTGACCACTCCAGCGTGCCCAGATTTCGGGCTTCGCGCCGCGTGCGACACGCCCGACCTCGGGACGCGAGAAACGTGGCCGGACGTGCGAGTGAAAGCTCGATGACAGCGACGTGAACGACGGGCCCGGAGGCGGAAGCTTGCGTGACCACGAAGGGCCCCGGGAGCGTCGCCAACTAAACAGACATGAAGTTCCAGACACCGCGTTAACTAATAAGGAAAGCCGGTCTATGCCAACCATCAACCAGCTGGTCCGCAAGGGTCGCCGCGACAAGGTCGCCAAGACGAAGACCGCGGCCCTCAAGGGGAGCCCGCAGCGTCGTGGCGTGTGCACCCGTGTGTACACCACGACCCCGAAGAAGCCGAACTCCGCGCTGCGCAAGGTCGCGCGTGTTCGCCTGACCAGCGCGGTCGAGGTCACGGCCTACATCCCGGGCGAGGGTCACAACCTGCAGGAGCACTCGATGGTGCTCGTGCGCGGCGGTCGTGTGAAGGACCTTCCCGGTGTCCGCTACAAGATCATCCGCGGCTCGCTCGACACGCAGGGTGTGAAGAACCGCAAGCAGGCCCGCAGCCGTTACGGCGCCAAGAAGGAGAAGAGCTGATATGCCACGCAAGGGCCCCGCACCCAAGCGTCCGCTGATCAACGACCCGGTCTACGGTTCGCCGCTGGTTACTCAGCTGGTCAACAAGATCCTGCTGGATGGCAAGAAGTCCACCGCCGAGCGCATCGTCTACGGCGCGCTGGAGCAGGCGCGCGAGAAGACCGGCACCGACCCGGTTGTCACCCTGAAGCGCGCGCTGGACAATGTGAAGCCGTCGCTGGAGGTGAAGCCCCGCCGCGTCGGTGGCGCCACCTACCAGGTTCCGGTCGAGGTCCGTCCGGGCCGCGCCAACACCCTGGCCCTGCGCTGGCTGGTCAACTTCTCGCGTGCGCGCCGAGAGAAGACGATGGTCGAGCGTCTGGCCAACGAGCTGCTCGACGCCAGCAACGGCCTCGGTGCCTCCGTCAAGCGTCGTGAGGACACCCACAAGATGGCAGAGTCCAACCGCGCCTTCGCGCACTACCGCTGGTGACGTCTGCCCGGCCCGTCGTCTGGGTCGGGAGGCACAGCCGGGACGCGGCACTTACCTGCCGCGTCCGGCGTTGACATAGAGACGACCACAGGGTCGTCCCCGATAATCCCAACTAGCTACGAGCGGGGAAGATTTCCGTGGCACAGGACGTGCTCACCGACCTGAACAAGGTCCGCAATATCGGCATCATGGCCCACATCGACGCGGGCAAGACGACCACAACTGAACGCATCCTCTTCTACACCGGTATCACCTACAAGATCGGTGAGGTCCACGACGGCGCCGCCACGATGGACTGGATGGAGCAGGAGCAGGAGCGTGGTATCACCATCACCTCCGCGGCTACCACGTGCTTCTGGAACGACAACCAGATCAACATCATCGACACCCCCGGGCACGTCGACTTCACCGTCGAGGTGGAGCGGTCGCTGCGCGTGCTCGACGGCGCCGTCGCGGTGTTCGACGGCAAAGAGGGTGTCGAGCCGCAGTCCGAGCAGGTGTGGCGTCAGGCCGATAAGTACGACGTGCCGCGGATCTGCTTCGTCAACAAGATGGACAAGCTCGGTGCGGATTTCTACTTCACCGTGCAGACCATCAAAGACCGCCTCGGCGCGAAGCCGCTGGTCCTCCAGCTGCCGATCGGGGCGGAGGACACCTTCGAGGGCATCATCGACCTGGTCGAGAACAACGCCAAGGTCTGGCGGGGCGAGACCAAGCTCGGTGAGCAGTACGAGGTCGTCGAGATCCCCGAGGACCTGAAGGAGAGGGCCGAGCAGTACCGCCAGGAACTGCTGGAGACCGTCGCCGAATCCGACGAGGCGCTGCTGGAGAAGTTCTTCGGCGGCGAGGAGCTCACGGTCGAGGAGATCAAGGGCGCCATCCGCAAGATGACGGTCAACTCCGAGTTGTACCCCGTACTGTGCGGCTCCGCGTTCAAGAACAAGGGTGTGCAGCCCATGCTCGACGCGGTCATCGACTACTTGCCCTCGCCGCTGGACGTGGAGGCCACGACCGGCCACGTGCCCGGCAAGGAAGAGGAGCTGCTGACCCGCAAGCCGAGCGCCGACGAGCCGTTCGCGGCGCTGGCGTTCAAGATCGCGGTGCACCCGTTCTTCGGCAAGCTGACCTACGTCCGCGTGTACTCCGGCAAGGTCGACTCCGGCGCACAGGTCATCAACTCGACCAAGGGCAAGAAGGAGCGTCTGGGCAAGCTGTTCCAGATGCACTCCAACAAGGAGAACCCGGTCGGCGCCGCCTCGGCGGGGCACATCTACGCGGTCATCGGCCTCAAGGACACCACCACCGGTGACACCCTGTGCGATCCGCAGAACCAGATCGTGCTCGAATCCATGACCTTCCCGGACCCGGTCATCGAGGTCTCCATCGAGCCGAAGACCAAGTCCGACCAGGAGAAGCTGGGCACCGCGATCCAGCGTCTCTCGGAAGAGGACCCGACCTTCTCGGTCAAGCTGGACCAGGAGACCGGTCAGACCGTCATCGGCGGTATGGGCGAGCTCCACCTCGACATCTTGGTCGACCGCATGAAGCGCGAGTTCAAGGTCGAGGCGAACGTCGGCAAGCCGCAGGTGGCCTACCGCGAGACGATCACCAAGCCGGTCGAGAAGCTGGAGTACACCCACAAGAAGCAGACGGGTGGCTCCGGCCAGTTCGCGAAGGTCATCATCGCTGTCGAGCCGTTCGTCGGCGAAGACGGCGCGCACTACGAGTTCGAGAACAAGGTCACCGGTGGCCGCGTGCCGAAGGAATACATCCCTTCGGTGGACGCCGGTGCGCAGGACGCCATGCAGTACGGTGTGCTCGCTGGTTACCCCCTGGTGAACCTGAAGGTCAAGCTGCTCGACGGCGCGTACCACGATGTGGACTCGTCGGAAATGGCGTTCAAGATCGCCGGCGCGCAGGCGCTCAAGGAAGCGGCTCGCAAGGCCGGTCCGGTGATCCTCGAGCCGCTGATGGCGGTCGAGGTCACCACGCCCGAGGACTACATGGGCGATGTGATCGGCGACCTGAACTCCCGCCGTGGCCAGATCCAGGCCATGGAGGAACGCAGTGGTGCCCGTGTCGTCAAGGCGCTGGTTCCGCTCTCGGAGATGTTCGGTTACATCGGTGACCTGCGGTCGAAGACCCAGGGCCGGGCGAACTACTCCATGGTGTTCGACTCGTACGCGGAGGTTCCGGCCAACGTGTCGAAGGAGATCATCGCCAAGGCGACCGGCGAGTAACACCGTTCGGGGCAAGTGGGACACTTGCCCCGACAGCCGGGCGTCAGCACGACCCCATTCAATAACCGCACTGCTGCAACTGCACGCACCAACAAGTCCAGGAGGACAAAGAAGTGGCGAAGGCGAAGTTCGAGCGGACGAAGCCGCACGTCAACATCGGCACCATCGGTCACGTCGACCACGGCAAGACCACGCTGACCGCAGCGATCACCAAGGTGCTGTCTGACAAGTACCCGGATCTGAACGAGAGCTTCGCATTCGATCAGATCGACAAGGCGCCRGAGGAGAAGGCTCGTGGTATCACGATCAACATCTCCCACGTCGAATACCAGACGGAGAAGCGCCACTACGCGCACGTCGACGCGCCGGGTCACGCCGACTACATCAAGAACATGATCACCGGTGCGGCGCAGATGGACGGCGCCATCCTCGTGGTCGCCGCGACCGACGGCCCGATGCCGCAGACCCGTGAGCACGTGCTGCTCGCCCGTCAGGTCGGCGTGCCCTACATCCTGGTCGCGCTGAACAAGGCTGACATGGTCGACGACGAGGAGATCCTCGAGCTCGTCGAGATGGAGGTCCGCGAGCTGCTGGGTTCGCAGGAGTTCGACGAGGACGCGCCGGTCGTGCGGGTCTCCGGTCTGAAGGCGCTCGAGGGCGACCCGAAGTGGACCGAGTCGGTTCTCGAGCTGATGGCCGCGGTCGACGAGTCCATCCCGGACCCGGTGCGCGAGACCGACAAGCCGTTCCTGATGCCGGTCGAGGACGTGTTCACCATCACCGGTCGTGGCACCGTCGTCACCGGTCGCGTCGAGCGTGGCGTGATCAACGTGAACGAGGAAGTCGAGATCGTCGGCATCCGTCCGGAGAAGACCAAGACCACGGTCACCGGCATCGAGATGTTCCGCAAGCTGCTCGACCAGGGCCAGGCCGGCGACAACGTCGGTCTGCTGGTTCGTGGTATCAAGCGTGAGGACGTGGAGCGCGGCCAGGTCGTCGTGAAGCCGGGCACCACCACCCCGCACACCGAGTTCGAGGGCCAGGCGTACATCCTGTCGAAGGACGAGGGCGGCCGCCACACCCCGTTCTTCAACAACTACCGTCCGCAGTTCTACTTCCGTACGACTGACGTGACTGGCGTTGTGACCCTGCCCGAGGGCACCGAGATGGTTATGCCCGGTGACAACACCGAGATGGCCGTCAAGCTGATCCAGCCGGTCGCCATGGACGAGGGTCTGCGCTTCGCGATCCGCGAGGGTGGCCGCACCGTCGGCGCCGGTCGCGTCACGAAGATCATCAAGTGATTCGCTGAATCGCTGAGAACGGCGCCGCTCCTTCGGGAGCGGCGCCGTTCGCGTTTTCTAGACGACCTCCAGCCATCTTGGCAGACATCTCAGATTCGCACTCCACGGGTAATTGTGTACACACTCGGGTACACAATTGGGATGTTGATCGAGACCCTGTCGGTACGTGAGGCACGCGAGCAGCTCTCTGGAGTACTGGCGCGGTTTCGCCGCGGTGATCGCACTCCAGTCGGCGTCGGGTCCCACCGCAGAACCGAGGCGGTGGTGGTGCCGGTCGAAGTATTCGAAGAATTAACTGCGGAACGTGCCCAATCGGTACGGCAAGCGTCGGCTTCGATTCGGGCCGAAGGGCTTTCGTCCAGTTCGGATGCCGATGCGATCCTCTAACAGTGGGCCCAGGACGAGATCAGCACAATCCAGATGCGCGAGCGCGTGCGGCGCTTGCACGGCCTGCGGTGACGGTAGATCCATACGTAGATCCCGAGTCGGGTGTGCTGTGCAACCGTCTTGAGATTCTCGATGCTGATCTGCTGCGCCGGGTCGAATCGGATCTGAGTCTTGCTGCGCTGGCGGACTTGGGAACTCGGATTCTGCCGGGAAGTTACGATCTCGATCATCTTCGGGCGTTCCATCGGGAGATTTTCGGTGACCTGTTCTCCTGAGCAGGCGAGATCCGGGTGGTGGGAATCGCGAAGTTGGATCCGTTTTGCCTGCCGCAGCATATCGAGCCTTATTCGGCGGATGTGTTCAGCGGGCTTGCAAAAGAGCGGTATCTGCGGGGATGTTCGCGTGATGAGTTCGTCGAACGGCTGACGCACTACTTCGCTGAAGTAAATGCAATCCATCCGTTTCGCGACGGCAACGGGCGCACACAACGAGCTTTCTTCCGGCAGCTCTGCCATGAGGCAGGATGGGGCATCGACTGGTCTTCACTCGATCGCGACGACAACGTGCGGGCCTCGATCGCATCGTTACGCGGCGACAATAATCGCGCTCCGCGACCTTCTGGACTCGTTGATAAGGCCGCTCTGCGTGAGATCGGCGGAGTTGGCGTCGTAGATGAGGGTCTGTGCTGCGCGATCCAGGAGAGGCGCCGGTCGCGTCACTGAGTTCGGCGTTTCGAGAGCGGCTTCGACGTCGCGAATTTCACTCCTTGTCCCTGGTGTGATCGGCTCAGCAGGTGTAGGCGCGGCCGACGGAGGGTTCGCGTTGCGATTCGGGAACTTCTTGTAGGCAGCCGAACGGGACGATGCCTTCGTCGCTGATCTGCACACCGGTGCGCTCGGTGGGGTTCACGCAGGTGAGGCCGGTAGTCGCGAGGCGGCAGGTGTAGTTCCCGAAGGTCAAGGTGCCGTCGTACGGAAGCGTCTGCCCTTTGCCATTGATGAAAAGCCCTGGGTCGCCGCGGAATTGGCCGACTGTCAACCGCTGCCCGGAGTAGGAGACAAAGCCGCCGAACCAGTTCCCATAGCCTTCCCGGGGCTGGGGCATCGGCGCCTTCAGCTCGACTTCGCAGTCGAATCCCTCGAGGCTGTAGGCGACACCGGTGATACAGCTGATCTTGCCGGTCGGGCTGACGAACGCGATGTCGGTCTTCAGATCGGTGGCCGGTCCGTTGCCGATCCTCGCCGAATGAAAGCCTCCGAGATCGATCGGTGTCCCCTGCTGAACCCATGAGATCCGATCCTGCAAGCCGCTGTCCCGGCTGGGCTTCGCCGCCGACGAAGTGTTTGTCTGTGACGAACTGCCCGCCACCCCCTGTGGTTTCCCTGCCGTGGTCTGGGAGCAGCCGCTCAGCACCAGGACAATCGCTACAAGTGCCGCAATCCGCATAGGGCAACAGTAGCCGTTGCGCCGCACCCTTTTCCGGCTCTGGCGACCCGACGCCTATCACCGCCGCCTCTCGTCGTTGAGGCCACCGCCTGAGCCATCGCGTTCGGACACCCCGTGTCTGCCGCATACCCAGTAGCGGCGACCCGCGCGACCACCCGCCATCAGCATCGGGTGGAGTCGAGGGGACGGATCACGCGGGCGGGGTTACCCGCCGCGACGACATCGGCGGGCAAGTCGCGGGTGACAACAGCGCCGGCACCGACCACAGTGTTGTCACCGATCGAGACCCCTGCCAGCACGATGACGCCACTGCCCAGCCACACGTTGTCACCGATCGTGATCGGGGCCGCCGATTCCCACTGCGCGCGCCGTTGGGCTGGATCGAGCGGATGGGTGGGCGTCAGCAGCTGCACGTTGGTGCCGATCTGTACGTCATCGCCAATAGTGATGGCGACGTCGAGCGCAATAAGCCCGAAGTTGACAAAACTGTCCGACCCGATGCTGATCCGGCTGCCGTAGTCCACCCGCAGCGGCGGCGATCTCTGTCCGCTCTCCTACCGCGCCGAGCAACTCGACCAGGAGCTCCCGCCGCCGAACTACCTCCCGCATAGGTGTGGCGTTGAACGCCTCCATCAGGTCCATCGCCTGCAGGTTCTGCTCCACCAGCACCGGATCATCAGCTGGATACAGCTCACCCGCGAGCATGCGATCGTGCATCGAACGCTCATCCACCACCACACCAACAGTAGACCCGACTGACCCCACACTTCGTCACCATGGCTCCGAACAGCGCACCCTCTCGATCGGCAACGGCACTTTGCCGCTGCGTAGCCGTCCACCTGGGGTATTGCCCCGACGCCACTTCGGAAACCAGGCAGCGGTCCATAACCGGAGAGGTCATCGCGGAGGGATGGTGAGTCCGTTAGCGTCAGGGCGACAGATGACGACCGACGACTCGGAGGGATCATGAGTAAGACCGCCCTGGACGCCGAGCTCGGGATCACGGAGGGTGTGTTGGAGCACGGCTTGCCGTATCTCGCGATCGGTGCCGGCCGGCCCCTGGTGTTCCTGCGCTGGTTCACTCCCGACCACGCAAACCCGCGCGGCTGGATGCGGGATTCCGAGATCAAGGTGTTGGCACCGTTGGCGCGGCAGTTCCGGGTGTACGCGGTGAATCGTGCGCCAGGGATGGCCGAGGGCACCACGATGGGCGATATCGCCGCCGAGCACGCGGACGCATTGCGCGCCCAGTTCGGGGAACCGGTCGATGTGCTCGGCATCTCATCGGGTGGTTCGGTCGCATTGCAGCTTGCCGCCGACCATCCCGGTGTCGTGCGCCGACTTGTCATCGCGTCGTCGGGGTACCGGCTGGATCCCGTCGCGAAGGAAGGTCAGATGCGTTACGCCGACGCGGTTTTGCGCGGCCGCCCGGCGATGCATCACTTGGCGGCGAGTACCTTCGCTTCGCCCGTGGCCGCCCGGCTCGCCGCCGTCGCCATGCGGTTGTTCGACCCGTTGAGCCGGCCGAAGAACCCCGCCGACACATATGCCTTCCTGCACGCCGAAGATCAGTTCGACCTCGACGAACGCCTCGGTGACATCACATCCCCCACCCTCGTCATCGGTGGCGAACGCGATGCCGCTTACAGCACCATGAACTTTCGCCGTACCGCCGACGGCATCCCCGAGTCCCACCTGGTCATCTACCCGGGCGCCAGCCATGTGGGCGCGATCAAACACCCCCGCTTCGCCGTCGACGTCAGCAGCTTCCTCACCCAGCCCGACGGGCCCACTGCCAGCGGCGCTGCCCGCTAACTTGCCGGCTACAGCTGCTCCCAGTGTTCTTCGCACCGCTGCTTGGGTCTCTGCAGATGCCGTGAGGTCTGCCCGCGGCGTTCTGAGCTACACTTGTTTGCCGGATCAGGGTTTTGGGGTGGTGGTCCAGTGGCCGGAGCGGCGGATTCCGCCCGCTGTGCGCGTGGCTGTGTGGATGCGGTGGGCCAGGTGGGCTGGGTCGGCCAAGTCATCCCAGGTCCAGCGGACCACTATCCAGCCGAGGGCGCGGAGGCGGTCTTCGCGGTTCTTCTCGGTGATCACTATCTGTTCGGGGGTTCGAGGCCCGCCTAACGCGCTCTGGTACTCGGTGTTTCCGTCGAACTCTCCGATCACACCGAGGTCGGCGAACAAGAAGTCCACTCGGCCGACGCAGATCTCGTCGTCGGAGAAGACGCGCGCTTGCAGTTCGGGGGCGGGGAGTCCGCATCGGTGCAGCACGATTCTGCTGAGAGATTCACCTGTGCTCTCGCTGCGTCCGTCCAGGAACCCGACGACCTGTGTGGCCTTGCGGCATCCGGGGCGGTGCCGAGCCTGTCGCACGTGCTCCTGTAGCTCGGCGATGGTCGTCAGGCCCTGGCGCAGAGCGGAATCGCCGAGGGCGACGGACTGCTCGAAGCCTTCCGAGCGGGCGATATCGATGATCGTCCGCGCAGGGGTGGTTACCCGGATTCCGTTGACGAGGGTGATCTCGTCAGGCTCCAAGCGTGCCGAGTGCACGACGACACGCCGGCCCATGCGGCCGCCGTTGATGCGATCCCTGGTCAGGTGTACGCGGTCGAGCGGAATGTCCCAGGTCGACATTCCGTGCAGCACTGCTGCGGAACAGTGGCTGGTGATCGCGGAATCGCACGTCGTCTCCGCGGTTGCGAGCGCCATCAGCAGGTGCCGACCCGTGACGCTGAGGTCGCATCCCGGCGAGTTCAGGTAGTGCCCGGCCCGCAGCCGTTGCCACCTTCCGGTTCGGCAGAGACGACGGAGGTCCTTATCGGACAGTCCGGACGCCAGCGCCTGCTGACGCGAGATCAGTTGCGGTGCTTCCATACGCCGATCGTGCTCGACAGCTGGGCATGGAACACCCATCTCACCATCGAATGTGGATAACACGCACGCTGTGGACAACTTCGATGCGACTGTCTGGGCGGGTGCAGACTGCCGCGACCGTTCGAATTCGCCTGCTCGAAGGCATCCACGGCGCGGGCCGAGTCGACTGCCGATCGCATCGACCCGATCCGACGGCCATGGGCAGCTACGTCTCGGCCTTCCTCGGCAGCCGTCGAAGCCGACGTGACACCCGCGCGCCCCGTATCGACCGTGACACCGGTCGGCGCCTGATCGTTCCGATGGTCTGCCGCGGCCACCGGCTCACTGTGCTGGTGGCGACGGCGTCGAGATCAGGTCGGATCCCGGCCCGCACGTGTACGAAGGATGCGCGAAGTCAGCCGAGCTGTGTCATTCCGGCCGCGACTACCTGGGCGACATTGAGCACCTCGTCCCCGGTGGGCAGGGGAATGCCGTCGAGTGCGTGTAGCCGGTCCGTGCTGGCGATGGCGAACATCGCCGAGACCCACGCGGCAGCGCAGGCGCGGAGCGTGCCGGGGCGGACCGGATCCGGCACGCTCGCCTGGAGCACCCTGGCGGTCACGTCCAGCATTTGATCGCGCAGGTGGCGGAGCTGGCGGCGTACGTCGGGGTGGGTGTCGGCTTCGCGCCACATGATCACCCGAAGCACCGACGAATGGTGGTCGCGCAGGTTCAGGGCGGCGTCGAGATTGACCAGGCTCGCCGCCGGATCGCCAGGCGCCACCAGGGTGCCGATGTCGTCGATCGGCCGTGGGGGTATCCGCTCGGCCATCAGCGCGGTGAGTATCGAGTCCTTGGTCGGAAAGTAGTAGAAGACCAGTCCTTTGGGGACGCCTGCCGCGGCCGCGATGGCCGCCGTCGCGGTGGCGTCGAATCCCTGTGCCGCGAAGAGCTTCTCAGCGGCATCCAGGATGAGCTGTCGGGCGTCGCCGTCGACTTTCGCGCTACGGCGACGCCCGGCGCGCCGGGGTTTCGGCATCTGCATCAGTGATGCGGAACCATGTCGTGCAGCCGGCCCGACACGGTCGGCAGTGCCGCTACCGCGACCACCGCCGTCACTACCCCGACTATCCATGCGGTCCAGGATGCGCCGCGGTACTCGGTGAAGTCCATGACCCAGGGGGAAAGGAACAACAGCACGCCGAACAGGCCCATCGCGTAGTCCGCCGCCGCCATAGCGGGTCGGGACATCTGCGCGAGGCCGGTCAGGGCGATGAGTACGCCGAGCACGATCAGCGACCACATGGCCTTGTCGGTCGTCTCTACCCAGATGGGTGACAGTGCGGCGAAGATCCCGAGCACGACAGCCAGTAGATCTTGCGCGCGGCTCTCGGTGAACATGTGTGCCTCCTCGGGCTGTGAATATGTCCTCTTCTCGGTATAACCCTGATTGACCGCCCGATCAAGATCCATCGAGACACGATTGCGCCGCTCTTGCCTGGACGGATCGGACGTGACGGGCCGCACCGCGAAAAGAAACAAGCAGACGTTAGGGTGAGCTTCGCATGTCGACCAGAACCGGTTGTCCGGTTTCAGCGAAGGGATGGCCGCATGACTGCGCCGATCGTGATCATCGGGGCCGGCCTCGCGGGCCTGCGCACCGCGGAGGAGCTGCGCCGCGCCGGCTACGACGGCGAGCTGGTCCTCGTCGGCAACGAGTCGCGCCTGCCGTACGACCGTCCGCCGCTGTCCAAGCAGTTCGTGCGCGGCGAAACCGATGACACCACGCTGCGGCCGCGGGAGTTCTTCGCCGAGAAAAAGATCGACCTGCGGCTGAGCACCGAGGCCGTCGGCGTCGACACCGAAGCGAGTCGAGTCCGCCTGGCCGACGACAGCACGCTGGCCTACGACCAGCTGATCATCGCCACCGGCCTGCGCCCGCGCCGTTTGCCGGGCCTGCCCGATTCGACCGGCGTCCACGTGCTGCGCGGCCATGCCCACGCCGTCGCGCTGCGCGCCGAATTGGCCGATGCCGCGACGGCGCTCGTGGTAGGTGCGGGATTTGTCGGCTGCGAACTGGCGGCCAGTTTCCGTGCCTGCGGTGTCGCCGTCGTACTGGTCGAGCCGCAGCCGACGCCGCTGGCCTCCGTGCTCGGCGCAGAAGTGGGTGCCCTGGTCGCCAGGATGCACCGCGCCGAAGGCGTCGACCTGCGCTGCGGCACCGGCCTCGACATGCTCCGCGCCGATGACGCGGGCCGGGTGCGCGGCGCGAGGCTTTCCTGCGGCACAGAGATCGCCGCTGACCTGGTCGTGATCGGGATCGGCTCCCGGCCGGAGACCGAATGGCTGACCGATTCCGGCATTGCGCTGGCCGAACCGTCGGCGGGCGGTGGGGTTCTCGCCGACGAGGTCGGGCGCACCTCCGCCGAGGGCGTCTGGGCGGTCGGCGATGTGGCAGCCTGGCTGCACGGGACGGGACTGCGCAATCGAGTCGAGCACTGGACCAACGCGGGTGAACAGGCCAAGCTGCTCGCCTGCGCGCTGCTCGGGGCCGAGCCGCCGACCGCCGCCCGGGTCCCGTACTTCTGGAGCGACCAGTACGACGTCAAGATTCAGGCCCTCGGCACCCCGAACGCCTCCGACGACGTGCAGATCGTCTCCGACGACGGCCGCAAGTTCCTCGCCTACTACTCCAGGGGCGGCAACCTGACCGGCGTGGTCGGCGCGGGCATGACCGCCCAGGTCATGAAGGCCCGCGCGAAGATTGCCGCCAGTGCGCCGGTGACGGACCTACACACACCCAGCTGAGCCCGCACCCCGAGCCGCGCCAGGATCGAAGCCGACGCCGACAGTTCGCACCGCTCACGGCGCAGCGGCGGCACGAGGAGCGAACCCGGTGCTCGAGGACGACGGCGACGACTGGGGATTGCCGGAGGCGCGGGCGTGGCTCGGCGCGCCGCTGTAATACGGTGGTCGAGTGATCGTCGCGCTCATCGACTCGGGTCTCGGGTTGCTGCCTACCTCCGCTTGGTTGCGCAAGTTGCGGCCGGATGTGGATCTGTTGCTGCAGTTGGACCCGGAGGGTGCGCCGTGGGGGCCGAAGCCGGAGAACTGGGTGGTCGAACGGGTGGTGGACGCCGCGCGGACCTCGGTCCGGTCGGGTGCGGACGTGATAGTTCTGCCGTGCAACACCGCCAGCGTCACGGCGTTGGAGCACGTTCGCGTGGAGGTCGGCTCCGGTGTGCCGGTGATCGGCACGGTTCCCGCGATCAAGCCAGCGGCGGCCGTGTGCCGCTCGGTAGCGGTGTGGGCCACCGCGGCGACAACGGCAAGCCGGTATCAAGCCGATCTGATCGCGAAATTCGGCGGCGACGCGAATGTGGTCGGCGTCGCCTGCCACGGTCTGGCGGACGCGATCGATCGCGGTGATCTGGCGGCTGCTCACGCCGCGATCACCAGCGCCGCCGAGCAGACTCCGCGGGACGTGCAGGGCGTGGTACTCGGCTGTACGCATTACCCGTTGGTGATCGATTCGATCATGGCCGCGCTGCCCGACGGCGTCCGTCTTTTCGACAGCGCGCAAGCCGTTGCCGCACAGACCATCCGGCGCATGGACGCCCTCGGCCGCCCGAGTACCGGCAACGGCGAGGTCCGGGTTCTCAACAGTGGCAGGCCCGGTGAACTGCCTGCCAGTGCGGCCGCGTTCGAGTCGGGCCGCATCCTGGGCGCGCAGGAGTGAATGCCGGCGTGCCACTGTCCGCCGTGGCGGTCCAAGAAGCGCTGCGGGCGATCGCAGACCCGGCCGATGCGATTCATCTGCAGCGGTTCTTCAAGACCGGTCCCGGTGAGTACGGCGAGGGCGACATATTCATCGGCGTCCGAGTGCCCGCGACCAGGGGCATTGCGAAACGTTTCGCGGCGCTGCCGCTCGACGAGATCGATCGGTTGCTCGACAGCACTGTGCACGAGGACCGGTTCGCCGGGCTGGTCATCCTCAACACGAGGTTCGCCGCCGTGTCCAAGCCGCGCACCTTCGACGACGCGGCCCGCGCGACCGTGGTCGATCTATACCTGGCGGCGGTGCGTCGTGGCCGGGTGAACAATTGGGATCTGGTCGACGTGTCGGCGGAGAATATCGTCGGCCCGTGGCTGCTCGATAAACCGCGCGAACTTCTTTTCCATCTGGCGCAGGCGGATTCGGTGTGGGAGCGGCGGGTGGCCCTGCTGTCCAGCTTCGCGTTCATCAAGGCGGGCGACGCATCGACCACCTTCGCGCTGTGCGCGGGGCTGCTCGACGACCGGCGCGATCTGATCCAGAAAGCGCTGGGCTGGATGCTGCGCGAAGTCGGCAAGCGCATCGATCGATCACTGCTGACCGGCTTCCTGGGGTTCCGGTAGTAACGGCGCAGAAAACAACGAAGTTCGTGTGGCCGCTGGTCAGGTAGGTGATGTGCGATTGGTGGTGCGGGGCACCGTGATTGGTGCTTGGCTGCTGGCGAGAGTTGATCAGCAGCGTGGAGGTTCAGGTTCGTGGCGACGCGGGTGTTCGCAGATGAAGAGTTGCAGCGCCTGCGGGAGTTCCCCGAGATCAGCCGTGAGGAACTGTTCCGGTTCTTCACACTGACCCCGGCCGATATCGCGTTCGTGGCGCCACGTGGGCGGGGACCGGCGGTGCGTCTCGGGCTTGCGGTGGCCTTGTGTACGTTGCCGTGGCTGGGATTCGTGCCGGACAAGATGACCACGGTGCCGGCCGTGGCGGTGGCTCGGTTGGCTGATCAACTGAATGTTGATGCGGGCGAGCTGCGTTCGTACGGGAAGCGGGCGCAGACCCGCACCGAGCATCTGCGGTTGGTGGCGCAGTATCTGAGCTGGCGTGGCCCGGGAACGATGGAGTTGAAGGAGCTCGATGAGTTCCTGCTGGCGCGGGCGATGGAGCATGATTCGCCGACGTTGTTGTTCCGGCTGGCGTGTGAGTATCTGATCTCGGCGCGGGTGATCCGGCCGGGTCCTGAAGTGGTGGTGCGTCGGGTGGCGCATGCGCGGGCGCAGGCCCAGCGTGAGACCTACGATCGGCTCGCGCACGAATTCACCCCGGCGCGGTGTGCGGAGCTGGACGCGTTGCTGGTCACCGACCCGTCGTTGAAGGTGTCGCGGTTGCGGTGGCTTTCGACCGGTCCGGTGGAGGCCTCAGCGGCCGCGGTCAAGACCGAGGTCGAGAAACTGGGGTTCCTGCGCGGTTTGGGTGCGGACACCGTGGATATGTCGGTGCTTCCGGCCGAGCGCCGCCGGTTTCTGGCGACGATGGGCCGCCGCCTCACCGGTCAAGCCCTGGAACGGCGGGATCCGCAGCGCCGGTATCCGATCCTGCTCACGCTGCTGGCGCAATCGGGCACCGATGTGCTCGATGAGGTGGTGCAGCTGTTCGACCAGGCGATCTCGGCGAAGTTCGGGCAGGCGCAGCGGCGGATGCAACAGCAGCTGGCTGAGCGCGGCAAGTCAGGCGAAGACCGGCAAGCCCTGCTGGATGATCTCCTGAAAATCGTTGTAGACCTGCAGATCCCGGACGAAGAGATCGGCGGCCTGATCCGCGGCGATGCGATCGGGTGGGAGCGGTTACGGGCGGCGCTCGCACAGGCCACACCCCGCTTGCCTCGTGATCACGGGCATCTGGCGGCATTGGATTTGTCGTACAACTATCTGCGCCAGTTCACCCCGGCGGTGTTGTCGGCGGTGCGGTTCGCGGGCGGGACCGCCGCGACGGAGCTGCTGGTGGCTGTGGCGATGCTGCGGGAGTTGAACGCGACGGGCCGCCGCAAGGTGTTCGACGATGCCCCGATCGGGTTCGTGCCGGCCAAGTGGCGCGGCTATCTCGAGGAAGCCCGCAAATCCGGCAGTGTCACCGCGTTTCGGCACTACTGGGAGTTGTGTGTGCTGATCGGGCTCCGTGACGGCCTGCGCAGCGGGGACGTGTTCGTGCCGGGGTCGCGCCGCTACGCCGATCCGGCCGCTTACCTGCTCACGCCCGAGCAGTGGGGGCCCCAGCGCGCCGAATTCTGCCGTCTGGTCGGCAAACCGGCCGATCCCGGCCGGGCTCTAGCGGCTGCGGTCGATGAGCTGCACTCCGCGGTCGGGGAACTGGAGACGGTGCTGGCCCAGGGGCAGGGTCCGGTCCGGCTCGACGAGGGCGGCGATCTGGTGATCTCGCCATTGACCGCGGAGGATGTGCCCGCCGAGGCGATCGCGCTGAAAGCGGAGCTGACCGAGATGCTGCCGTTCGCGCCGATCGTGTAGCTGCTGATCGAGCTGGACAAACGCACCGGTTACCTGGACTGCTTCACCCACGCCAGCGGCAAACAGTCCCGAACACCAGAGTTGAAACGCAACCTGATCGCGGTGCTGCTGGCCGCCTCGACCAACCTCGGGCTGACCCGGATGGCCGAGGCGTGCGGGATCTCCTACGACATCCTGTCCTGGACCGAGGAATGGTATGTGCGGGAGGAGACTCTGCGGGCGGCGAACCTGGCGATCATCGACTACCACCAGCGCCTCCCGCTGACCTCTGCGTTCGGTGGCGGCGCCCTGTCGTCCTCGGATGGGCAACGCTTCCCCACTCGCGGCAAGTCGATCACCGCGCGGGCCCTGAGCCGGTATTTCGCCGAGGAAGGCCTGTCCACCTACACCCATGTCAGCGATCAGCACGCCACCTATGGCACCAAGATCATCGTCGCGACCAGACGCGAAGCCCACTACGTGCTCGACGAAATCCTCGGCAACGCAACCGATCTGCCCATCACCGAGCACGCGACCGATACGCACGGGGTCACCCTGGTCAACTTCGGGTTGTTCGACCTGCTCGGGATGCAGCTCTCACCGCGCATCCGCGATCTGGGCCGGATCACCCTGTACCGGCCGGGCCCGCGCACCGACGCCGAGGCCCGGTTTCCGCACGCGGGACCGCTCATGACCCGCAAGCTGAACCTGGATCTGATCGCCGAGCACTACGACGACCTGCTGAGGTTGGCCGGATCGTTGAAGTTCGGGCACGCGACCGCGTCGCTGCTGGTCGGCAAATTGTCGGCGTCGAGTCGGCAGAACGCCCTGGCCGCGGCGCTCAAGGAGTACGGGGCGATGCGGCGCACGATCTACGCCGCGCGGTATCTGTCCGATCCGGGGTATCGCCGCAAGATCGCCCGCCAACTGAACAAGGGCGAATCCCTGCACGCGCTGCGCCGGGACCTGCTCTACGCCCACGAAGGCACGATCCGGGCCCGGCATCTGGAATCCCAAACCGAACAGGTGTGGTGTCTGACTCTCGCAACGAACGCCGTAATCGCTTGGACCACAGAGTATTACGGTCTCGCGATCGAGCAGATGCGGCGGTCGGGGCGGCGGATCGATCACGATGTGCTCGCCCACATCAGCCCGGCGCACAGCGAGAACATCAACTTCTTCGGCGCGATCGAGGTCGACATCGAAGGCGAGCTCGCCCAGCTGGGCCCGACCGGCTACCGGCCGCTGCGCGTGCGCGACACCCTGTTCTGATCAGGGCCCCAGGTGCTGGCGGCGGATGGATTGTCTGCTCAGCAGGTCCGTCGGACCTGCTCTACGCTCGGGCCGGTCACTGCTGGTAGCTCGGGAGGATGTTCCCGTTCTTGACGAACGTCAAGGCGGCGGCGACGTCGTAGGCGTGGACCGCGGAGGCGAGCGGTGCCAGCCGGCCGGACAAGCTCCCGATTGCGGTGCCGGCAAAGAACACGTCCCGTGCTGCGTTGTCGGTGAACCCGAGGACGAGGGAGGCGTGGAAGTGTTGGTCGCGGGGGTTGTCGTGGGCGACGTTCGGGGTATCCCAGAGCTTCTCGCTCCAGGGCAGGAACGTCTGCGTGCGCAGTTCCTTCAGCACTCCGGTGCCTGCGAGCGCGGGAGCGAGCTGCTCGTTGACGAACTTGCGGAACTCCCCGGCGCCGATCCCGTCTCTGCGGCGCAGGTAGATCGGGGCGTGGGCACCGATCCTCGGTCCGGGACCGCCGACGTCGTACCAGCGCGAGGAGTTCGGTGGGCCGGCGTAAAGCAAGGTGCGGCGGAAGACGTTGGCCTCGTCGGCGTAGGCGAGTTTCGTCTGCTTGCGCGCTTTCAGGGGCGCGAGCGCCGAGTGGAAGGTGACTTCGCCGAGACCGTCGAGCTTGCGGTCGGCGGGGATCGCGGTCTGCACCCCGTCTGTGGCCGGCCATCGGCCCGGGTTGTCCTCGGCAAGGTGGAGCTGGCGGTACTCCTCCAGGTCCGGGGTGCCGAACATGATCTTCGAGTGCGGTCCCTGCCAGTGGTCCATGCCGGTCTGGCGGGGCTGGTCGGTGCGCATCCACAGCAGCATCGAGGAGGTGAGGCGCTTCTTCTCCACGCCCAGCTGAGCGGCGGACGATGTGCTCACGGTGCTGCTCCTTCTTTGTGTTCATTCCCGGGGGTCGTGGCTGTTCGACGAGACCGGCGGCTGGTCGGCGCCGAGGGTCAGCGATCGATGGTGGCCATGTTTGCCTCGTTGTGGCGTTCGCCTGCGGCGGGTGTGAGGTTGTTGAGGCGGTCGAGTTGGGTGGTGCTGAGTTCGACGGTGTCGGCGGCGGTGTTTTCTTCCACACGCGAGACTCGCCGGGTCCCGGGGATGGGGGCGATGTCGTTGCCGCGGGTGAGTATCCACGCCAGCGCGGTTTGTGCTGGGGTGGCGCCGATTTCGGCGCCGATGGCCTGCACTTCGTCGACGATGCGCAGGTTGCGTTGGAAGTTCTCGCCGGTGAAGCGTGGGTTGGTCTTGCGCCAGTCGTCGTCGGTGAAGTCGTCGACGGTGCGGATCTGCCCGGTCAGCAGGCCGTGGCCGAGCGGCGAGTAGGGGACGAACCCGATGCCGAGTTCGCGCAGCAGCGGGAGGATTTCGGCTTCGACGTCGCGGGTCCAGAGCGAGTATTCGGTCTGCAGCGCGGCCACCGGATGCACGGCGTGCGCCCGGCGGATCGTTTCGGGGCTGGCCTCGGAGAGTCCGATGTGGCGCACCTTGCCTTCGGCGACCAGCTCGGCCAGCGCGCCGATGGTCTCTTCGATGGGTGTTTTCGGGTCGACGCGGTGCTGGTAGTAGAGGTCGATGTGGTCGGTGCCGAGCCGCCGGAGCGAGCCTTCGACCGCGGCTTTCACGTTGTCGGCGCTGCTGTCGATGACGCCGGGGCCCCCGCCTGCGTGGGAGACGAGACCGAACTTGGTCGCCACCACGACGTCGTCGCGCCGGCCCTTGATGGCCTTGCCGACGATTTCCTCGCTGTGGAAGGGGCCGTAGATCTCGGCGGTGTCGATGTGGGTGACCCCGAGGTCCAGGGCCCGGTGGATGGTGCGGATCGACTCGGCGTCATCGAGCCCTCCGCCCGTGGTGTAGACGCCGGCCATGGTCATGGCCCCCAGGCCGATGCGGGAGACATCAAGTCCGCCCAGTGATACGTGCTTCATCAGGTACTCCTTGGTTATTAATGGCCGTCAGGCCTGGTCGCGGTCATGGCCGTGAACCCATGACCCGTGTGGTGCGGCTCAGGCACGGGCGTCGCCGCAGGCCTGAGCACGGTTGTGCCACGTCAGTGCTCTTCGGTAGCCGGCTCCAGAACGAGGACCGGGATGTCACGGTCCGTCTTCTCCTGGTACTCCGCGTAGTCCGGGAACGCCTCGACGGCTCGGGCCCACCACAGGGCCTTCTCGTCCCCGGTGACCTCGCGTGCAAGCATGTCCTGGCGCACCGGGCCATCCTGGAGCTCGACTCGGGGGTCGGCGACCACGTTGTGGTACCAGACCGGGTGCTTGGGGGCTCCTGCCATGGAGGCGACCACGGCATAGGAGCCGTCGTGCTCCACCCGCATGAGCGGGGTCTTGCGGATCTTGCCGCTCTTCGCGCCCAGGGTGGTCAGGATGACGACGGGCAGGTCCCGGAGCTGCTTGTCTTCTTCACGGGCGACCAGGACGCTCAGCGTCGTTCCTTGTGTGCCGCCGGAGCTCTCGTAGAGTTCCACCTGGTCACGAACGAACTGCGTCGGGTTCGGCTCGTATTCGCCTGTGAGGGGCATGTTGCTTCTCTCTATGCTGTCGAAATTCACCCGGTAGTGGTCTTGCGCCTCGACCGGGTACGGGGCCGTGCTGCTCAGGCGTGCGCGTCGTCGTAGGCCAGGCTGTCGCCCAGTTCGCGGGAGGCCTCGGCCTGGGCGAGGAGTTCGGTTGCTTTGGCCTGGGCGGCCTCGATGGCGTCCGCGCCGGCGACGAAGCGCTGCAGGGGTTTGTCCTGGCCGGCGAGGGTGAGCAGGGCGCGGGCGAGTTTGGCGGGGTCGCCGGGCTGCTGGCCGTTCATGCTCTTCATGCCCTCGATCCTCGGGGCGGTCCGCGGGGCGTAGTCGTCGATGGACAGTGCGGGCCAGGTGGTGGAGCCGTCCACGAGGAGTTCGGTGCGGAAGTAGCCGGGCTCCACGATCGTGGTGTGGATGTTGTATGGCTCGACGTCGTGGCGCAGGGACTCCATCCAGCCTTCTTCCGCGAACTTGGAGGCGGCGTAGGCGGAGGTGAATTCCATGCCGACCAGCCCGGCGGTCGAGGTGATGGTGATGATGTGGCCGGCGCGTTGTGCTCGCATGATCGGCAGGACGGCGCGGGTGACGTTCATCGGACCGAAGAGGTTGGTCTCGAACTGCTGGCGCATCTGCGCGGGCGAGATCTCCTCGAAGTAGCCGGTGAAGAGGTTCCCGGCGTTGTTGATCAGCACGTCGATACGGCCGAAACGCTCGACCGTGGCCTGCGCGGCGGCCTCGGCGTCATCGGGGCTGGTGATATCGAGAGTGGTGACCAGGAGATTGTCCTGCGGTCCACCCAAGGTCTTCTCCACCTCGTCGGGGCGACGACCGGTGGCCACAACCTGGTGACCGGCGGCCAGGGCCGCACGCGCGATCTCGGCGCCCAAGCCGCGACCGGCGCCGGTGAGGAAAACGACTTTGCTCATGACCGACCATTTCCCGGTGCGGTATCGGGCACCGAAGGTTGTGTGGTTGACATTGTTGGAGCCGACTACCTCATCGACTTTCGCACCAGCACACGCACCTGCACAGAGGACAGTTCTCTCCTGGGAGAATCACATCCGGGGAGGAAAACCTCCCCCTCAGCATCGAACCATTCGGTGCCACACTGGTCGGTATGACTCGCAACGCGCAAAGCAACGAGTTGGGTGAGTTCCTCAAGTCCCGCCGGGCCGAGCTCACTCCTCGTGAGGTCGGGTTACCCGATCCGGGGAGCCCGCGACGGGTACCAGGTTTGCGTCGTGAGGAAGTCGCGCAGCTCGCCGCGATCAGCCCCGACTACTACACCCGCCTCGAACAGGGGCGCATGTCGGCCTCCGGCCCGGTGTTGGCTGTGCTGGCGCAGGTGCTACATCTCGATGACGACCAGCGCGAGTACCTGTTCGAACTCGCGGGCAAGGCCCACATCCGGCCCCGGCGGCGCGGCACGCAGCAGGTACAACCCACACTGCAACGCCTGCTCGATGATCTGAGCACCACCCCGGCCCTGGTGCTGGGCCGTCGCACCGACATTCTCGCGTGGAATTCGCTGGCCGCTGCCCTGTTCACCGATTTCGCGGCCATCCCCGAGAAGTACCGGAACAACACCAGGATTCTGTTCACCGATCCGGCGATGCGGACCTTGTACACCGACTGGGAAGCCGTCGCGCACAGCGCCGTCGCGCACCTACGCATGCAGGCGGCCACCCACCCCGACGACCCCCGACTCACCGCCCTGGTCGGGGAACTGTCGGTGCACGATCCCGATTTTCGGCAATGGTGGGGCGCGCATCATGTCTCAGCGCACACCGTGGGCACCAAAACCTTCCGCCACCCCGTGGTCGGTGAGCTCACCCTCGATTGGGAAACCCTCAACTGCAGCATCGACCCCGACCAGCACCTCATCGTGCTGACCGCCGAACCCGCGAGCCCCTCCCACGACGCGCTGCGCATCCTCACCTCGTGGGCCAACAGCCACCACGCGCCCACACCCGACAACGCCGTGTGACCCGCAACCCCCTGCCCGCGCCAGGCTCGCAATCTCTTTGCCCCGGATAATGGCCTGTTATCCGGGGTAACATCCGAGGCGGCCTGCGGCGATCCCGCCGTGACGGCGGCGTGAAGCGACCCCGTTATCCGGGGCAAGCCGAGGAAGGCGGATCCCATGGCGGCGACAGTGCACCGGATCCACACGCCCGCGCCCCGGACCCTGCGGTCCGCCGCCGAGGCGTTCCTCGACACCATCGGCTCGTCCAACACCCGCCGCTCTTACAGCATCGCGATCGTCAAGACCGTCGACCAGCTCGACGGCCGCGCTCGCGACGGCCTGCTCACACCGAGCCGCCCTCTGACCTCGGTCACCGACGACGAGATCGGCGCGACACTGGAATCCCTGTGGGGCACAGCGGCAGTCAATACCTGGAACGCGCGCCGCGCGGCCGTGGGTAAGTGGCTGAGCTGGTGTCGGGAACAGGGCTGGACCGCACCAGGCGTTCCTACCTCGGCGGGCCGGTCAACCCCGTCGGACTCCGACACCCCGGTCCGCTCGCGCACCGCGATCGACCGGCTCATCACCCGTCGTGACATCCACGTGCGGGAGAAGACGCTGTGGCGGATGCTGTATGAAACCTGCGCTCGCACAGACGAACTACTCCAAGTCAACATCGAAGACCTGGACCTTCCCGGACGTTGCTGCCCGGTGAAATCCAAAGGCGCGACACCGCGTACTCGCCGCCGCGGCGCCACACGGAACGAGTACGTTCTGGAAACTGTGTACTGGGACGCCGGCACCGCCCGCCTGCTGCCCAGGCTCATCAAGGACCGGACCTCGGGACCCGTGTTCGTCACCCATCGCCGCCCCGGGCCCGGCAAGTACCTCGCCGACCGCGACATCTGCCCCGACACCGGGTTGGCGAGGTTGTCCTACGACCAGGCGCGCAATCTGCTCGACGCTGCCACCGCGATCGACGGGATCGGAACCGGTTGGGACCTGCACGAGCTCAGACATTCCGGCCTGACCCATCTGGGTGAGTCCGGGGCCAGCCTGCTCGAACTCATGGCCAAATCCCGCCACCGCAAACCTGAAAACCTGCGCCGCTACTTCAAACCGTCACCGCAGGCCATGCGCGACCTCACCAGCCTCCTCGGGCCCGGAGCCGAACGACGACGCTGACCAGCAACTACACGAACTTCGTTGTTTTCTGCGCCGTTACTACCGGAACCCCTTCCTCGACCAGCACGCCGCGGTCATGGGCCGCACCGCATTGAACTACGCGACCGAACATCTGGAGCCCGCCGTCCGCGCCTGTTATCGCGCGCAATAGCCCAGCTCGGCCGAATTCACCTCGAGTTCAGGGCGATCGATGAAACCCGCGCCGCCCGGCATATCGGAACGAAATCGAAAATCCTTGCTGAGCAATCGATTTCGGCGACCGCAAGAATGCGTTTCCGGCGATGCCCGGTGCCTGATCAGAACTGAATCTTCAGGTGATCGCTCACCGGATGCGCCTGGCATCCGAGGATGTAGCCGTTCTCGATATCCTCCGGATCCAGGATCTCGGCGTTGTCCATGTCGACCTTGCCTTCCAGGACCGTGCATGCGCAGGAGCCGCATTCCCCTTCCTGGCAGGAGTAGGGCACGTCCAAGCCTTCGGCAAGCATGATGTCCACCAGAGTCTGCTTGCGTGGCCAGGTCAGCTCGTGCACCTCGCCGTCGAGTTCGACCTCGACGGTCGCTGCGTCGGCAGCCTCCTCGTCGGACACCTCGGCCGGTGCCTGATCGGCGAACGGGTCTCCGGCGAGGGAATTGAAGACCTCGGCGTGCGTGCGCGCCCGAGGTACGCCCAGCTGTGCGAGCGCGTCGTGCACCCGGTCCATGAACGGCTTCGGCCCGCACATGAACGCGTCATAGCCCCGGTAGGGCGCGACCAGGGTGGCCAGTGCGTCGGCCGTCGGCAACCCCTGCAGGTATTCCAGCCAGTGGACCACCGTGAGTCGCTGGGGATGCTTCTCCATGAGGTCGCGCAGCTCGCCGGCGAAGATCACCGACTGGTGGTCGCGGTTGGCGTACACCAGCACGATGCGGCCGGTGCCGCGCGCGAGCGCCGACTTCAGGATGGACATCACGGGTGTGATGCCACTGCCCGCGCCGAACAGCAGCAGGTCTTCGTCCAGATCCTTGGGCGTGAAGACACCCGACGGTGGTAGTACTTCGAGCTGGTCGCCCGCTTTCACGTTGTCGCACACCCAGTTCGACCCGTAGCCGCCCTCGGTCCGCTTGATGGTGACCTTCGGCCGATCGTCGGTGTAAGGCGAGCTGGCCAGGGAGTAGCACCGGGCCACCGAGCCGGTCCGGTCGCTGGGGATCCGCAGCGTGAGGAACTGGCCGGGCTGGTAGCGGAACTTTTCGGTCAGTTCGTCGGGGACGTCGAAGACCAGCGAACACGTGTCGGCCGTCTCGGTGATGACGGTGGATACCCGGAGTACGACCGAGCGCGAGCCGTGTGGAACCTCGACAGTGGTCATGTCGTCCTCTCGAACCTGGCGCGGGCGCAGCGGAGCGCGAAAACTAGAACGTGTTTCAGTTTCATCGTACGTCTGTCGTCGCCTGCCTCACAAGCTGGGCCTCGAGACCGGCGATCAGCACCTCCATGCCGAAGTCGTATGAATATCGCCCGCGCAGGTCCGCGATATGCCGGGTGGCTCGCTCGACAACGGCAGGCAGCGTCACGTCGACGGGCGCGGACCGGTCCCTCGGGTTCACCCGGCTGCGGCCGAACAGATAGGTGTGGATGGTCGCGTAGCCGGCGAGCACATTGCGGTCGTCGAAGCCCGCGTCGGCCAGGATGTCCATCACCGCGGCGATCAGGTCCAGCTGTTTGCCGAGCATCTGTTCGATCAAGATGTCGCCGAGGCCGGGGTGCTTGCGGAGTTTCTCGTCGATCTGGTCGACGAGGTCGCGGAGCCGGTGCTGCCACGGTCCGGACGCGGGCGGTGGCGTGCGAACCCCGGTCAGCGCCGCGGTCGCGACGAGGTCGAGCAACTCCCGCTTGTCGGCGACGTAGTAGTAGGGCGCCATGGGGGAGACACCGAGTTCGCGCGAGAGTCGCCGCATGGAGAGTTTTTCCACGCCGTCCGCACGGACCACCCGCAGCGCCGCCTCGACGATCTCGGACTCCGACAGTGTGTTGCCGCCTCCGTTCGTCTGCATTCGTCCGACTCCCATGCCACCTCTACCGCTGTGGGCGCGCGTCGCCCACCACGTGCTTGTTCAGCTGATTTCCATCCGAAGTCTAGAGTGCGGCGCCGCCGGCTCGTCAGCGCGCGTTCGACTCCGCGCGCGGATGGATCGCCCGGTCGCCCCCGATGACCGGCGCGATACGTCCGGTTGTCATCCCATTGAGCGGTACATGTTCCATTTTGTCAGCCGATGACGTTATCGTGGGATCCGGCTGCATCGGGTAGCCGGGCACACGGATCGTCCTCTCGGAGGTAGGCATGCCGGAATACGGATCCATCGGACACACCGACACCGACAACATCGGACGGGTGGAGACAGCCGCCGCGCGGTCGGCCGACGAGACGCCATTGGTCGAGGAGAGCCTTATCGAAGAGGTATCCATCGACGGTATGTGCGGCGTCTACTAGACAGGCGGTTGACGACGATGCTCGATCTCGATACCCGCTGGCAGCTGCACCCGCGAGTGGCGCTGCGTCCGGAACCGTTCGGCGCGCTGCTCTACCACTTCGGCACGCGCAAGCTCTCGTTCCTGAAGAATCCGCGGATCGTCGAGATCGTGCGGTCGCTGCCGGAACATGCCTCGGCCCGCACCGCCATCCGCGCGGCAGGCGTGCCGGACGACGGTGTCTCGTCGTACGTGAAAGCGCTGACACAGCTGGTCGATTCGGAGATGATCATCGGTGCGCCGGCGGCGCCCACCGCAGTGAGCGAGCGTCAGCGAGCGAACCGAGGACACAGCGCGCCACTCGGGATCGGGGCTTCCGCACCGTCGGCGGCGGGGGTGGTCCCGCCGTCGGAGGGGGCCGTGCGTCTGGTGGACCGCTTCGAATCCGGTCTGGCCGCGCCGATCTGCCTCACCTGGGAACTCACCTACGCCTGCAATCTGTCCTGCGTGCACTGCCTGTCTTCCTCGGGCCGCAGGGACCCGCGCGAGCTGAGCACCGAACAGTGCAAGGCGCTGATCGACGAGTTCGAGCGGATGCAGGTGTTCTACGTGAACATCGGCGGCGGTGAACCCACGGTGCGCCAGGACTTCTGGGAGTTGGTCGACTACGCGACCGCGCACCACGTGGGAGTGAAGTTCTCCACCAACGGCGTGCGGATCACGCCCGAGGTCGCGGCTCGCCTCGCGGCCAGTGATTATGTCGACGTGCAGGTCTCACTCGACGGCGCAGACGCCTCGGTCAACGATGCGGTGCGCGGGCCGGGCTCCTACGATATGGCCATCCGCGCGCTGGAAAACCTTGCGGCGGCGGGGTTTCGGGACGCGAAGCTGTCGGTCGTGGCGACCAGACACAATATCGGCCAGCTCGACGAGTTCCGCGCCATCGCCGAAAGATACGGCGCCACATTGCGTTTGACCAGGCTACGGCCGTCGGGCCGCGGTGCGGACGTGTGGGACGAACTGCATCCCACCCCGCAGCAGCAGCGCGTGCTCTACGACTGGCTGCTGCGCAACGGTGCGGGCGTGCTCACCGGCGACTCGTTCTTCCACCTGTCCGCGTTCGGCCAGGCGCTGCCTGGCCTGAACATGTGCGGCGCTGGACGGGTGGTCTGTCTGGTCGACCCGGTCGGCGACGTCTACGCCTGCCCATTCGCCATTCACGATCGGTTTCACGCCGGCAACGTGGTGGCCGACGGCGGTTTCGGTGCTGTGTGGCGGTCGTCGGAGCTGTTCGCCGAGTTACGCGAGCCCAGCGGCGGCGGCGCCTGCGCGTCGTGCAGCCACTACGACGCGTGCCGCGGCGGCTGCATGGCGGCGAAGTTCTTCACCGGGCTCCCCGCTGACGGTCCGGACCCCGAATGCGTGCAGGGCTACGGCGGGGCGGCGCTGGCCGACGCCGGCCGGATGGTCCCGCGCTCGTCGGTCGACCACTCCCGCCGGGCGACGCCGCGTGCCGGTGTGCGCGGGGCCGGCCCGATCCCGTTGACGTTGAGCGCGACGCGCCCGGCCGGATTTTCGCCTGAGCGCAGGCCTGTTCGAGCTTGCGACGAGAACCCACTGGCGTGATGCCATGCAGGTAACTGATAATTTGCTGAATCTTCGAGATTGGCGTTCGTCCGGTTGCGACCGGGGGATTGCCCTTGTGTTGCCGGATGCTCGAACAAGATCACAAGCGGGGTACCTGCACGGGTCGCGGCGAGTGCTGCGGCCTGGGGTGGGACCGTTTCGGCCGGAAATCCGTGCCTTTTTTCGGACTGTTGATGCTCCTGCGCGAAACTCCGCCTAGCATGCCAGGAATGCGCCATGATCGCCTGCCCGATGGATTCGGGGTGCGGATCGATCCTCGGGTACGCGCATACTCCGGTGGGCGGGTCCTGATCGGCGGTTCGCCCGCCCGGTTGCTGCGGCTTGCCCCGGAGGCCGCCGAGATGATCGGCGACGGGTACCTCGAGGTGAATGGTCCGAAGTCCGCCGTTGTTGCCAGACGGCTGCTCGACTCCGGGGTGGCCAATCCCCGTCCCCGGCTACTGCCCTCGCCGGACGATGTCACCATTATCGTGCCGCTGCACAACAACAGCGAGGGGCTGGTCAGGCTGCTGGCCGCGCTGCGCGGGCACAACGTCGTCGTGGTCGACGACGGTTCGGACCAGCCGGTCCGTATTCCATCCAACCGCGGCACCCGCTGCCGGGTGACGGTGCTGCGGCACGACCGCAAGCAGGGGCCCGCGGCCGCACGCAACGCCGGGTTGCGTGCGGCGACAACCGACTTCGTCGCGTTCTTGGACTCCGACGTGGTGCCTCGCAGCGGCTGGCTCGAGGTGATGCTCGGCCACTTCAGCGACCCCGAGGTGGCGCTGGTCGCCCCTCGGATCGTGGCGCTGGACCCGGAGTCCACCGCCCTGGCGCGCTATGAGCACACCCGTTCCTCGCTCGACCTCGGCAGGCGGGAGGCGGCCGTTCAGTCGCGCGGGCTGGTGTCCTACGTGCCCAGCGCGGCGCTGCTGGTGCGCCGCAGGGCGCTGCTGGCTCAGGGTGGCTTCGACGAGTCGATGCACGTCGCCGAGGACGTGGACCTGTGCTGGCGACTGGAGCGTGCGGGCTACCGGCTGCGCTACGAACCCGCCGCACACGTGGCGCACGATCACCGGGTTTCCTTCCGTGCCTGGTTCGGTCGAAAGATGTTCTATGGCACCGGCGCCGCGCCGCTGGGCGAGCGGCACGCGGGAATGGTCTCGCCGCTGTCGGTGCCGTCCTGGACAGTGCTCGCCGCGCTCCTGTTCGCCACGCTGACGAAGTGGGGACTGTTCGGCGGGATCATCACCCTGATCACCGCGCTGACTCGACTACGCCGCGTCTTCACCGAGTTGGACAACCCGACCCGGATCGCCGCGATCTATCTGTCCCGCGGCTTCTTCGCCGGGATCTGGCGGCTTGCCTCGGCCATGTGCCGCCACTATTGGCCGGTCACGCTGCTGGCCATGGTCATGTCGCGGCGGATTCGGCGTATCGCGCTGACCATGGCTGTCGCGGACGGCCTCGCCGACTGGTTCACCCACCGCGACGCCGGTGGCCTCGACCCCGTGCGGTACATCGCCTACAAGCGGCTCGACGACATCGCCTACGGCGCCGGGCTGTGGCTCGGCGCCTTCCGTGCGCGCAGTATGGCAGCGCTGAAACCCACGACGCCGCCGCGCTGATCGACGCGACCGACCCGAGATGCCCCGCATTCTGCCCGCCGCACCGAATCGTCGTCGCACGGCGACGTGCTCGGCGCCGAGATACTGAACGGGGCAGGTCCGGATGGCCGACACACTCATCGTCGGGGGCGGTACCGCCGGGTGTGTGCTGGCGGCGCGGCTGAGTGCGGACCCAGGCCACACGGTGCGACTGCTCGAGGCAGGCCGGCTGTGGACCACCCCCGGTGCCATTCCCGACGAGCTGCTCGACGCGACCGCCATGCCGATCGGCCCGCACTCGCCGTGGCTGTGGCGCTACGAGGTCACGCTCGCCGCCGACCCGCCGGTGGTCGGAAACATCGTGCGAGGCCGGGTGATCGGCGGCTCGGGATCGATCAACGGTGGCTACTTCGTCCGTGCCACCGCGGCGGATTTCGATGCGTGGACCCGTGCGGTGGGTGCGTCGGCCGCCTGGTCGTTCGACAACGTGCTGCCGATGTACTGCCGCGTCGAGCACGATCTGGACTTCGGCTATCGGCCGTGGCACGGCCGCTCCGGTCCCATCCCGGTGTGCCGCACGGCGAATCCCGCCGCCCTCAGCGAAGCATTCGTGACAGCGTGCCTGTCCGCCGGATTCGCAGGGGTCCCTGATCTCAACGCACCGGAAGGTGGCGAAGGCGTCGGCGCGGTGCCGTGCAACGTCGCCGAGGGCAGACGGATCGGCGCGGCACTGGGCTATCTGCTTCCCGCGTCGGCCCGCCCCAACTTGATGGTCAGCGGAGGTACGCATGTCACCCGCATCCGTTTCGACGGGACACGCGCGATCGGCGTGGACTGCCTGCGTGCGGGCCGGACCTACACCGAATGGGCGGACCGCATAGTGGTCAGCGCCGGGGCGATCGAGTCGGCCGCGTTGCTGCTGCGCTCCGGCATCGGTGACCCTGGGCGGCTACACGCACTGGGTATTCCGGTGGTGCACCCCAGCCAGGTCGGCTCCTGGTTCAGCGATCATCCCGAGATCGGGATCGACTATCTGCTCGAGTCGGACGAACAAGCCACCGTCCCCTTGGAATCCGTGCTCGAGCTCGACGACGTCGAAATCCGGCCCTACGCCGTGTCGTTCACGCCGGGTGTGCGCCGGCTCGGCGTCGCGCTGATGCGTCCGCGCTCGACCGGCGTGCTTCGGCTGCGCTCGGCCGACCCCGCCGTCGCTCCGCTGATCGACCATCGGTATCTCGCCGCGGAGCACGATCGGGCCCGGTTGCGTGCCGCGGTGTCAACCGCCGCCGAACTGCTGCGGTGGATGAACGTGCACCCGCTCGTCGAGCCGATTCCGGCGCGTGCGGATCTCGCTGGCGCCTGGCTACGCGCACATCTGGCAACGTCGCAACACTTATCCGGAACCTGTCGAATGGGACGGGAAAACGACGAAGCAGCGGTGGTGGACGAGTCGTGTCGAGTGCACGGGGTGACCGGATTGTTCGTTGTGGATCTCTCCGTCGTGCCCGTACCGCTGAGCCGTGGACCGCAGGCTACGACGATGATGATCGCGGAAAAGGCTGCCGAGTACCTCGCCTCGTGAAGTGAGAGAGGTTCGGCTCCTGGTCTGTCGATGGTGCGGCAGCTCGGCCCCGGGCGGCCGAGAATGTGGTCGCGCCCACACGTTCTGTCCGCGACTTCCGGCGCTGGTAGTGACCGTGGGTGCAGAGACAGAATTTTTTAGAGGAATTTATTCCTTTTTGTTAAGGAAGCGCCTAGCATTCGCCATGCACGGATCACCCTGCTGCGATGTTCGCCGAATCGCACCTGGTGCCAGCCGTCGTGCGCCAGAGCTGACCAGCCCTGGCGCTGGCCTTGTTCTTGCTGCCCCGAAGCGCTCGGCCGGCTGTGGTTTCGCCATCTAGGAGGCTTCTGGTGCACGGTGCGGACTTGGCTGGCGTCCGTGCGCTGCCGCAGCCGACCAGTGCCCATCCGGATCGGCAGGCAGACCGGTACGAGGCGGTACCGTGCCTGCCGGTGCCCACGCGCACCGGCGCGTCGCCGCGGGTGCTGACCGGCGCCCGCCTGCACAATATGTATGGTCCAACGGAGGCGGCGGTCGACGTCACCTCTCGCGAAGTGACCGATACCGATATCCTCTCGGTGCCGATCGGCGCGCCGGTATTCAAGACCCGGCTCTACGTGCTCGATTCGCGGCTTCGGTCGTTACCGATCGCGGGTGAGCTGTATCTGTCGGGGGTACAGCTCACCCGGCGCTACCTCGCGCGCGCGGAACCGACTCCGGCACGCTTCGTCGCCGACTCGTTTGCCGTGCGCCCAGCCACACACCGCGAGCTCGAATGCCTCGGGCGCAGTGGCTTCCAGGTGAAGCCGCGGGGGTGGTGGATAGAGCTGGGCGAGGTCGAGTCCGTGCTCATTGCGGTCGATTCGGTGGTCCGCGTAGTGGCGGTGGTGCGTGACCAACCCGGAATCGGCGAGCAGTCGGTCCCCGACGGCGTCGAATCCGAGCTGGACACGCGGCAACTCGCGCTGTTGCCCGCGGCGGTGGTGCGGGCGGCGGCAGAGGTCGCCGCCCGGCTCGGCGCCGAACTGAACTGCCCGCTCGGGGTCCGCGAGCTGCGCACCGCTACCGCGGTGACCGAACTCGCCGAACTCATCGAGCGGGCGGGTGGATCCGGCGGCGCGTCCTTGGTCGCGCAGCTGCGGGCGCGGCCACGGCCGCCGCTGGTTCCACTTGACGCCGTGCGATGGCGCAGCACGGCGGCGCTGCGCACCGCGGTCGACGCCGGCAGTCCGTTCTCCGCGTTGCTCGTGCAGGTGCGCGAGCGTGACGTCGTTGCCTTCCGGTACGTCGGGATGCCGTTCGAGCATCGGGTCGAGGCGCTCGACCCGCCGCGCTCGCAGGGCCGCCACCCGCTGTTCGAGGTGCTGTTCGCCTTCGGCAATGCCGAGGCAATCGCCGTCGAACTGCCCGCGCTGTCGGTGGCCCCCAGTACCCTGGACACCGGAGTGACCGAGTTCGATCTCCAGCTCACGGTCACCGAGTACTCTGCCGGTGCCGGACTCGGGGAAGGTTCGGCACCGGCGGGGATTCCGGGGGAATTCGCCCGCGCCATGGATCCCCGCGACTACGCGCGATGGCAGGCCCGCTTCTTCGACACGGCCGCTGAAGAGTTGTCCCTGCGCGGCCCCACCGTGGCGCGCGGATTACCGTGCGCGGTCCGGACCTTCGGCCGAGCGCTTCGTCGCCGACCCCTTGGTCCCGCGGGTGGACGGCTCTCTCCGACCGGAGACCTGGTGTGGTGGACCCGATCCGGCGCGAAACGATTCAGCGGACGGACCGATCATCAGGTGAGGGTGCGCGGACTGCGCTCGAACTCGGTGACATCGACGCCATCGAGCTGCGCGTACGCCGTGGACGGGCGCCCTGCAGAACCGTGCGGTGGATGCCTCGCGCTGGCGGATGACCCCGGAATCCGCGCTCGACAGGATCGGCCACGCCGGCACCGTGGTGTCGACGGACCCCCGCATTCGGACCCCGAACCCCGACTCGACCAGGAAGAGGAAAGAATGACCAACCCGTTCGACGACGCCGACGCCAAGTTCTACGTCCTGATCAACGAGGAGGGCGAACATTCCCTGTGGCCGGTCTTCGCGGCCGTTCCTGGCGGCTGGACTATCGCCTATGGCGCCGCCAACCGAAAGTCCTGTGTGCAGTACGTGGAAACCCACTGGGTGGACATGCGCCCCAAGTCGCTCATCGAGGCCATCGCCAACGAGGCGAACTGACCGACCACCTGAATACGCGGGGCGCGCCGGTCTCATCCCGCTGGCGACCGGCGCGCCCCGCCCGATACTCGCGCAATCACACCGCGAGCGGATTCGATCACCGTCTGGGCTTGCTGCCGCCATTCGGCCTCGGCCCTGGTGCGCAGGTCCCCGAGTGAGAGTCGAACTGTTCGGCCCGCTTGGTGACCGTGCGGCCGTTATGGCTGGTGCCTAGCCGCGACTGCACTCAGGAGCCGCGAGACAGCAGGGCCGACGGCTACTGCCGCTGATCAGGCGGCGGCGGAGAGCGTATCGAACTCCTTGTCGGTCAGGGTGATCTGTGCCGCCTCGGTGTTCTCCTCGACGTGTGCGACGCTGGAGGTGCCCGGGATCGGCAGCACCACCGGCGAGCGGCGCAGCAGCCAGGCCAGCGCCAGCTGCGCGGGTGTGGCACCGTGGTCGGCGGAGATCGCGTCGAGCGGGCCGCCCGGCTTGGCGAGTTCGCCGGTGGCGATGGGGAACCACGGGATGAAGGCGATATTCTCCTGCTCGGCGTAGTCCAGCACGTCCTCGTCGGTGCGGTTGGCCAGGTTGTACAGGTTCTGCACCGACACGATGGTGGCGATGTCGCGTGCCTGGCGCAGTTGCTCGACGCTCACCTGTGAGACGCCGATGTGGCGAATCTTGCCTTCCTGTTGGAGCAGAACGAGCTCACCGAGCTGGTCGGCCAGCGGCACCTGGGGGTCGATGCGGTGCAGCTGGTAGAGGTCGATCCGGTCGATGCCGAGGTGACGCAGACTGAGTTCCGTCTGTTGACGCAGGTACTCGGGCCTGCCGACCGGACGCCAATCCTCGGGTCCGCCCCGGGTCAGTCCGCCTTTGGTGGCGATCACCAGTTCGTCGGCGTAGGGGTGCAGCGCCTTCCTGATCAGCTGCTCGCTGACGAATGGGCCGTAGGAGTCTGCGGTGTCGATGAAGTTGACGCCGAGTTCGACGGCGCGGCGCAGCACCCGCACCGCCTCGTCGGGATCCTTCGGGTCGCCCCAGACGCCGGGCCCGGTCAGCTGCATCGCACCGTAGCCGAGCCGATGCACTGGAAGGTCGCCGCCGAGGGCGAAGGTTCCGGAAGCTTCGGCGGGGCGTGCGTGGTCTGTGCTCATGGGATTCGGTTCCTTCCGAAGTGATGGAACTGCGCGAAAACGCTTGCGAGCGTCGCGCCCGCGCGGGCAGATCGTCGCGGAGTGGGCGCCGGCTCTCTTGCGCAAACGTCATCGCCATGGCGTCGATTCCCATATGGTCGTCCGTGTTCGCCGTGGGCGGAATGGTCAGAGGAGCTTCCGCGCGGTCTCGGCCGACCAGGCCGGATTCACCGCGGCGTATTCGCCGCCGGCCGAGAACAGGATGATCCGCATGAGGTCGACGACGCGCAGCCGCGAGCACACGGGGCTATCCGAGCCGAGGCGCTGGCCCAGATCGACCACCAACGTCAGTGCGGCGCGCACGACCGAGCATGATCACAGCTGATCGAACCATGGAAGAGGTCAGTGTCGAGATGCTGCGCGAGGATGGGCCGGCTACCCGCCAAGACGTGAGGCTCGGCGGGCTCGATATCGGCTTGGTTCAACGCGAGTCCGATGGGCGCGTCTACTTCTACGACGCTGACGGGTTCGTGGGCTCCAAGGTGTACGGCTGGGTCTACTCGCCCGGCACCGAGCCGGTAGGGAGTGACGCCCGACGATTCGGAAAGCTGTCCGGAGACTGGTACTCGTTCGTCTTCACCACCGACCGAGGCGGCTGGCGGCTCGACCCCAGAACCTTGCGATCCCGATGAACGGGCCCGCGCAGAGCTGGCCGCTACGGTGCCTATGACCGCGCGGGGCTGCCGAAGAGGACCAGCCGCATCAGTATGCGCACCCGGTCCTGCGCGGCCATCGGCGCGTTGCCGAAAGTGCGGCCCAGATCGACGACCACTGTGAAGGCCGCGTGGATGAGGAACCGCGCCTCGGCGGGAGTGAGTTCGGGACGCACCTCGCGCAGCAGCCGGGCCCACTCCTCGACGCTGAGCCGCTGGATATTGCGCAGCACAGTACGTTCCTCGGCCGGAACATGTTGGAATTCCGTGTAATACACGAAGGTCAGGGCGCGTTCGGCGAATGATCCCGCGACGTAGTGGGCGATCAGCGTGGTGAGCGCGTCCTCGGAGTCGGCGGCCGCCGTGACCGCGGGGCCGATGGCGCCGGAAACCCGTTCCGCGGCACGGCGGAACGCGGCGGCCAGCAGGTCGCTCTTGCCGCGGTAGAACCGGTACACCGCCGACGCGGCCGACAAACCCGCTGCGGTGGCGATGTCCTCCACGCTGACGTTCGGATATCCGCGCTCGTGGAACAGCTCCACCGCCTTGCGCAGCAGGAGTTCGTGTTTGAACGAGTCCGGGATCTCCACCACCGCGACCGGTTCCACGTCCCGCTCCTTCGGCAGGTCGGCGTGCACGATCGACCAGCACGCCGAACTCAGGAGACGGGCAAGCGATTTCACGGGCAGGTTGGCGTGGTGGTCGGCGATGCTGGTGATCGTGCTGAGCAGCGCGGTGCGCAGCACTCGATGATCGTCGTCGGTCAGCTCCGGGCGCAGCGCGGCCAGCTGGGCGCCGAGTGCGCCGAGCACCGTCGCCTGCTGCTCGTTGAGCGTGGTCTCGTCGTCGGGTTCGAGGTATCGGCCTTCCCAGCGGACCAGGGTCACCGTGGGACGATTCTCGATCGTGATCGCGATGAGCGCGTCGAGTACGTGTCGTAGCCGCTGCTCTGTAGGCCAGGTGGCCGCCTCTTCCGGCAGCTGGACCGATGCGGTCATAGCCCGGCCCACGCGCAGCAGTTCCTCTCGAAACAGCGCGTACTTGCTCGGATAGTGGCGGTAGAGCGCCGCCGAGCTGATGCCGAGCCCGGACGCGATGTCCTCCATGCTCACACCGTGGTAGCCGAGAGCGCCGAACGCCGCGGCCGACGCCGCCGCGATCTGGGCCCGACGATTCTTCGGCCTGCGCCGGATCTCCCGAGGTGCCGAATTGCCGCTGCTCACTCTCCGCGCCGTACGGCGATTGTCGACACCCATGCGGTCATGGTAACGACCTCTTACCAGGCAAGAAGCGGCACTGGCTCATTCGTGGCCGGGGACGTGTGCCGGTAGCGACCAGCGGGGCGAAATACGACTCCTGCTCCGGGGATGAGCCCTGGAAGCCGCGCGTGCTTCCGTCAGCAGTCATACGAGCCGCTGCGCGGTCACACCGCATCCTCTGGATTGTTCGTGTCGAACGTTGCCATACCCAGAGTGCGCCACGCATCCAGTAGACGCTTGTCACCTGACGCCGCGACGAGATCCGGGTCGTCGAGTTGTTCAGCGGAGGAGCAATGGATGGCGTCATATCCCCGCAGTGCACAATGATCGGCCAGCTCGGCCGCGCGCAGCATCAATGCCTCGTCGATCTCTATTACCTCGACCTGCGGCCAGAGCTGGTCCAATAGGCGTCGGCAGGCTGAATAGGGCCCGTCATCAAGGCGTCTCATTCGATGAGCCTGCGCGAGCGCTGCTGTGGTCTCCACGTAGAGGAGCCTGTTCGACACCACTGCGTCGGCATCATCCCAGAAGCGGCGGCAGGCTCTACTGCTCGGCTCGTCGACCAGTAGCGGGACCAAAGCAGAAGTGTCGAGATACCCGATCACCGGCGCTGCTCCTCGATGAGTTCACTGACGATGCCGTTCCCGCGGATCGGTTCAGGGGCTGGCTTCTTATTCTTGCGCGCAGGTTGGATGCGTCCTTCGCTGCGGAGCTGTTCCAGTCGTGTCAGGCGGCCGACCGGAACGATGCGGGCGATCGGCTGCCCATGATCGGTAACCGTCACCGTATGTCCTGATCGAACCTCCGCCAGGTGTCGGCTGAGGCTATCTCGCAGCTCTCGAATTCCGACGTCCATGGCAGCAGCCTCCTCTTGTGGCCATATATTTGTATGAGATTATAGCCACAATTCTTACTACGTAGCGCCTTGCCGCTGGGTCGCGTACCAGTCGAGCAGGCCCGGGTTGTCGACCGCGCTGCGCTCGACGACGTGGGCGGGATCGGCGCCTTGGAACAGTTTCTTGATCGGCACTTCCAGTTTTTTGCCGGTGCGGGTGTGTGGGATGCCGGGGGCGAGGATGATCTCGTCGGGGACGTGGCGCGGTGATACCTCGGTACG
>NZ_JBFRFQ010000024.1:0-101327 GCF_052114905.1 Nocardia sp. 2TAF39
TTGCTGCGGTTGGCAATTGGATCCACAAGTACAACCATGATCGACGGCACTCCGCCCTCGGGATGCTCAGCCCCCTACGCTACGAGCAGTCCCTGACAGACGCAGCAAAAGCTGCTTGAACCCCTGTCCACCATTCGGGGTAAACCTCATGTAGCGTCCTTGCCGGGGATCTGCTCGCTCGGATAAACACCGCGTTGCCAGGTCAGCAGGCTCAGGTGTTCGAAGATATCTCTGACCGGCCGGGTCGCGTCGTAGACGGCGGCGTCGAAGAGGCGTTCATCGATCATCCAGCCGAGCGCGGGCAGCGAGCGTCGGACGAAGCACTGTGGGTCGTCGGCGTCGCCGGTGAGTGCGAGCAGGTACAGCAGGCCGCCGTGTTGCTGGTAGAGCTCCTTGGACAGGCTGGGGACGCGGTCGGCGAGGCAGTGCCAGAAGTCGATCGGGTCGTAGTGCAGCGCACGGGCTTTGGTGGTGGGAAGCAGTTGGCCGCGGTGCTCACCCAACTGTCCGAGCGCCTCTACAGTCGTGGTCTGCGTACTCGCCCTACCGCTAGGTGCCCGGCGCAGCAGGTATCGATCAGCAAGCTGGCTCGGCTGCTGCGTGACCGCTACTACCTCGGCTACCTCCCCTATCGAGGTGAAGAGCTATCCGGCCGACACGAACGCGGCATTTCCGGATGTTTCCCGAGACTTCGGTGACGCGAGGCGGTCGCGTGGCCCAGGAACCACGATGTCGGAGCGGTATCGGCTAGAGGCGTATCGCGGTGCGAACGAGGTCGGCGACGGCTTTGGATCTGCTGTGTGGCGGCCAGGCGATGACGGTCGTGACAGCCGGTGCGTCAGGCGCCGGCACAATGGCGTGATCGTCACGCAGCTGGGTTCGGACCGACTCGGGCAGGACCGCGCAGGTCCGTCCGAGCGCGATCAGCTGGGACAGCTGGGTATGGTCGCGAACCTGCGGACCGGGGCCGTCCGGATAGCTCCCATCCCGTCGAGGCCAGCGCGGCAGGGGCAGGTCCGTCAGGGCGGAGACCTCGGCTATCGACATGTGGGACCGGTTGGCGAGGGGGTGCCCCGCGGGCAGGACCACGACCTGCTGTTCGGTGTACAGGTCCTCGGTGTCGAATCCGGCCGTCGTGTCGAAGGGTCGGTGGAGCAGAGCAACGTCGGCACGCCCGTCGCGCAGCAGTCCTTCCTGCTCTCCGGGCCCGCACAGCATCACCTCGACGGCGACAGCGCCCGGTTCGGCGGCGTAGGCGTCCAGCAGCTTCGACAACAGTTCGCTGGACGCTCCGGCCTTTGCGGCCAGCACCACACCGGGCCGGTCGGCAGCGGCGCGGCGAGTGCGGCGCTCCGCGGCTTCGACCGCGGCAAGCGCGGCCCGGGCCTCCCGCAGAAGCACCGATCCGGCCTCGGTCAAGGCGATTGCGCGAGCGGTGCGGTGGAGCAAAACCACTCCGAGCCGCCGTTCGAGCTGCTGGATCGCCCGCGATAGCGGTGGCTGCGCCATTGCGAGCCGCTGTGCCGCCCGCCCGAAGTGCAACTCCTCGGCGACGGCGACGAAGTATCGCAACTCCCGCGTCTCCACCATCTCATCGTATCCGGCGCTCACCGCGACCGATATCCGTGCGGTATGGCCGCCTACCCATTCGGTCTTGGACGCGCCACCCGAGTCCGAACCAGGATCGACGGTATGAGTGAACAGACGATCGTGCTGGTGACCGGTGCGAACAAAGGAATCGGATACGAGATCGCGGCGGGCCTGGGCGCCCTCGGCTGGCGAATCGGTGTGGGCGCGCGGGATCAGCAACGCCGCGACACCGCGGTGGAGAAGCTGCGCGCGGCCGGGACGGATGCGTTCGGCGTACCGCTCGACGTGACCGACGACGCGAGTGTGGCCGCCGCGGCCGAGCTGATCGCCGACCGTGCCGGAGGCCTCGATGTCCTTGTCAACAACGCCGCGATCACGGGCGGTATGCCGCAGACACCCACCACGGTCGGTCCCGCGACCGTGCGATCTGTCGTAGAAACCAACGTGATCGGGGTCATCCGCGTCACCAACGCGATGCTGCCCATGCTGCGCCGCTCGGCATCGCCGCGGATCGTGAACATGTCCAGCAGCGTCGGCTCCCTCACTCTGCAGACCACGCCCGGCACCGAAACGGGCCCGATTTCCGCTGCGTACTCGGTGTCGAAGACCTTTCTAAACGCCGTCACCGTCCAATACGTCAAGGAACTGAGCGACACCAACATCCTGATCAATGCCGGCTGTCCCGGTTTCACCGCCACCGACCTCAACGGCTTCCGCGGTGTCCGCACTCCCCAACAGGGCGCGGCGATCGCGATTCACCTGGCGACCCTGCCCAACGACGGACCGACCGGCGGATTCTTCGACGACGCTGGAACAGTGCCCTGGTGACTGGCTCGCCGGCGGATCCCGTGCGACCACGAGTGAACCCGGCGTATGGCAGGTCCGGGTTCACATCACCACGTGCCCCGAGAGGTGGTACTCGGCAAGGGCTCCCCGCGCGGGCAGGACAAACCGGCCAGCGCGGACGGCGAATACATCCTGTATTCGGCACGAGCGCTCACTCGTTCCAGCTATGGCCAGCGCACGTGCCACCGCCGACTTCCGCCATCGACAGCCACGAGCCCATCCGGAAGCTTGTGCACGATATGCCGCGGCTGTGCGCGCTGAAGCACGGAAGTGGTTCGGATAACTACCCGAACGCAGCAAAGCTGCAGGCCGCTGAACTGCAGCTTTGCCACTCTGTGGGCCTAACGCTTCACAACGCGAACACCCTGACGGCCGATGGCCCTGAGACTCGGATCAGACCGGTAGGCGTTCGGTAGGTAAAAACCACGGCGTGAACTGCTGAATTTCACTGAGTTGTCGGCGATCGGCGCTCCGCTGGTGCATTGGAGACCACCGCGCGCACCCTAGGCGTCGGCGGCAGCGCGGCAATAGATGACCGCGCAGCGGATCTCGTCGACCTTGGCGCGCAGAAATCGCGCACGAGCCGAAGGGCTGCTCCGGTATCGGCGACGTCGTCACCGACCAGGACCCGCGCCCGCCAGATCGACCTCCGAGTGTGCACTTGTACGTGGAAACCATTGTGTCGCACTGGTGTTCTGGTCATATGAAACCTGGCATGGTGAAGACGGCTCGCAGGAAACTCCGAATGGGGCGGCTCGGTCCAGCTGAGGATCTGTCCACGGGGCTTCGGACGGTGTCGGAGATCAATCGCGTCATCGCCGCAACCGATACGAAGGTCGGATTGCTGCTGACCGCGAACGGATTCGCGCTGACGGGGCTGATTGCGGCCTCCCGCATGCACACGACCGTGCTCACGTGCGTGGTGGCCGCCACCCTCGGGGTGTCGCTGCTGGTGTGCATGTTGTACTTGGCCGCCACCCTGCGGCCGAACCTGCGCGGCGCCGGGGCCGGGAACTGGTTCAGCTTCCCGACCTTTCCCACCGAGATCGACCGGCGTCCGAGCGTTGCGGTACTGGCCGATCACGCGTGGCGGGAGGCCGCGGTGCTCGCCGAGGTCGCCCGCGGCAAATATCGCAGGTTCGCGGTGGCTTTGCGGTGGAGTGCGGTGAGCCTGATCGCGTTCGTGGTCTGGTTCATCGTGTCGTCGCTGTCCGGTATCGGCGGATGACGGACCGACGGGGACGGGGATGCGTTGGCCCACTGTGGAATCAGGTCAGATGCCTTCGTCCTCGTCGTCTTCCTCGTCGTCGTCCGGCTCGGTGTCCAGAGCGCTTAGCGTTGCGGTGTCGGCGATGATCGATGACGCGCTCAGCTCTATGTGCGGCTTCGAGGCGGAATCTGCTACCGCAGTCAGCTTGGTGGCGCCGTCGATGAGCGCGTTGACTTTCGCCAGAAGCTGGTCGCCGTCCCGCTTGTTCAGCATGCCCTTGTCGAGCAACAGGGTGATGATCTCCCGCGCGCTCTGCTTGTTGATGTCGTGCTGGACGGCCAGCTGCTCGATCACATTACCGACATCGTCCCTGCGGGAAGCCAGCTGTAGCGCGAACATGCTGAGATCGCCGTCGCGCAGCGCTTGCAGATAGTGATCCATCCGGATCTGCTCGCGCTCGATGTAGTTCTGCCCCTTCAAGTTGGCGATCTCGTGCTCGAACTTGGCAGACTGCAGGTTCAGGCCGTGTCCGGCGTCGTTCTCCTCATGTTTGAGTTCCGTGTCGCGCAGCATGACGTTGTGCTCGGCGAGCCGACGTTCCTCGGCCCGCCGGTCCATGGTCCGGTGCCGGAGATGGCCGAGGGTTTCCGCATCCGGCCGCAGCTGCACCCGGCATTCCAGCAAGGTCAGTCCGTAGCCCAATTCGATGGGGTGGGAAGCGAAGAATGAATTCACATGCTGCTCGGCGTCGAGGAACTGGTCGACGTCGAACTTGCGGCCCATCGTCCGAAGGTGTTGTTCGACGATCGGACGGTAAACCAACTCCGCAGCCTGCACATTGTCCCGGATCGCCCGCACCGGATCGGTGATCCGCCAGGACAGGTGCGTCTGGACGACGAAGTTGAGCGCGTTCTCGGCGGTGGGTACCTCGACCTGGAATGACGCGTGATGGACCGCGACATTCACCCAGAACACCCCGGCGGGCCGGGTTCCGAATAGGGCAGCCGGTTTTCGTTCGATCGGCGCCAGGCGGCCGTTCCGGTCCAGCGAGATGGTCAGCCAATATCCGCCCGACTGCGGGCGGAATTGACGCCAGCTTTCGCCGGACATCGCCAGGTAGCGGACCAATATCTCCGGATGGTTCGTATTCATTCCGTTCTTTCCTTCGAATCGAGTTGTTTCGAGTCGAGTCGTCCCATCGAATCCAGGATCGTGAGCAGCTCCTGCACCGCGCGCCGGGGCCCCTTGGGTTCGGCGGCCCATTCCTTCAGGTGGTAGGGAAGAATCTCGTTGTCTTGCATGGTATTTCCGAGATCGAACAGGAAGCGCGCGAGTGGTTCGCGCAGATTCGGGTCCTTCTCGGCGATGCCGGCCCAGTCCTGGATCTCGGCATAGGTGTCGGGTGGATGGCCAGGACTTTCCATCAGGCGGGCGAACAGGGCGATGATGGCCTCACGACGTGTCCCGGTCAGGCACACTGCCACAGGCCACTCGAGTAGGCCCTGCTCGGTTCGTACGCGCCGGTAGCGGCTCAGGTCCAGCGCGCACCGTAATCCGGTGTCGCGCAATCGAGGACGGGCCGCGGGTCTGGTCCAGCGCAGCAGTTCACTCAGGATCCGGTCGGTGAGCCCGCCCGACCAGAACAGCTGGGCCATCGAGAACGATGCGGCCAGCCGGAGTGAGAACCGGGTGCTTCGCGCCGCGCGTCGCAGCCGTGGAATGGCAGTCTCGGGCATCGCCTGCCCGATCTCGCTGCCCAGTGTCCGCGCGGCGGTGACGCGCAATGCCAGCGGCTGGTCACGCTGCAACCAGGTGTCGAGCATTCGTGAAACGAGCGGAGCGAGATCGGAATACAGGAATGGGAACTGCAACGCGGCCATCGCGGCAGCCCGGTTGTAGCGTGTGCCGCTGCGCGCCCACGGTTCGATGACCTCCGTGCGCGCATGCTCGAACTCGAAGGTGGACAGCAGGCCGGCTGCCACTCCCGCGTGCACACAGACCCTGAGATCGGAGCTGCTCCCTAGTGTCCGCAGCCACTCGCGCACCAGCTCGTGGGCGGTGTGATACTCCTGCCATACCCGGTCGAGGACCTTGGGTGGGTAGCTGGGATCGGTGAATTCGACTACGTGGACCGGGATTTCACCATAGACGGTGTTCTCGGTCGACCGGTACGACCGCGCCCGCGCCGCGGCGATGAGTTCACTGTTGCGTAATCCGAACACCGGCCATGCGGGTGTTTCGTCGGGCTGCTCTTCGCTGGCGATGAACCGGGCCAGCGTGCGGGCCGCGTCGGACACGATGTACAGCGGCATTCCGTTGAAGACCGCCAGTGCGATCGTGAAGGCGCGGGCTTCCAGGCTGGGCTGTTCGTCGAACCACTGCCGGAAACCCGCACCGATCGCGGCGTCATGACGGTCGCGAACCTCGGTGATTTCGGTGCGTTCGTCGGCAACATCGGCCAGCTCGTCGCCCAGCTGCGCGAGAACGCGCGCGGCCGGGCGGTCCCGGGTGTATCTGTCCAGAAGTGAGCCCACTTCGGGCAGGTCGAATATGTCGGCCGGATCGCGGTCCAGACGGCACCGCACGTGGTTGCGGACCAACTCGGCTGTGTCTGCGGGATCGCCGGCGTCGAGGAGGAATTCGCCGAGGTCGGGCGGCAGAGCGGTGGCGTCGTCCAACAGGACGATCATCAGGCAGTTCTGCTCACTCAGTCTCCCGCTCAGCTGCTCGAGGTGGAACCGATGCAGGTGCACCGCCTGATCAGGACCGAACGACTCCATCAGATATCCGGTGTGCCGGGTGAATTCGATCTCCAGCGAGCGAAGCTCCACGTCGGGTTCGAGGGTGTACACACTCGTCGTGGACTCTTCGTCCAGCGCGCGCAGCGCTACCGTCGTGCGCCCCCAGCCCTGTGGTGCGCGCAGGAGCAGTAGTGACTGCGCGCCGAGCCTTCGACGGATATCCTGAAATGCCTTTGGTTCCACAAAGATTCGGCGGATCAACTCAAGCCGCTCGGTGGTCACCTCGCCGCGCGCCACGGTCCGGTGGTTCGTGGTGGTCCCGAGGTTGTCGCGGCCCACCTGGGTGCCGATCGTTGCGTCGCCGCCGATGAAGTTGGTGGCGTGGATGAACACATGCCGTGCTCCGGGCGGGATGCCGCGCATCGCGCCGACCGCGTCGTACATGCTCGCGGCTGTCGCGCAGGTCTCATCGAGCAGGTCGTCGTCGGTGGTCTGCTCGGGCTGTTGGGTCTGTTCGTCCTGCCTGTTCTTGTCGTCCTGCTCGGCGGTGTCGGGGTTCCGGCCGATGTCGGTGGCGGGTTCCAGGGTGTCGCCGCCACGTGGCTTGGCGTTGGAATTCTCGGCTTCCTTACCGTCGGTCCGACCATCCCCGGGCGGTGTTTCGGGATCGGCCTCGCTCATGATCGCCCGTTGATGTTGTCGCCACCCACCTGAGTGCCGATGATCGCATTGCCGCCGACGAAGTTCTTGGTGTGGATGGTGGCGTCATTCGGTCCCGAGCCGGGTGTGCCCGTTCCGTTGGTGGAGCCCTTCGCGGATCCTGCTGGGACGGGATCGGATTGGGGTAGCGGCGGCTCCGGATATCCCGGTATGCGAATCCAGATCCGCTGGTCGCCGGTTTTCGAATGCATTGTGACACTGCGATATTCATCCGGTGTCACCGTGTCCCGGTAGCTGTGCCGGACCAAGCCGCCGAAAACCGGGTCCGAGACCACGACGACCGCGTCCGCTCGGGGTGAGCGCTCGAGCGCCCTCTTGACCGCTTCCACGGAGTTCATCCGGAACGTCGCGGTGAGAGCGTCGCTGGACCAGCCTTTGTCGTCCCTGCCGACATAACCTTCGTGAACCGCGATCCGCACCCGCAGCCAGTTCATCGGACCCGCTGCACTGTTGTGTTCGCGCACGCCGGTCAGCATTGCGCCGACGACCCGGTCGAGGACGTCCAGAACCGGAATGCCGAGTATCAGCATGACTCCGTCACCGCGATCCTCCTGAGCCACAAGGGCTTCAGGGTGTGATAACGCGCCATCGACGATGCGGTAGAGCGTTGCGCGCATGGCCTCGCCCTGCACATTGGTCAAGGATTCGGAATTCTCGACGTCCACGACGAGAAAGGAGCGGTGCGTGGGTTCGGGCATGACTTCTCCTGGTTTGTGTGACGTCCCTGTAGATCTGGCGGTCCCCCAGGTCTATCGGTGGGGGTCGCGCGTGTCTGCGTCCGAATACACATTCGGCAGACCTTCGGCGACTTCGGCGAGCAGGTCGGGCCGCAGCAGTTCCACGCAACGGCGAGTTGTTCTGACCGCGCCGATCTCACGCAGGTGCTTGAATCCCTTGGCCACCGCCTCGCGGGACGCGTTGGCCGCGTTGGCCAATTCGGTCTGAGTCAGTGGCAGGGCGATGACCACCCGATCCGCGTCGGGGCGCCCGTATCGCCGGGCGTATTCGAGCAGCAGCCGGGCCAGCCGCTCGGTGACGGTGTATGCGCCGTAGTCCAGGCGCTGCACGTCGGCCTCGCGCAGCCGGGTCACCACGGTGCGCAACAGATCGAACGTCAGCGCGCCGTCGCTGATCAGCAATGCGCGAAAAGCTCTGCCCTGCACAACAGTTGCGATGACCGGTGATATCGCGGTGATGGTCGCCGAGCGTGCACCCGTATCGATCGCGGAGAGCTCTCCGAGCAACTCGCCGGGGCCGCGGATGCCCAGGACGACCTGTTTTCCGCTCGGTGCGGACGAGCTCACTTTCACCCGGCCCGACTCGATCACCAGAACGTGATCGGACATATCGCCTTCGTGTAGCAATACCGCACCGATCGGCCAGCGATGCCGCACACCGGCTTCCAGCAGTTCCGTGCTGTCGAACCGAGGTAGAGTGTCGAAATGCAGTGTTGTTCCCCCTCGTGAGCCACTGTGTTCTACGGTGGCGACTCCGCGACAGAATAATCGATCGGTCAGCGCGTGTCGCCCGACTGGTTTGAGGTGAAGAGAATTGCGGGTGTGGGCGGGGGAGTACAAGGCTGGGTCGGTCAGCCGTTCGTGAGGGAGCGGTCGGTCGGCAATCTGGTCGTTGTCACGCGAACGGGCACAGCTGGGCTCGTGTAGCTGTGTGAGACTGTCGTGGTGACGGAGATCGATGAAGCTGTCGCGAATCTGCTGCGGCGAGGGTTTCTACTCGAATATGTTCCGCTCGCACGGAATGTCGTGGTCATCGCTGTTGACTGGCACCCACATCGCACCATCGGCCGGGCGGGAGCACCGTGTCCGGGCACCTGTCGAGTACGGCAGCTCCGCCCAGCGCAGCACGGAAATGGTTCAGATAACTACGCAAACGTGACGAAATCGCAGGCCGCTGACCTGCGGCTTTGCCGTTCTGTGGGCCTAAGACTCCACAACCCGAACACCCTGACAGTGGAGGGTCCTGAGATCCGGGTCAAGCCCGTAGGTCCCCGACGCACGGTCTCCGGTGGTGAGCGGTGATGGCGACCAGCAACCAGGATCACCAGCGGCCCCGGCGGAACCGGGCGCTGTGGATACAGTGCGCATGCGTGACGCTGGTTTGCCTAGGTGCGGCCTACGCCCCCTACCGGCACGGGCGCGAGTTCGCGCACCGGTTCGGCGCGGACGACCTGACGGCGGGTATCTGGCCGCTGATCGTGGACGGCATGATGATGACGGCCACGGTCGAGTTGTGGCAGACCAGCAAGCGACGGACCGGCGGCCGGTGGTCGGCGTGACTGGCGTTCCTGTCCGGGATCACCTTGTCCCTGTGCGCCAATATCGCCGCCGCGCCCGAGTTGAACGTGTTCGCGGTGGCTGCGTGCCCGCCCCTGGCGTTACTGCTGTCGGTCGAGCTGCTCAACCACGCGCTCAAGCAACACCGTGCCGAGACGGGCCGCGAGCCCGTAGACGAGACCACCGAGACCGAATGGCCGCCCCGTCTCGTAGTCGTCTCGGGTGGTTCTCGGCACGAGACGTCGACGGCCGAACAGAAGATGTGGGCGCACTACTGCGCCGAGCGAGCCGAGGGCCGGACACCAACTGGTGCGAAGCTGGATCGAATCGCCGGAACGAACAACTATGGGCGGCGCGTACTGCGGCGGCGGTGGCGTGAGTCGGGCCGAATCACCGGTGCCGGTCTACCGCCCAGCCGGGTGCGGTCGGCCCCGAACGCTCACGGATCGAGTGAGCTGTTGGCACGATGAGACTATGAGCGGCGGAGTTCTCTATGACGGCTGGTGTGGTGAGCCCGTCGCCTGGGCGCGGGCGGTACGAGCGGCTGGTTTTGATCGCGGAACTGGGCGCCGTCTGATCGCGAAACTTGACCTCACCTGTGGGACAGGGATGTTTGTGGTCATGAATTTCGACACCGCTTCCAGGGTTGCGGTTCAGGACGAGCGTGCTTCACCGCGGAGGTGTGTCAGCGCCGCTGCATGATTCGAGTCGTGGCGGCTCGACGGTTGGTGTCTTCCTCGGTCAGGTCGTCAGCGATCCGACCGATTCGCTCACGGACCTCGGGAATCAACATGTTCGCGTGGGCGATGGCGATTGCCCGCGTCTCGGACTCGCAGTCGTCGAGGCATTCAACTGCCCGCTCGTCGGCGAAATCCGCTGCAAGGCAGCTCAACGCCGCGGCGCACCGTTCGCGGAGACGCGAGTAGACGGTGTTATCGAAGATCTCTTCGACAGTCGCGATACCAGCGAAGTGGCCCAGGCGGGCGAGCCCGTCGACAAGGTCGCACTGCTCATAGATGTAACCGTTGCCACGGGCAACTGCTTCCACTAGAAGCTCGCGCAGCCAAGGAGCGTCAGACGTTTCGGCGATGTCAGCGATCAGAGACAACGCCACGGACCCGGCGTAGCCGTCGAGGGCGGTGTTCGCCCTGGCCCAAGCCAGTGCTCGAGGTGAGCGTAATTTGCCAAGGCATCTGCGCACCGCGATCCGCACGCGGTGGTTCTCACTCTGGAGCATGCCCGAGGCGATGCCTAAAAGCGTTGTCTCCCAGCACTCGTCGGTCAGCTCGGGCCCCGATATCGAAGTGATGAGGCCCGATTCGATTGCCGCTCGCAGCACCAGTTCGCGTTGTGCCGCGGACCGCGTGGCGCGATCGAACTTCGGTCGGCTGCCTGCCGACCGAGACCCTGCGGCCGCTGCGGCGACCCGCTCGATGCGCGCGCTAGCCCGCCGCCAGTCCGGCCAAGGTGGTGCGGACAAATTTCCGAGCCAACCGATGGTGGACCGCAGCTGTTCGTCGTCGGCGACCTCCAGCACGTCATCGAGTAACCCCTCGGCTTCGGGGTGGCCGGTGAACGGAATCAAGGAGCCGAGCACTTGTACGAGGTCCCGCCCCGAGCGCAGGGAGTGCCGCAGTTCGGTGACGCTGCCACCGACACCGCGATGGGCAAGCCGCTCGAAAACGCCTGTAGCGAGCCAGGTGTCGGAGTCTCCGCTCGCGTCCAGCGGTCCCGCAAATGCCGCGCGCAACCGAGAAAGATCGACCCCCAAGTCGACGACCAGAGTCGCGTATAGCCAACTGCGTTCCTCGACCTGGTGGTCCCATCGAGGGTCGTGAACGATGCAGTCGACCACAAAGTCGCCCGCCATCGCCCGCTCCGCATGCGCCGCGCCGTAGCAAGCTCCTCGCCCACGCTGGATCATCCCGAGCAACGTGCTCGGCTCCGCCCACGACGATTCAGCGGCCCCCGGGTCGTCCGTATCATCATCACGCCCGAGCACCGGCATGACGCGACCATAGACCCGCCGATCCCGAAGAGCCACCCGATTTATCGGTCCACCGTTCATACGGCACGGCTCCTCCCACCTGGCTCAGTGGCCTCCGTCGACAATTGGTGTCGAAATTCGCGATCAACTGACGCCAGATTTCGCGACCAAAGCCAGAGCGGCGTTGCCGGGTAGAGTCTGGCCGTGCTCGATTGGGATCACAACACCTATTACCACCGACTGCTGCTCCGCCGGATGCCACAGCACTGCCGACGGGTGCTGGATGTCGGCTGTGGTGCCGGGGCGTTCGCGGCTCGACTTGCCCAACGGGCTGAACAGGTCGACGCCGTCGATCGCTCCGCGGAGATGATCGAGGAGGCGAAGCGCCGCACCCCCAACAACGTGAACTGCGTTCTCGCTGATGTGCTGACCGACTCGCTGCCGGGCAAGGACTACGACGCGGTCTTCTCGATCACTGCACTGCACCACATGCCGTTGCAGGATGCACTGGCGGTACTCGCGGCTGCACTGCGGCCCGGCGGTGTCCTTGCTGCCATTGCCCTGCCTCGACCGGACCTGCGCCGGGAACTGCCTGTTGAGATCGTCGCGGCAGTTGGTTCCCGCCTGCTTGGCGTGGTGTTCCTGGCGAGAAAGTCGCTGGGAAGCAAAAGCGGGTTCGCGAAGGACTCCACCGGCTCGACCATGCCCGTCGTCATGGATCCGCCGCTGACCACCCGAGAGGTCGCCCACCGGGCCGCCGCGGTACTGCCTGGCGTGCAGGTGCGACGACTCCTGTTCTGGCGTTACCTTCTGGTCTGGCAGAAGCCGACCACCCCAGGCATGTGACAAGCGGGCATTCCGGCCATCTACCTGCTGGGTACTGGGCGGCATTCTGCTGTTGATCGCCGGCACCATCGGCCTGGCCAGTAGCGCGAACTCCGGCACCGGGTCGCCTACCAACCTGACACCAGCCGCGAGGAATGTCCGTGACACTCAAGGCACTTGGGTTTCTCCGCAAAGATCAATCAACCGACCTCGAGCGGACGCGGCGACGATTCGCGGGCTGGCCGATCGGGTCGATCAACCTTCGTCGAGATGCTCACGCCCGGTGATTGAGCGTTATCGGAGGCCGGGGTGAACTGCGCTCGGCGCTGGTCGTGTGGACCAGGACCATGCGGTCGTCGAACAGGTAGAACGACGCAGCCAAATAAACGAATTCGGCGTCGAGCGGGAGCACTTAGACCATGTCTCACGTCGTTGTAATTCGTTCGATGTGTGCCGTAACCGGTTGTGCCGCATGATGTCTGGTCGTGGTCGATAATGCGCTGTCCGCGGATCTGGAACAGGCCGACACCGCCGACCGCACACGAAAGCGGTCCCGGCAACCGACGTTACCGGGACCGCTTTCACCTGCCACTTGACAGAACAGGCCTACATATCAGTTGTTGCGGGTCAGGACGTTGGTGATGCGCTTGGCCCAACTTCGGCCGGGTCGGCGCTCGAAGAAGTTCTGCAGGAGCTGTCCCCTCCGATGCCTCGCGTTCGTCTCAATGTCGAGAGAAAATCCACCGAAGGAGGCACGCATGAAGTACGCACTGCTCATCTACCCGAAGCCCGGCAGCCACGAGGCTCTCAGTCCCGAGGAGTACGCACCTGTGAACGCGGCATACCTGGCGTTGCGGGACGATCCGAGATGTATCGGAGGAGCGCACCTGCAGGCGGCCGAGACGGCGACGACTGTGCGCCACGACCCGCGGGAGGCGCTGATCACTGACGGCCCGTTCGCTGACACGCGGGAGGTTCTCGGGGGGTACTACGTGCTCGAGGCTTCGGACTTGGACGATGCACTGGAGTTCGTCCAGCGGATCCCCGCAATACGGCTCGGCGGCGCGGTCGAGATCCGGCCACTTGTGGATATCCCGACCGAGGACGCGTTCTGATCGAGGACGTCTTCCGGCGCGAGTGGAGTCGTGTTCTGGCGTCACTGGTCGGCTTCCTCGGCGACTTCGATCTCGCCGAGGAAGCCGCGCAGGACGCCTTCGCGGTTGCGGCCGAGCGGTGGCCCCGTGACGGGGTGCCGCGGCACTCGGTCGCCTGGCTGGTGACCACCGGGCGAAACCGGGCCATCGACCGTCTGCGCCGCGAGCGGACGCTGGCTGACAAGTACCAGCTGCTCCACCACGATCGGGTGGTCCCGCACATGGATGACATCGACCTCGACGACAGCACGATCGCAGACGAGCGGCTGGAGTTGATCTTTACCTGCTGCCATCCGGCACTGGCGGTCGAAGCGCAGGTGGCGTTGACCCTGCGGGCCCTGGGAGGCCTCTCCACGGCCGAGATCGCGCGTGCCTTCGTCGTGTCCGAAGAGACGATGAAGCGCCGTCTCACACGGGCGAAGACGAAGATCAAGGCGACGGCGATCCCGTTCGCGGTGCCCGCCGACCGCAAGCTGCCGGACCGCCTGTCGGCGGTGCTGGCGGTGATCTACCTAATCTTCAATGAGGGCTACACCGAGCGCCCCGAACTCGCCACCGAGGCGATCCGCCTGGGTCGACTCCTCGTCGAGCTGATGCCCGACGAACCGGAGGCGTACGGCCTGCTCGCCCTAATGCTGCTCCACGAGTCGCGGCGCGACGCACGGGTCGTCGACGGCGAGCTGATCCCGCTCGCCGATCAGGACCGCTCCCGACACGACCGCGAGAAGATCGATGACGGCCGCTCCGCGCTCGACCGGGCGCTGTCGCTGCGCTCGAACGGCGGGCCGTACGTGCTCCAGGCAGCGATCGCGTCGCTGCAGTCCGAGAATGACATCGACTGGCACGAAGTCGAGATGCTTTACGAGACTCTCGAACGTCTCACCGGCTCGCCCATCGTCGCACTAAACCATGCGGTGGCGATCGCCGAGGCGGGCGCACCTGAGCGAGCACTCGAACTCGTCGACTCGCTCGACCTCGACAGGTACCGTTACCTTCACTCCACCCGCGCCGAGCTGCTGCGCCGCTGCGGCCGCGCCGACGACGCACACGAGGCGTACACGCGGGCACTTGGGCTGGCCACGACGGAACCCGAGCGTCGGTTCCTCGCCCGCCGGCGGTCGGACCTCGGCTAACCCGCGAACTTCGACGTCACAATTCGGCCCGCAAACGAAGCCGTAGACGACCGATTACAACCTGCGTCCCACGGCTGGCCCTAGATGCTCCGGGGCAGCGCAGCCGAGATTTCAACCAAAGCGCCGACGTACCGCAGCACGGAGCGGTCACCCACGCTTGGCGCAGGCGCTGGGGCCGCGGTGTCACAGGCGACTGGCGACCTACGAAAGGACCAGCCCTCGTGCACCACCGAAATGCGCCACAGTCGTTTGAAGGCTGTCGGCGTCTCATCGATCGCTGCCGAACCAGGCCGATCGCGCACGTTCAGCCGAGATGGGCATTTCGCGGGCGTGCGCGTCGAAGTGGGTGAACCGTTACCGCCGCCACGGCGAGCTCACGCTGGGTCTCGCCGGAATCGGGGTGCGGCACTGACGGCCCGATCAACTCGGTGTGCTCGATGTGGTGGGTTCGCTACTGGCCCAACTGCGGGCGCGTGCGATCGCCGAGGATCGTCTGCGGTACCCCACCCTGCACGACGATCTCACCGGTCTGGCCAACCGCAAGGCCCTACGCGATCATCTGGAGGAGCGGCTTCGCGCCGGCCGAGGGGCCGATCGCGGTGTTCCACATCCATCTGGACCGCGTCGGCGCACTCTCCAGCGTGCTCAGCCGTAGTGCCGGTGAAACCTATCTCCGCACGATGGCGACCCAGCTGCGCGAACGTCTGGGTCCTGCCGACGTGATCGCCGGGATCGGTGGCAACGAATTCGTCGTCGTAGCAGCGGAACCGACGGATTCCGCAACCGCGGAACAGGCGGGCGGGGCAATTCAGCGGCTGTTCGGACGACGCGTCGCGATCGGCGGCGAGGTGGTGGAGGACAGCGCGAGTGTCGGTGTGGCGGTGGGAATTCCGGGTACATCAGTCGGCACCGTGCTGCACCGCGCGGATCGCGCGCTGCTGTCGACCCGCGCCGCGGGCGGCAATATCGTTGCGGTGTTCACCGACGCCCTGCGCGCCCGGCTCGAACTGCAGGATGATATCGAACTCAACCTGCGCCCAGCGCTTGCCGACGGTTCGCTGGTGCTGCACTACCAGCCCGAGGTGGAACTGCGGACCGGCCGCATCACCGCGGATGGAAGCGCTGGTGCGCTGGCAGCATCCGACCCGGGATTGCTGCCACCCAGCTCGCGCCGAACGACTCTACGCGTGTTGTCCACGACCTCGTGTCCTCGGCGTCGTCGTCGACCAGGTTATCGACAGGGCGGTCGACGAGCGCAATAACGTTGCGCGACAATGCGTCTTGATCGACAAGTGACTGCACGACCATGCCCGATGTGGTCAGCGTGGATCACACCGTGACCGGTCGGCCGCGACGGCATGCGGGCTGTTGCCTGCGATCGAGACCATCACGCGGGTTCCGAGAACCAAGGAACAAGCATCCTTTCGAATCGCGTGACAACTCGAATGTGTCCTGGATACGATCCCGACAGCGTCTTCGGGACCCGCGACTGATCGCGGGACGGTGGGCACCTGTGCGGTAATCGCCTTTTCCCGAGCCCGAGCATCAGTGCCTGCACGGTTGCGACCAGCGAGAGATATGAATGCAGAAGAGATCGAACCGCTGGCCCCGTGATCTGGCACGCATGGGGACATCGACCATCCGGTACGCCGGGCAGATGGCTGCGGTAGCGGCCAGGATCTAGGGAGACGCCGATGACCATCCCTCACCCCCCGACGCTGGCCGGCCTTTTGGTCGGGCACGCCCGGGACCGCGCCGGATGCCGCGCGATCAGCGCGCCTGCGGGGTCGCAGACCTATGCGGAGTTCGCCCGGGACGTGGCGCGAATCGCGGACCGGCTGCACGCTGCCGGTCTACGCCGGGGAGACCGGATGGCAGTGCTCGCGCACAACGACTTGGCCTACGTTCAGCTCGTCTACGCCGCCTCCTGGGCCGGCATTGTGCTGGTCGGTCTGAACTGGCGGCTGACGGCGGCCGAGCTCCGGGCCGTTCTGGAGGACTGCAACCCGTCCCTGCTCTTCGCCGATCGGGAGTTGGCATCGGGGTTGGACCCACGGTGCCCAGTGGTCCGGCTGGATGGACCCGAAGGCTCCGAATTCGAGCGCTGGTATGCCGCAGGGGATTCCGGCTACGCGCCGGATGCCGATCAATCCGACGAGTCCCTCGTCCTGCTGGCCTACACGACCGGCACCACCGGCGAGCCCAAGGGCATTCAGCTGGTCGAGCGAAATCTGCGGGAGATGGCCCAGCAGGCCGCGGCAGCCTGGGCGCTGTACCCGGAGATGAGGTACATGGCCTGCCTGCCGATGTTCCGTATGAGCGGGATGAGCTCGGTGACGTGTTGCGTGCACCTGGGCGGCGAGGTGGTCATCCCGTCGGGGTCCTCGGTCGCCGCGATCGCCGGCGCCGTCGAGGACCGAGGTGTCACCCACACCAGCCTGGTGCCGACCCTGCTGGCCAGTCTGGTTGCCGAGAACGCCGCCGCGACCTTCGACCTGTCCAGTCTCGAGGTGATCATCTACGGCTCCGCGCCCTCGAGCAGCTCGCTGATCGACGAGGCGATGGAGATGCTGCCGCAGACCGGCTTTTCGCAGGGTTACGGCTTGACCGAAACCTGTGCCGGGGTGGCGGTCGCGCCGGTCTTGCGCCGGGGGGAGGTCGACCGGCATCCGGGGAGCGTGGGCCGCATCCACCCCAGCTGCGAGTGCCGGATCGTCGATGTTTCCACCGGTTGCGACGTCGGCACCGGCGAGGACGGCGAGATCTGGCTACGGACCGCGCAACTGACCACAGGATACTGGAACAAACCCGCGGAGACCGCGGCCGCGATATCCGCCGACGGCTGGTTCCGCACCGGCGATATCGGGATGATCGACAACGACGGATTCCTCTACGTCCACGACCGGCTGAAGAACATGATCATCATGGGCGGAGAGAACGTCTACTCGGTCGAGGTCGAGAACGCGATCGGCGCGCACCCTGCGGTGCTCGAGGCCGCCGTCGTCGGCGTACCCCACCCGCACTGGGGTGAGACCGTGAAAGCGGTCGTGGTGCTGCGCCACGGTCAGGAGCTCGACGAGACAGAACTGCTCGGCTGGCTCGAGGGTCGGCTTGCCGGCTACAAGCGCCCGCGGATCGTCGAGTTCGTCGGTGATCTTCCCAAGGCGGGCAGCGGCGAGATCCTGAAACGTGAACTCAGACACGGCAAGGGCTGACATGCCCGAAGTGGCTGCCGCAGCTGCAGTGGAGGTCCGCGCGACAGCCCAGAGCCGATAACGGAATACCTGGCATTTCGCCGACTCGGGGACCCGAATTCCGCGGGCGCGCATCGCAAGAGCCTGCACGGTACGGTGGAAGCCACTCTCCGGCAGCTGAATACGGACCACATCGATCTGCTCCAGCGGCACGTATGGGACTTCACGACCTCGGTCGAGGAAATCCTGTATGGCATTCCGGCGGCCGGTCGCCACTGGTCGCGCTGCGAATCGTCCGGCTCGGAGATCCGACCGGAAGCGACAGTGAAGATATGAACGAGTGCCTCCGGCGGTTCCTCAACGCAATCCCGCTGCGCGGCTGCGATATCCGAGAAATGAACGAGTGTCGACAGCAGCTTGGCAGGGGAATGTCCCTGCGCGGCTGCGACATCGGCTGCCGAGTTCTACGCATCACGCCGCGGAGGGTTATCCGCCGGCGTGCGGGAATGATATCCGAACGACGGGGCCGAAAAGGGATGACGTCCATCGAACTACGTTGTCCCGAACTATATCTCGGACCACGCGGCACGCCGGGGGCATCCCTGACCTCTCGTCGGTGGCGATCACCGAACCGCCTTTTGGATCAGCGTCCGCTCGACGATTGTGCGAGGATGAATCCCATGACTGAAGAACGGTTCGAGGTCCGACGGGAGATCGCGGCACAGCCGGCCGAGATCTTCGCCTTGCTGTGCTCACCCGAAGGGCATGTGTCGATCGACAGCACGGGCATGCTGCAGTCCGCAGAAGGCGAAGCCATCACCGCCGTCGGAGATGAATTCGTCGTGCATATGGATCGTGAATCGCTCAATGACTTTCCCGCGATGGGAAAGTACGACGTCACGGTGACCATCACCGCATTCGAAAAGGACGCCCATATCGCGTGGACTGTATCCCGAGAGGGCCAGGTGCCGATGATCGAACACCGCTACGGCTACCGCTTGGAACCCAGCGAGATCGGCACCTCGGTGACGTCGTACTACGACTGGAGTCAGATCCCAGCGACCTACCGCGACATGGGAATCTTCCCGATTCTTCCGGAATCCGTGCTGCGGGCCTCGCTCGGCCTGCTCGCCAGGGCCGTGGAGAAGAAGTAGGCGATCAGCCAGGCTGGTGGGCATCGTCAGCAGGTGCCTACCGCGCCGAGGAATTGCTGCCAGATGAGGTTCCTGCGGTCGGTGATAATTCGGAGAAGTCTCCGAACAATACGGCGGCAAGTGGGTTGCACACCAGAAGATCCGAATCGGTCGACAGCGCCGATACCGGACAGTCAGAAATCCGGTCCGTTGTCCGGAGCAGGCTGGAGCTCGCCAGCACAGGGACATATCCTCGTGGAATCAGCGATCCGGCAAGCAGTCGCACTGCGAGCCCCTGAAGGCGATCCGATCAGCGGTGCGATCCATCGCTCGGATGCCGAGATTGCAATGCACCGCAGTGAAACGCTTCGAAACACTGAGCCTTTCAGACCCACTGCCCTCGACCGGGTCGGTCGGCGTTGTGAAAGTGCCGCGCTACTTGGTTGCGACAATGACGGTTCTGCTGTCCAGGTCCACCGGACGGCCATGCAAGTCGCCCGCGAATGCCACGTGGCCGAATCCGGCTTCGTAGATTGCTGTCTCAAGTTGTGGGCGGGAATACATGTGGAGCCGACCCTGTCGGGACCATCCAGGGCGCTTCCAGTGTTGGTTGATTTCCTGGGTGGTCCAATCATATCGAGTGTGACCAACGAGATCGGACCGTTGAACGAGCTGCGTACTGATCAATTCGCTGCCGTTGCGTGCACGATGCTCGAAGCCTTCGAGGGTATCGATTTCCATGACGAGCTTGCCCCCGGGCACGAGAACGTCGGCCCAGGCCGCGAGGGCGGCAAGGTCTTCCTCGCGGGTGTCGAAGAAGCCGAAGCTGGTGAACAGGTTCAGAATTGCGTCGTATGGACCTGCGGGTGGCGTTCGCATATCTGTCAGGACGAAGGTGCAGTCAGGATATCGACGGCGGGCGTCGTCGAGTTGTTTCGGCGAGTTATCTATACCGACGACGCGATAGCCGCGCCGACTGAGCGGCCCGGCGTGACGGCCGAACCCGCAAGGGACATCGAGTATTCGCGCTCCGAGGGGCAAACGGAGCAGTGCGACAATCGCCTCGATCTCGCTCTCGGTGTCATCGTATCTGCCTAGGATGGTGAATGTTTCGCGGAAGCCTTCGTCGAAGAATTCATCTGCCCAGTTCTCTCGCGTGATGTGTCCGGAATTGGTCATCATGACCGGCCGGAAAAGTCTGTGACCCGAGATGAGCCACGGCGTAACGGCGGGATCATGCCACTGCCCTTCGGGACGATCTTCTCCACCGCCATACCGAGAGCGTGATCCACCACGTCGAGCGGGTCGGCCGGTTCCGATAGCGGAGCGTGACGCACGCCCGAGGTCGGGCTCGTCGGCTGCTCGATCGAAATCTTCATCGCTGGTTCCTCGAAAGCTCGATGGCCGTATTGCGATTCATGGCTGTAGAAACAGTGCGTTCGGTCCACGCGAGCATTGAGCTGTCCGGCCGTCACCGGACGCACGTACGGTCGGATAGTTGCCGCCGGGGGCGTAGCTCCCCGGTAGGGGAGCTACGCCGAACGGCTACCACGAAGCGCGGATCACTTCTGGTCGAGATCGACCAACTTGCAGACACACAGCGTTACTGTGTGGGCGAGAATGCCGCCGAAATACTGGGTGCAGAACTCCGCGTACCCGACCGGATCGCACTGGTGCGCATGCCACGCCGAGTCCACTTCCAGATCGTCGGGCAGGTAGTTGCCCTGCATGCCGCTGGCCCGGAAGCGCTCGAGCGACCGCTGGTAGCGGGCTACTCGATCGTCGATCTGCTCCTCGGTCAACGCCGCGGAGCCCGGCCAGAACAAGTGGCCCCAGCGCAGGTTCTCCTTGAGGTGTGTCGTGTCGAAATCCGCAGCAGGTACTTCGGTTTCAGCCGATGCGGCCGCGATACTAGTCGTCATAACCCGAACCCTCGATTCGCTTAGAACTCACTATGTCGGCCGACAAGTCTCCAGAAGTGCTGGAGTAATTAGAGTTTGATGTGTGGCAGATCACTAGTCAAGGGTGGGTTTTCCATCTTTGGGAGAGGCCATGCATGAACCTGTGTGCGACTCAATCGATTTGACCTACTATTCGGAGCCCAGGCGGGAACTCGTAGCTCGCCGGCTCCTCCGGAGTCATCCAGCGTCTGCCGACAACCAGAACGACCTGATCGTGTGCGCTGAACCGACAGGGCGCGGAGTCGCCGGGGAAGCGCTGACCGATGATGTAGAGGTGAGCGGTCTCGAACGGGGCAACTGGATCGGCCCCACCCGCGCCAGACGCACCCCAGTGGCAGGCAACGATGAGCACTGGAGGCCCTCGGCCCCGAACCCGTGACGGTTCGGAGTCGTTGCAACACCCCGTTGGAGTGAGCGTAGATGGTCGTCGAAAACTCCGGTGGGGGTTCGCCATCCGAGGGTTTTGATCTCGGTGGGTGTTGGGGACTCGTCGATCGCCATGGGTGCTGTACCGGGTGAGTAGGTCCGGTCGGTCGATCGTGCTGAGGTCGGCGCCGCTCGCGGGAGCGGCCCCTTGCAGGATGACCAGCGCGTCGGTGATCTCAGGGAATCACTCGATGACTGGGTAAGTGTCGGCGACACTCATGCGGATTCCGTTGCGGATGAGTGCGGCAGCGGAACAGCCGTGTACGACGATGCTGCCGCGTCGGGTGCTGCTTGACTCTCAGCGGTATCGGAGGTCTCGTTGTCTGGCTGGTTGGCAGCGACGAATGATCTTGCGGCCCAGGAAGGGAGACCACGTTGTCGCAGAACCACCAACGATGACAAGGACTCGCCTGATGCGGATGGGCTGACCGAGCCACCGCTGACCCACACGATAAGACAAGGACCTGCTATGAGCGGAGACGGCACGCGCACCGTCGGCGCACAGGAATTTCTGGCCGACTATCCGGAGTACATCACGACAACAGTGCTCGATGATCTCCGGGCCACCGAGTACGCATATCTGGATCGCAATCGGGACGTCTATCTCGACTACACCGGCGCGGGGCTGGCCGCAACCACCCAACATCAGGCACACAACGAGTGGATCTCTGCGGGCTGCCATGGCAATCCGCATTCGGACAACCCGACCTCACGGGCGGCGACGGCCGGGGTCGAGACTGCTCGGGCGTCCGTGCTCGCCCATTTCAACGCTCCAGCGCAGGACTTCACCGTGATCTTCACAGCGAACGCCACGGCGGCCTGTCGATTGGTCGGCGAGGCCTATCCCTTCGGCCGCGCGACACGTTTCGTCCTGACAGCCGACAACCATAATTCGGTCAATGGCATTCGAGAATTCGCCCGCTCGAGGCGGGCTCGAACGGAATACATCCCGATCGCGGGTTCCGAACTACGAGTGACCGAGTCTGCCGTCCGCGCCGCGCTGGAGCGCCGCACGGTGCAGGAATCACTATCGATGGCTATGGTGAACGGACGAGAAAGCAGCCGTGGGTTGTTCGCCTATCCGGCGCAGAGCAATTTCACCGGTGTTCAGCATCCGCTCGACTGGGTCGATATCGCACACGAGCATGGCTTCGATGTATTGCTGGACGCCGCAGCCTATCTGCCGACGCATGAGCTAGATCTCGCCGCCGTCCGAGCCGATTTCGTTCCCGTGAGCTGGTACAAGCTTTTCGGCTATCCGACCGGAGTCGGTTGTCTGATCGCCCGCCGCGACGCATTGTCCAGACTGCGGCGGCCCTGGTTCTCCGGCGGCACCATCCAGGCCGCCAGCGTCCAGGGAGGTTGGCACGCACCGGCCGCGGGATCTGCCGAATTCGAGGACGGCACCGTGAATTTCCTCGCCATACCGGATATCGAACATGGCCTCAACTGGCTGCGCGGGGTCGGCATCGATGTGATCGATCGGCGTACCCGCTGCCTGACCGGATGGCTTCTGGATCGGCTCCTGTCGCTCGAGCACGACAACGGGGCTTCCATGGTCCGAATCTATGGCCCGCGCAATATGATCAACCGCGGCGCGACGGTCGCGCTGAATATCCTCGACCCCTTCGGGGCCATCGTCGACGAGCGTCTGGTAGCGCGAGAATCCTCGGCGGCAGGGTTTTCGTTGCGCACGGGCTGCTTCTGTAATCCCGGCGTTGGGGAGGCCGCCTTCGACATCGGTCGGCCATCCTTGCTTCGCCTGTTCAAAAAGTCGGCTCTCTCGATCGATGCGTATATCACCGAACTCGGCCTGCCCACCGGTGGTGCTCTCCGCGTCTCCTTCGGGATCGCCTCCAGTTTTCAGGACGTCCAGCGATTTGTCGAATTCGTCGACACCACATACCGCAACCGTCCGTGTGAGACGCAGGGCCTCCCGCCACGCGAGAATTGCTGAGCTGTGCGCATTTCTCACCGAATCGAAAACGCGGTGCGCCTCTGATTCGGTCGATTTCGTGGAGGGTTCCGCGGAAGCGGCGAAGCGGTGCTGGCCTGCTGCTAGCCCGTGTCTCAATAGTGGGGTGAGTGGTGGGCGCCGCTGCGGGGCGCCCATCACTCGAGAGATTCGAATGATGTTGCCTGCGTCAGTGTGTCGGTGAGCAGATCGAGCGAGGTCTCCGGTATCTGGATTAGCGACCAAGCAACACCAGAACACCGGAGACCTCGTGACCAGCGTATCGGTGACGAGGCGAGCGGACCTGACCGACGCCCAGTGGGCGCGACTGGAACCGCTGCTGCCTCGTGGCAAGAAGACAGGACGCCCACCGAAATGGACCAAACGGCAGCTCATCGACGGGATCCGGTGGCGGACCCGTATCGGATCACCATGGCGGGACGTGCCCGAATGCTACGGGCATTGGAAGACGATCTACGCGCTGTTCCGGCGGTGGCAGCGAGCGGGGGGTGTGGGCGGTGATCTGGAAGATGCTGCAAGCCTTCGCCGACGCCGCCGGAGCCATTGTGTGGGAGGTGAGCGTGGACTCCACCATCTCACGGGCACACCGGCACGCCGCCGGTCCCCGCCACGACGGTCACCGCCAGGCCGAGCCGCCCGGCGGGGGTCGCCGACGTACCGGCCGATCACGCCCTCGGGCGGTCGCGGGGTGGCTGGAGACCACCAAGACCCACCTGACGTGCGAGCAAGGCCGCAAGGTCTTATCTATCGTGATCACCACTGGTCAGCGTGGTGACAGCCCGCAGTTCACCGCGGTGCTCAACGGCATCGCGGTGCCGCGCCTCGGGCGGGGCCGCCCGCACACGGGGCCAGGGCGGGTGCGGGCGGACAAGGCATACAGCTCTCGCGCCAACCGTGCTCACCTGCGCAGACACGGGATCAAGGCCACGATCCCGATCAAGGCCGACCAGGTGGTCAACCGTAACAAGAAAGGCTCGGCCGGCGGACGACCATCGGCTTTCGACGCCGAGGACTACAAAAAGCGTCACAGCGTGGAATGCGGAATCGGCCAGCTCGAGGAAACCGTGCCGTGGCAATCAGATACGACTGTGAGGATGAAGGGGTGCCGCCTCGGGCGGTGGTCTGACCCGCGTTACGACTGGCCATCGGGCCCTGAGTTTGATCTGTCGAGCACTGTTCGGGGCGGTGCTTGCTGCCGCCGGACCGGGGCCGATGTGTCCCGATAGGGGCCTTGCCGCAAGGCACCGTCACAGTCCTGACCATCCAAAACCCGGTGCGGCGTCGGCCAGCCCCGTTCCGGATCCGTCAGGAGACAACCGACCCGTGCCCAGCATGCCGCAAGACGCCCCCTCCGACTATGCCGACACCAGCGACGAAACGGTGGTGCTGGGTGTCGATACCCACAAAGATACCCACGTCGCCTTCCTTGTCGGCGTTCAAGGAAACGCGTTGGGGCACATTAGTTTTTCTACAACATCCGCCAGCTGTCGACAGCTGCTGGCGTGGGCGAAAAGCTTCGGCACCCTGCGACGCGCCGGAGTGGAAGGCACCAGCTCCTACGGCACCGCGCTGACCCGCTACCTTCAGGAAGCTGGCTTGCTCGTCTTGGAGGTCAACCAGCCCGACAAGGGAAATCGGCGCCGCCGCGGCAAGACCGACGTTATCGATGCCGAGGCCCGGCTACGCGAACGCGGCGTCCGCACTTGCGACACCCACGGACGAACCCGATCCTTACACGCCGCACAACAGTGAGCAGTCCACCCAGCCAGCCGACCGGACCCCAACGACTCCCGACGTGATCAACACCAGAACCAAGCAAGACACCTTACGGGACTAGAACCCAAAAATGGCCACTGACCAGGGACAATACGAAGGAGCTCGAAGCCTGCTCCCAAGCACGTCCGATGCAGCCCCCAGATCACGGCCATCATTCGAATTGAATTGTGGAGCTAAGGGGAATCGAACCCCTGACCTTCTCGATGCGAACGAGACGCGCTACCAACTGCGCTATAGCCCCGTGCGGCTCCGGGGAACCGCGCTGTGACACTGTATCAGGCCACCGGCGAAGTCTCCGAATCGGCGGGCCGACCTGCGCGGATGGTGGTGCTACTCGCCGGCGGCGCGGCGGATGTCGCCGCCGGCGCKGGTGCGCAGGGCGCGGGCGGTGGCGGGGTCGAAGGGGTCGAGGTGGTCGAACATGGGATCTTCGTCGTCGGGCTCCACGAGTGCGGAGCGGCGGCGGAGGGCGCGGGCGGTGTCGCGGTCCATGCTGCCGTGCGGTGCGCCGGCGCCGGCTCGGCGCGGGCGGTGGCCTGCGTCGCCGAGTTGCTGGCCGCGGGTGAGGCGGGCGGCCCGCCTGCGGCGGATCTCCTCTTCCATTCGTACCTGCTTGCGCAGGTAAGCGAGGTAGCTCACCAGCACGACCATGGCGAGCCCGGAGGCCCACCACAGCAGCGGGGTGAACACGACCGCGAGGGCGCCGCACAGGATGGCCGCGAGCACGAGGCCGAGCACGGCACGTTGACGGAAGGTGTAGCGGGCCGCGCGGGCGATGGCGTCGGCCTCAGGGTCGAAGCCGCCGCGGCCGCGGCGCGTGGGGACGAATTCGGTGTCGTCCGAATAGCTTTCGTCGTCTTCGTCGTCGGTCAGGCGGGCGGGCGCGGCGGAGCGCGCGGGCGGGATTCTGGCCGAGGACGGTCCGGGGTGGTATTCGCCCACGCCGTCATCATCGGTCGCCTCGTCGTTCCGCGCAGCGACTTCGGCGGCTTCGTCGTCCTCCGAGTCGTCGTCCTCCGAGTCGTAGTCGTCCGGTTCGGCGGCCTCGAGGTCGACGTCGGCTGCCTCGATGTCGTCCAATTCGGCGTCAGCGATGTCGAATTCCGCGGCCTCGGCGGCCGCGGTGGTGTCTTCCTCGTCAGTCTCGGTGACGGGCTCGTCGGCCGGTGTTGTCATCCGGTCCTCCGCATCATCGCTGTGGGAATACTTTCTCGGTACGCGGCGGGGCCGCCAGTTCGGGTCGGTTTCGTGCCCGGCAGCCGGGCCTTTCCTGAGACGTCGTTTGCCTCCACCACGGTGCAGGACCCTGGTCGCCAGCGCGGCGTCGGTGGTCCGGCGGATTCTCGGGTGGCGGTCGGCGAGAATCGGGAACAGGACGAAGACCCAGAGCACGACCAGACCGATCCACAGGATCGAATTCGGCATCTCGGTCAAGCACCTCCGTCCCCGCCTGGATTTGTCCGGCTCGGCCCGCGAGCGGTGCGTAACACGCCCCGCGTCCGTCCGGTCTCCATCCGACGCAGCGGCGTGGACGCCCGTCGCCTCGCAGGCTCCCTGCCGATGACGCAAGACGCACCATCGACGTCCGTAGGCTAATTCCGCGTAGCGGCAAGATCCGGCAGGCGCGCCGTGCACATCCGCCACACCCGTCACATTCCCACCACTCTCACCGCGCCTCGGTTCACCGGCGCGCCGGATTCACTGCAAGGCGGCGCGCCCCTCCCGAACCAGCCGGTCCAGAACTGTTCCGGCCACCTCCTCGACAGTCAGACCGACCAGCAGGTGATCCCGCCACGCACCGTCGACGTCGAGGTAGCGCCGCAGCAGCCCCTCCTCCCGGAACCCGACATTGCGCAATACCGCCTGGCTGGCCATATTCTCCGGTCGCACGGTCGCTTCGACCCGGTGCAGGCCGACCGGACCGAAGCAATGATCGAGGCCGAGCGCCAGCGCCGCGGTCGCGACCCCTTGTCCGCTGAGGTCCTTGGCGACCCAGTAGCCGATCCAGGCCGAGCGCAGCGCGCCGCGCACGATATTTCCGATGGTCAGCTGCCCGCTGAACGCGCCGTCGACCTCGATCACCAACGGGATCATCGCGCCACGCCGCGCCTCCGCCTTCAGGCTCGACCACAGCGAAGGCCAATTGGACGCGTGGTTGCGCGCCTCCCATGCACCGCGACCGGTCGGCTCCCACGGCTCGAGATGTGCCCTGTCGCGCACACGAATTCGGCTCCACGCCGCTGCGTCGCGCAGCCGCACCGGGCGCAAGGTCACCTGTCCCGCCGCGACACGGACCGGGCCGAGTCGCGCGGGCCACCCCGGATGCTGCGTGGCCCGGAAGACGTTCATCGCTTCCACGTCTCAGCCACGCTGTGCGAGAAAGGCGACCTGAACCTCGTCACCGGTGCGGATCTCGATGTCGTCCGGGTCGATCACGATCAGGCTGTTCGCCTCGGCGAGCGTCGCGAGCAGGTGCGAGGACGAGTTCGTTGCGCCGAGGGGCTGCACCAGGTAATCGCCGGTCGCCTCGTCGCGCATGAGCTGTGCCCGCAGATACCCCTTGCGCCCGGCCATGGAACTGATCGGCGTGATGGTCCTGGCCCGGATGATCCGGCGCATCGGATGCCTGCGCCCCAACGCGATTCGGATCAGCGGTCGCACCATCACCTCGAAGACCACCAGCGCACCGACCGGGTTGGATGGCAGCAGAAAGGTCGGCACCTCGTCGCGACCGAGCTTGCCGAAACCTTGCACCGATCCAGGATGCATGGCCACGCGGGTGATTTCGAGTTCACCCAGCCCCTCGAGCGCCTCACAGACCTGCTCGGAGGCCCAGCCGCCGACCGCGCCCGCGATGACGACGACCTCGGAGCGCACCAACTGCCCCTCGACGACGTCGCGCAGCCTGCGCGGATCGGAACTCACGATGCCGACGCGGTTCACGTCCGCGCCCGCGTCGCGCGCGGCCGCGGCCAGCGCGTAGGAATTCACGTCGTACACCTGCCCCGGGCCAGGTGCGCGATCGATGTCTATCAGCTCGCCGCCCACCACGATCACCGACAGCCGCGGACGTGGGTGAACCAGCACCTTGTCCTGCCCGACCGCGGCGAGCAGACCTACCTGGGCCGCACCGATGATGGTTCCCGCGCGCACCGCGACGTCGCCCGGCTGTACGTCGTCGCCGATGCGCCGCACGTAATCGCCGGAGCGCACCGGCTCGTACACCTTGATCCTGGCCCGCCCGCCGTCGGTGAAGTCCAGCGGGAGCACGGCGTCCGCGAGAGTCGGCATCGGTGCGCCGGTGTCCACGCGAACAGTTTGACGCGGCTGCAGCCGAATCGGCTGACGCGATCCGGCCACCACCTCGCCGACGACGGGGAGCGTCAGGTCGACGAGATCACCGTCCTCGTTGCGGATGTCGGCGCCCGCGGAGGCGACGTCGACGCTGCGCACCGCGTAACCGTCGATCGCGGCCTGATCGAAGCCGGGCAGCGGCCGCTCGGTGACGACGTCCTCGGCGCACAGCAGGCCCTGGGCCTCGGAAATCGCGACCCGAACCGGCCGAGGCGCGACCGCCGCTGCGGTCACCTTGATCTGCTGATCCTCAACCGAGCGCATCCAGCCCTTCCTGATCCTCTCCGCACTCCATCCGACTCCGCCGCATCGTGATCGCGCGGCGAAGCCGCGTTCGCGCGCACCGCGGTGAACCCTCATTCGTACCCGACGGTCCACGCTCGGCGAAACCCGACCGGACCCGTCAGTCGTAGGTCGTCAGCTGCGGATCCCAGTCCGGACCGAGGCGGTGCTGCAGCCACTCCCGTAGGGCCGGGCCGTATTCCTCGCGTTCCAATGCGAAATCGACCGCAGCACGAAGATAACCGCCCGGGTTGCCCAAATCGTGGCGCGACCCACGGTGCACTACGACGTGTACCGGATGCCCCTCGGAGATGAGCTGTGCGACGGCGTCGGTGAGTTGCAGCTCGCCGCCAGCGCCGGGCTCGATGCGGCGCAGCGCATCGAAGATGGCGCGGTCCAAGAGGTATCGGCCCGCGGCGGCGAAGGTCGATGGCGCGTCGGCGAGGGCAGGCTTCTCCACCATTCCGTTGACGCGCAGCACATTCGGGTTCACAGCGTCGGGCACCGTCGCGACGTCGAACACACCGTAGGCGCTGACTTCGTTCTTCGGTACGTCGATGGCGCACAGCACCGTTCCGCCGCGCTTGCGACGCACCCGGCTCATCACGTCGAGCACACCGCAGGGCAGCACGAGGTCATCCGGCAGCAGTACCGCGATCGCGTCCTCGTCGTCGTCGAGGACCTTCTCCGCCTGGGCGACCGCGTGACCGAGCCCGAGCGGCTCCTCCTGCACGACGGAAGTGACGTCGAGCAGTCCCGGCGCCTTGCGCACCTTCTCCAGCAGGTGGAACTTCCCGCGCTCGGCGAGCGTGCTCTCCAGCACCAGGTCCTCGACGAAGTGCGCCACCACGCCGTCCTTGCCAGGGGAGGTGACCAGCACCAGCCGCTCGGCGCCCGAGCTCGCGGCCTCGGTGGCGACCAGTTCGATACCGGGGGTGTCCACCACTGGAAGGAGTTCCTTGGGCACCGTCTTGGTCGCGGGCAGGAACCGTGTTCCGAGCCCGGCCGCGGGCACCACGGCCGTGCGGAAGCACGACACCACCGCGGTGTCACCAGGCTGTCCAGCCTTTGCTGTCATGCGCATACCCTATCCGTCCATCACGCCGCCGGATCGGCATCGCGCCGACCCGGGTACCGGGGTGAGCCTATGGTGATCACCGTGGAGATGCCCGACGAGCGCGACAAACATGCATGGCGCGCCGAACTGCTCGCCCGGCGGGCTGTGGTGAGCGCCACGGAACGGGAGCACGAGGCACTCGAGTTGGCCGCGGCGGTCGGCTCGCTCGGCGCGCGCGAGTGCGTCTGTGCGTACGTGCCGGCCGGGAGCGAGCCTGGGTCGACGGCAATGCTGGACGCGTTGCGGGCGGGTGGCGCGCAGGTAATGCTGCCGGTCACCGGTCCGCCCGGCCCGCTGAGCTGGGCCGAGTACGCCGGGGAGGAGACACTGCGCCGAGCGCGCTATGGACTGCTGGAGCCGAGCGGTGCGGTGCTGCCGCCTGCCGCTGTCGGGCGGGCCGAGCTGATCCTGGTCCCCGCTCTCGCCGTCGACCGGCGTGGCGTCCGCCTCGGACGCGGCGCCGGCTACTACGACCGCACGCTGTCGGCCGCACGCCCAGACGCCCGGCTGATCGCGGTGATAAGAGACGACGAACTCGTCGACCTGCTGCCGGAGGAACCCCATGATCTGCGCATGGGCTGGGCCCTCACTCCGCATCACGGACTGCAACGACTGGGTGGCGATGTGGCCGCGGAATGAAACACCGATTGGCGGTGTTGGCACTGTCGGCTGTAGAGTGCCAGTTTGACGAACCCGCGGGAGGATCCTGTGCCAACTTACTCGTATGCGTGCACCCAGTGTGATAACCGCTTCGACATCGTTCAGTCCTTCTCCGACGAGGCCCTGAGCGTGTGCTCGGAGTGCTCGGGGAAGCTGCGCAAGCTGTTCAACTCGGTCGGCATCGTCTTCAAGGGCAGCGGCTTCTACCGGACAGACAGCCGCGGCGGCGCCTCCACCGCGAGCGAGCCCGCCAAGTCCGACAGCGGCTCGAGCAGCTCGTCCCCTGATTCCAGCTCGTCCTCTGATTCCAGCTCGTCCAGCAGCTCCTCCGCGTCGACCAGCACCGCTGTGGCCAGCTGATTCGACGGTTTTCCACAGCCGTTCCACTATCCACAGCCTGCCGTTCGCCAGGCCGGGCAGGCATACGCCCGGCCATAGGATTCGGCCATGACTCGCGCACTCGCCGACCTCGGCCGGGGCGGCTGGAACCCGCCGTGGCAGCGCCCGCCCTGGGCTGACGCCCTGCTCGCCCGTCGGCTGCTTGCCGCCGCTCTCGCCGTACTCGCGGCCTTCCTTTTCTTCCGCGGCAACCCTGGCGCCGAGCGAACGACGGTCGTCGTCGCAGACCGTAATCTCGCGCCGGGACGTCTTCTGGAAGCCGGCGACCTGCGCTCGGCGCCGCGCGAAGCGAGCACACTGCCCGCAGGCGCGGTAGCCGATCCGTCCGCGCTGATCGGTGCGACACTGACCGGCGCCATGCACCAGGGCGAGGTCTTCACCGACCTGCGAGTCGTCGGTCCACGGCTGGCCGCGGCGGCCACCGGCGCGCGAGACGCCAGGATCGTTCCGATCCGCCTGGCCGATACCGCGGTCGCCGAAATCCTGCGCGCGGGCGACCGCGTCGACGTGGTCGGCGCCGAGGAATCGAATGGACCCGGCACCCGACCGGCCAGAACTCTGGCTGCCGACGCCGCCGTCATCCTGGTCTCCAGCCCTGGCGACGGGCGTAGCGCCGCCGAACAACGCGTGGTGCTTGTCGCGATGGACGCCGAACACGCGACCGCCGTGGCCGTCGCCTCGCTGCGCACGGCGCTCACCGTCGTCTTCCATTGACCGAGGACATACCGATCAGTTGAGTTAACCCGCAATTTGCTATTTAGATCATCTAGCATCTGGAATACCGGCAGGCGGGGCCGCCGAGCACGACTGGTCAGCTCCACACGAAGAGGAGACATCGGCAATGCTCAAGGGTTTCAAGGAGTTTCTGTTCCGCGGAAATGTCATCGACCTGGTGGTTTCCGTGGTCATCGGCATCGCTTTCGTTGCGATCATCACTGCGTTCACGAATGCCGTCATCAATCCGATCCTCGCCGTCTTCTACGGCAATGACGAGAAACATATCGGTTTCTGGCTGATTGCCGAAAAGCCGGAGACATTCGTTCAGGTCGGTCCGATCATCACGGCTGTACTCAACTTCCTCATCATCGCCGCAGTGCTGTACCTCGCGCTCGTGCTGCCCGCGACGCACCTGAAGAAGCGGTCGCGGCCCGACGACACCACACTCACCGATTCGGAGGTGATGATTCAGATCCGCGACCTGCTCACCGAGAGCCAGACCAGCGGGGGCGGCCGGCACGAGTTCTGAAATTTCCTGCGCCGCAGGATGAAACGGGCCCGTCGTGACGACGGGCCCGTTCGCGCTGTGCGGGTGGGTGTTCGGCGCTCAACCGAGACTGAATGGCGCTCCCCACAGCGTCACCCAGGTGATGACGTTTTCGGTCTCCACTTCGACGCTGACGAACGCCCGCGCCTGTGCGTAGCCGCCGCAGCCGGACAGGCCGATGGTCTCGTCCGTCCAGGTGACCGAGCCACTGTCGCCCCTGAACCGGACACGCTTCTTATGCGACTCGTTGCCGAAGTCGTCCGCCTGCTCGAGGTCGAGCACATAGAACGACTTCGCCTGGCCAGGGCCGAGCGACAGAATGCCGCCCGTATTCGCACCGGCACTCGGCCGCACGTTCTGCCCATCGCTCCAGTTGACACCGCCGTCGACACCGCCGGTGGCACCACCGCCCGCGATATTGACCTGGCATCCCACGGTGTAGCCGGGGAAGATGGATCCGCCTGCCGCGCCGGACAACTCGACCTGAGCACTGCCGGACACCCACGCATTGCGGTGCACCGGTGTCGCACCGAGCGACGGACTGAGGGTGGCGGACTCGCCGACCAGCCGAATCGTCACCACGGTGCCGTCGGACAGCGTCTTGGTGAGCTCGCCGCCCGGCAGGGGGACAAAGGTGTCGGCGTCGGCCGCACCGGTCGATAGCAGACCCATAGTGACGACCGCGGACGCGCACAGCCCGGCCGCGCGCGCCAGCTTCTTACGATCGATCATGACGTAGTTACCCCTCGGAGGATCGAGTTCGCTTCAGCGAAAAGAGATTTCAAGGATCTTACCGACGTCGGCCGATGCTGAACGGCATCCCGTAGGGGGCGACCTTCGCATAACGCTCGCCGACGATCTCGACAACCCGTGTGCGACCGCGCTCGGGCATACCGGCGCAGCCTTGGATCCGGATCTCGACATCCTGGCAATCCGTGAATGTTCTGTCCACCAAGCGATCTGCCGACCATCGCATTGTCGCGCGATTTCGGACAAATGCCGCCATACGGTGTCAACCGGACTTTTCAGGAACTTTGAGCAAGTTGTTTCGAAAAGCAAGCGATGCCGTTAGCATCGCGGGTGATGTTCTGTGGCAATCGATTTCACAAGGAAATGGGGCCGTCGCAGCTGCGACGGCCCCATTTCCTTGATATCTGCGGGTCTTTCACCCGCGTTCGCTCAGCCGAGGCTGAAGGGCTGGCCCCACAGCGTCACCCAGGTGATGACGTTGTCGGTCTCGACCTCGACACTGACGAACGCCCGCGCTTGCGCGTAGCCGCCGCAGCCGGACAGCCCGATGGTCTCGTCGGACCAGGTGACCGAGCCGCTGGTGCCCTTGAAGGCGTTGCGAGTCTTGTGCGCCTCGTTGCCGAAGTCGTCGGCCTGCTCGAGATCGAGGACGTAGAAGGACTTCGCCTGGCCGGGGCCGAGCGTCAGGTTGCCGCCGGAGTTCGCGCCGACGCCGCCGGTGACACTCTGTCCGTCGCTCCAGTCCATGTTGCCGTCGACACCGCCGGTGGCGCCGCCACCGGCGATGTTGACCTGGCAGCCCACGGTGTATCCCGGGAAGATCTTGCCGCCGGCCGTGCCGGACAGCTCGACCTGGGCGCTACCGGACACCCACGCGTTGCGGTGCACCGGGGTGGAGCCCAGGGACGGGTTGATGTTGGCCGACTCGCCGACAAGACGAATGGTCACCACGGTGCCGTCGGACAGCGTTTTGGTGAGCTCGCCGCCAGGCAGAGGGACAAAGGTGTCGGCATCGGCCGCACCGGTGGAGAACAGGCCCATGGCGATGGTGGCAGCGGCGCCGACACCGGCCATCCGTGCCAACTTCTTACGGTTGATCATGGTTGGTACCCCTCGAGGGTTGAGTCCGCTTCAGCGGGAAGTTTGTTCGTTTGGATTCGACAGACGTCAGCCGATACTGAAGGGCATCCCGTAGAGGGTGGTCTTCGAGTAGTGGTCGCCGATGATCTCGACAACCGTGTAGGCACGCGCCTGGGCGTAGCCCGCGCAGCCCTGGATCTGGATCTCCGCGTCCTGGTACTCGACCGAGTAGACACCCGGCTTGAGGATGTCCTTGTAGTCGATCTGAACGAACTTGACTTCACCGGGGCCGAGGTTGAGGCCGATCGAGCCACCGGCGCTGGCGCCGCTGAGGTTGACGCTACCGGACACGCCCGCGGAGATCGCGTCGTCGGCGATGCTGATCTGGCAGCCGACGACGTAGCCGGTGCTCAGCTGAGACGCGCCGTGGGTGGAGGAGTTGTTGGTGCCGGGGCCTCCGGCCGGACCGTTGTTGGGGCCGACGGTGCCTTCCGGCGTGACGGAGACGTCGGCAGCGGCGTTGCCCGACACCCAGACGACGCGACCAGCGCCGTTTGCGGCCATAGAGGGCGAAATCAGCGCACGCTCTCCCGTCCGCGTGATCGTCACGCCAGGCCCCGCCTTCTGGCCGTCCGGCAACGGCACGAAGGTATCGGCATTGGCAGCACCGGTCGAAAGCAGGCCCATGGCAACGGCCGCGGCAGCGCCGACGCCCGCGACGCGGGCACCGCGGCGCACACCAATGGTGCGGTTCTCGCTCATACTTCCCCTCATCAGGTTAAAACAGTCAACCTCGACCATCGAGGCTGGACAGTGGTCCTCTCAGGCCCAGCTCAGTGTTTCGCTCCATTGTTGCCGACGTGTAACCGGCTGTTATTTCGGCGCAACGGTCCAGCTGGCAGTGGAACCGAGCCGGGTTCCGCCAGGCCGCCACGCACGCGTAGTACCCGGGCCTTCGGGGTCCAATGGTGGTGGCTCGATGGCGACATTAAACGCTCGATAACCGCACTGCAACGTAGGGTTTCGTAAAGTTCAACGTGATGTGGACCACAGTTGCGAACATCTGAATATGGCGTGACGTGCATGAATGCCGGACCACTCTGCCGAGGTCGACGCATTCGCTCGAGAATCGACACCGAAGCCCCAGTGATCGAGTACGGGACGAAGCCGTAAAGATCTCGCGGTAATTACTTTGATTCGGAAGTAATTACGGGTGGATCACGAGGCGAGGGGCCGCAAATACGTAGCTACTACGTAGATAACTGGGCTCAACCGTGATGCGGAGGAACCTGAGCGCGCAGCCAATCGTCAGAGGACCGGCCGTCGTCGCGGTCGTCGCCGCGCTCGTCGCTCGTGGTCTCGGGGAGAGCATCCCCGAAAATCTTCGCGAGACGCGCAGCATCCCTCGCCCGGCGCGCCGCCGGGCGAGGGTCGTCGGAGGGCATGGCGGCTGTGATTATTCGACCAATCCGGACAGCTCACCGATCACCCTGCTGGCGAGCGGCCCGAGCGTGGCCATACCGTCGCGAATCGCGGACCGAGTGCCAGGCAGATTGACCACCAGGGTGCTTCCGGACACGCCTGCCACCCCACGGGACAGACCCGCGTCCAGCGAACCCGCTACCCGTCCGGAGGAGCGCAGAGCCTCACTGATTCCCGGCAGTTCACGGTCGAGCACTTGCGAGGTGGCCTCCGGCGTGACGTCGCGCGGGGACATACCTGTGCCGCCGACCGAGATCACCAGGTCGACACCGCCGATCACCGCGGTGTTGAGCGCGTTGCGGATCTCCACCTCATCGGCCTGCACCGACACCGACGCGTCCACGAGGAAACCCGCCTCGGTGAGCAGCTCGGTGACCAGCGGGCCGAGCGAGTCAACACCTCCATGCGCCGTTCGATCGTCGACGACCACCACCAGAGCACGCCCCGCCACAGGAGCATCGATTTCCATGCTGCTCACCGTAGCGCCTGCGTCGAGCAGCTCGGCGGCCGCGCCGAGAACGTCGGCGTCGACCTCGACCAACTGGGCCCGTCCACCGGGTAGCACTCGCATCATCGGCCACCGTCCGCGGGCGCGCCGGTGAGGGTGACCTCGACTGTCTTGGGGTTGTTGCCTTGTTCGTCGGTGTAGGTGATCTTCACCTTGTCTCCTGGTTGGTGGGAGCGGACCGCGGCGACGAGAGCGTTCCCGGAATCGATCGGCCGGTCGTCGACCTTCGTGACGATCGAGCCGGCGGGGATTCCCGCCTTGGCGGCCGGGCCGTCGGGCGTGGGCTCCAGCACCCTGGCGCCGGTGACGGTGTCCTGCGGCCGGATCTTGATGCCGATCTGCGCATAGGTCGCGTGGCCGGTCTTGATCAACTCGTCGGCGACCCGCCGGGCCTGGTCCACCGGGATCGCGAAGCCGAGGCCGATGGAGCCACTCTGCTGTCCGCTCGTCTGGTCGGCCCCCAGACTGGCGATGGCGGTGTTGATGCCGATCAACTTGCCGCTGCCATCGACGAGGGCACCGCCGGAGTTGCCCGGGTTGATCGCGGCGTCGGTCTGGACGGCGTCGATCACCGGCTGCGCCGCCGTCGGGCTCCGGTCGCCCTCGCCCATGGTGGAGACCGGGCGGTTCAGCGCCGACACGATGCCGGTGGTGACCGTGCCCGCCAGGCCGAGCGGCGAGCCGATCGCGACAACCGGCTGGCCGACCTGCAGGTTCGCCGATGTGCCCAATTCGATCGGGGTCAGGCCGGACTTGCCCGAGACCTTGACGACCGCCAGGTCGGAGACCGGATCGGCGCCGACCAGCGTCGCAGGGGCGGTACTACCGTCGGAGAACCTGACCTCCATCTTGGCATTCGGGCCGCCACCCGAGGCCACGTGATTGTTCGTCAGGATGAGGCCGTCGGAGGACAGCACCACCCCGGAGCCCTCGCCTTCCGCCTTGCTGCTCGCCACCTTGATCATGACCACGCTCGGCAGTACCTTCTGCGCTACCGCCTGGGTGGATCCGGCCGGAGTGTTGGAGACATTGCCGATATTCGGCTTCGGCGCATCCAACGCGTTGACGACCGGTGCGCGCCCGTCATCGTTGCGGGTGCTCAGCGCCCCGACCGCGCCGCCGAGACCACCGCTGAGCAGAGCGAGCGCTACCGCGCCGACGACGAGGCCGGTGCGGAACGGGCGGTGCGGAACGGCAGGATGGGCACCGTAGGCGGCACCCTGCGAGGGGTCGAAGGGCGCGGCGTACTGCGGGCGTGGGAACTGCTGGGTCGGATCATGCTGCGGCGGGTACTGCGCCTGCGGGCCATAACCGTGGCCGTGCGCCTCCTGCGGCTTGAATACTCCGCCGTGCGGCGCGTATCCGGCCGCACCGAACGGAGCGTCTGCCGGTGCGCCGTGGATCTGCTCGGTCGGCTGGTGGTCCGATCCAGCGTTCGCCGTCCCCGGCTCCTCCGGGCGATCCTTCGAATCCTCGGTCATGGACTCCTCGTTTCTGCTCACGTCTGCCCCGACCAGCTTGACGACGACGACTGAGAACGGACTGAGACCGCGCTTTCAGTTTTCCGAGATCTGTCCTTGCGTCCCGGTGGCACCACCGGACCACAGAACTATCGGCAACCCCTCATCCCGTCGGAAAGTACGATACGCAGATCCGGAGCCACAGCCCCTTCCCCGTCTCGGCGATACGCCACCGCGTTGTGAAAGCAAATCTCGGGTCGATCCCCGAAATACCTTACTTTCGGTAAATATATTCAGTACCGGCCTGATCATTGCTGGAGAAATTGGCGGCCTCGGCACTTCGTTCCACCGCGACGGGCTCCGCCGGCCACCTGACGCGATTCACCTCGGTCACTCGGACGCGGGTGCCCCAGCCTCGCCCGGCAACACGATGCGGACCAATGTGCCACCGCGATCCGAGGTATCGATGACGATGGTGCCGCCGTGTTTTGTCACCACCTGCTTCACGATCGCCAAGCCCAGGCCAGAGCCCGGCAGCGACCGGGACGACGTAGTCCGATAGAAGCGCTCGAACACCAGCTCACGCTCCCCCGAGGCAATTCCGGGACCTGCGTCGTCGATGGACAGCTCGAGCAGACCCGGACCCGTCTCGCGCATACCGACATGGACCGGCGCGCCGATGGGGTTCCACTTCGCCGCATTGTCGAGAACGTTGAGCACCGCGCGCTCCAGACCCGCTTCGTGCCCATAGACGAACCACGGACGCAGTTCCGCGACGAACTCGATTCCGGTCCGACGGCGCCGGGCGCGCTCCAGTGCGCGCTCGGCCACCTCCCCGAGATCCACGCGCTCGTAGACGGTTTCCGGTGCATCTTCGCGAGCCAGGTCGACCAGGTCGCCCACCAGCGTCGACAACTCTTCGATCTGGGCGATGACATCCGAACGCAATCCGGCCATATCCTCATCCGGTATTCGAGGCGCGCCCGGACGGCCGGATGCGATGAGCAGCTCCATATTCGTACGCAATGACGTAAGCGGCGTACGCAATTCGTGCCCGGCATCGGCGACCAGCCTGCGCTGCCGATCGCGCGACTCGGTCAAGGCGCGCAGCATGGTGTTGAAACTCTCGGTGAGTCGGGCGAGTTCGTCGTCTCCGGTCACGGGGATCGGCGTGAGGTCGTCAGTTCGCGCGATCCGCTCGGTCGCCGCGGTCAATCGTCCGATCGGGCGCAATCCGGTGCGGCCGACCGCAGTGCCTGCCGCGGCGGCCAATACTACACCGCACGCGCCGACCACGATCAGCAACCAGGCGAGCCGGTCGAGCACCTCACGGGTCGGATCCAGCCGCTGGGAGATAACCAGCGTCGCACCGAGGTTGGTCCGGACGGCCAGCACGCGCTGGTTGCCGACCGTTCGCAGCGACGAGCTCGCCTCGCCGTGGGCCACCGCGAGCTCTTGCGAGCCAACCGGCGGATCGGTCGATTGTGGCGGCGAATACGGCTTGAGGTCGGGAAAAATCAGTGCGATACCGGTGTCGTTGTAGAAGGCGGTGGCGACCATCAGATTCTGGATATTGAATCCGTACGGGTTGCTGGCGATCACGGCACTGGCCCGGTTACGCAGCTGGGCGTCCACGTCGGCGTACAACGCCCGCGCCACCAAGGCGTAGGCCGCGATCGAGGTCACCGCCACCGCGATCGCCACGACGGAGGCAGCGAGCAGAGTGACCCGCCAGCGCAGCGAGACCGAGCGGGTCAGCGGCATCGGCGGCCGCATGTCGGCGGGCTCCGGCGGCCGCTGGCCGATCGCAGCGACCACCGGGCGTTTGGGACCTGTTCCTGCCATGACCGGCGGCCTACGGGGGTGTTTCCCGTAGCACGTAGCCGACGCCGCGCACGGTGTGGATAAGCCGCGATTCCCCCTCGGATTCGGTCTTGCGGCGCAGGTAGCCGATGTACACCTCGAGGGCGTTTCCCGAGGTCGGAAAGTCGTAGCCCCACACTTCCTCGAGGATGCGGCTGCGGGTGAGCACTCGGCGCGGGTTCGCCATCAGCATTTCCAGCAGCGAGAACTCGGTTCGGGTGAGACTAATCTGGCGGGCGCCGCGGGACACCTCGCGTGTCACCGGATCCAGCGACAGATCGGCGAACTTCATTGCCTCCGAGACATCACCCGGATCGACAGCCGTACGTCGCAGCAAAGCACGCAGCCGCGCCAGCAATTCCTCCAGCGCGAATGGTTTCGGCAAATAGTCGTCGGCCCCGGCATCGAGTCCGGCAACCCGTTCGGACACCGAATCACGCGCCGTCAGAACCAGAATCGGGAGATCATCACCCGTGCTGCGCAGGCGCCGGCAGACTTCGAGCCCGTCCAGCCGAGGCATCATCACATCCAACACGAGCGCATCCGGTCGCTGTACGGTTGCTTTCTCCAGCGCGTCGACGCCATCCACCGCGAGATCGACGGAGTAGCCGTTGAAGGTGAGCGACCGGCGCAGTGATTCCCGGACGGCGCGATCGTCGTCGACTACCAGAATGCGCATGCCACCAGTTTGACCGCACCGACTGAGAGGTAACTGAGAGGGTCATCGATGACACGCCGCGGCGCGCCTCGGCAAGCGGCCTTCGGCGCGTCACGCCGGCCGACCTCGGTGACCAGCAGCTTCCAACGCGGTGCCGAGATGTTGACTCGTCCCTATCGCATTCCGATGCGAATCATGTTCTCTATAGCCATATTCGGTAATTTGCGGACCGGATCCCCCGGATTGCCGATGATCACTCTGCACGGTATGTTCCGTGCGGTAAAAAGAAGACCTCTAGTTGGTTCTTTGCGGGTTGAATCAATACTGAACAGCCACGCGCAACCGAGGTCACTCGTGAAGCGGAGGCGACGGAAGCGGATGGAAGCTGCACCGGGGTCCTGGCAATTCAGCCTGTCGAACTGGTCGGTCACCCGCAAGGTCGGCGTGGTGCTCGTGCTTCCCGTGCTCTTGGCCACCGTCTTCGCCGTACTCCGAATCAACAATGAACTGCGTACCATGGCGCAGCTGGACGCGGCCACCGAACAAGCCATCATCATCCGTCCGATCATCAAGTTCGGTTCGGCCACCGAGCAACTCGGCGTCATCGCGACCGCCACGTGGGGCAACACCGCCGACCCGCAGACCGACGCCGCGCTGACGAAGTTCGACCAGGCGCTGGCCGATCTGGAGTCCGCGCTGCACACCACAAAGGCGACCGGCCGAGTCACCTCGGAACTCTCCTCGGCCGTCGCGACCGGCACGACCATGCGCAACAGTCTGCGCAACGGCTCACCTGCGATGGTCGGCGAACAGGCCGATGAGATCATGGTGCGCATCGGCAACGCGCTCGCACTGTCCCCGTCCGTGGACGACCTCGTCATCCAGCGATACTTCCAGCAGTTGGCATCGGTCCAGACCGCGCGCCGCGTGCTCACCCAGCAGCGCATGCTGATCGGCTCGCCGGACGCGGGCCGTAATCCGAGCGTGCGGCCGCGGGTGCTGGTCGCCGCCGGCGCCGAGATCACCATGATCTACCAGTACGCGCAGATTCTGCCGGACTACGCAGGCAACATGCGCCCGCTGCTCGACGCGGTGCAGACCCGTCTCGGCACGTTCAGCCAGAACGTCGCCGACCCGGCGACCAATCCCGCCGTGCTCGACTCGCTGCTGGTCAGTTCCGACACCTACGAGAAGACCACAGCGCAGCTGATCGACACCATCGACAAGGCACTGGCCGTCCGCACCATCGATGCGCAGACCGGCGCGCTGCGCGAGACGACGATCGTCATCGGCATGCTCCTCGCGGGCCTCGCGTTGGCCCTCTCCGTAGCGCGCACCCTGGTCGTCCCGGTCCGCCGCCTGCGCCGCGATGCGCTCGAGGTCGCGCATATCAAGCTGCCCGACGAGCTCGCTGTGGTACGCGCGGGCGGCACCACCCCGGAGATCACCCCGGTCGCGGTGCACACGACCGACGAGATCGGCCAGCTGGCCCGCGCCGTCGACGAGATCCACGAGCAGGCCCTCAACCTCGCCGCCGACCAGGCCCGGATGCGCCTGCAGATCGGGAACATGTTCGAAACCCTCTCCCGCCGCAGCCAATCTCTGGTCGAACAGCAGTTGGCGCTGATCGAGGACCTCGAGCACGATGAGGACGACACCGACCGGCTGCAGAGCCTGTTCCGCCTCGACCACCTGGCCACCCGCATGCGCCGCAACGGCGACAACCTGCTCGTGCTGGCAGGTACCGCGCTGCGCCGAGGTCTGCTGCACCCGGTGCCGCTGTCGGACATGCTGTGGAGCGCGGTCTCCCAGGTCGAGGACTACCAGCGCGCCGAGATCGGCACGGTGCCCGACGGCATCGTCGCGGGCGAGCCCGCGGTGGACATCGAGCACCTGCTCGCTGAGCTGATCGACAACGCGCTGCGCTACTCCCCGCCGACCACACCGGTCACGGTAACCGTGTCACGCGCGGTAGACGGCGGCTACCTGATCGAGATCACCGACCGCGGTCTCGGCATGTCCCCGGAGGACCTGCAGACGACCAATGACCGGCTCGCCTCCGGTGGTGAGGTCACCGTCGAGACCGCGCGCCGCATGGGTCTCTTCGTCGTCGGCCGACTGGCCAAGCGGCACACCATCACGGTCAGCCTGCGGCGAACCTCGACGTTGGCGCAGCAGCCCGGCATCACCGCCAGCGTCCATCTACCCGGCGCTCTGGTCGCGCCGCCGATGGACGCCACCGACCCGGCAGGCAAGCCGCTCGACCTCACCGTCGAGCATCAGCTGCCCCCGCTCGCCCCATCTCCCGCGCCGCAGCGGAACCTCGTGCCGGTGCCGAGCCCGCCGCAGCGCGACACAGCGCGGTTCGGCGTGACGAGTTCCGGCTTGCCGCAGCGCCGACCGGCCATTCGCGTCGCCGACGCACCCGACCAGCCTGCGGTCTCCGCTCCGGTCGGCCGCAGCGAAGACCCGGTGGATCAGCCCTCCACGCAGCCGTGGCCGGTGATCACGCCCCGTGCGGAGTCCGACCGCTCGCCGATGGGTCCGCCGACGCCCGCCGCGAACGAGCAGTCCGGCGACGGGGCACAGAAATCCACGCGCACAGATCTGTGGTCGGAGGTCGACGACAACGACGAGATCACGGGTCCGAACCCGACCGTGCCGAGACAGACCGCCGCACCCCAGACCACCGCCCGGTCCGGCCTTCCGATCCGGAAGCCGACCACCCCACCCGCCGACGCGCCGCAAGCCGGGACACCAGAACCCGCGACGACCACATCCGACCGGCTGGGGCCGGTCGCCGGCGCGTCCCCAACCCCGATCTACCAGCGCATGGTCTCGGAATGGCTGGTCGAGCCCTCTACCTCGCAATCGTCGGACAGCACGTGGTCCTCGCCTGGTGACGCGGGCTGGCTGGCCGCCGAGGATGCCAGCCACCCGACGACGTCCGCGCGTACCGTCGGCGGCCTGCCGATTCGCAGGCCGGGCGCCCAGTTGGTTCCCGGTGGCCTGGCACCGACGGACGAAGCCGTGCCTCGTGATCCCGAAGAAATTCGCAACAACTTGACCAGGCATCTCAGTGGGGTCCGCAGCGGGCGGGCCAATGCGCAGTACAACGACGGAGGGCTCGCATGACCAACGCGAACAACAGCACCACGGACGAGAATCTGAATTGGCTGGTCGCCCGCTTCACCCGGGATGTGCCCGGTGTGTCCCACGCGGTGCTGGTGTCAGCGGACGGCTTATTGCAGGCCACCAGCCCGAATTTACCCAGCGATCGAGCCGAGCAGCTCGCCGCCGTCACCGCGGGGCTGGCCAGCCTCTCCATGGGCGCAGCCTCCTTATTCGACGGCGGCAAGGTGATGCAGTCGATCGTGGAGATGCAGCGCGGCTACCTGCTGGTGATGAGCGTCGGCAACGGCTCGCACCTGGCCGTGCTGGCGAACAAGTCACACGACATCGGCCGCATCGGCTACGAGATGGCACTGTTGGTCGATCGGGTGGGCTCGGTGGTCACCGCCACCGCCCGTACCGCTGTCTGAGTGTGAGATGTCCAACCCATACGGCCCCGGACCACGACCAGCCACGCGCGTCCGGCCCTATGCCCTGACCTCAGGGCGTACCGAACCGGCGGTCGACCTGCCGCTCGAGGCGGTGATCGAAACCCTGTCGTACACTGCACATCTCGACTGGCCGACCGGCGACATCCGTACTGAGATACTGCGGCTCGGCGCGCACCAGCTGTCGGTCGCGGAGATCGCGGCACATCTTGACCGGCCCCTCGGCATGGTCCGGGTGGTGATCGGCGATCTCGTCGTCGACGGCACCGTGCGCGTGCATTCGACCCTGACCGACGAGGCGAGCTATGACGAGCGTCGTTCCCTAATGGAGAGGACATTGCGTGGACTCCGCGCCCTATAAGAATCCGGGGCCCAGTGGAAATCCCGGGCCGAGTGGGAATTCCGGACCGGGCGGCACCTCGGGGCCGGACGGCGTCGACAAACGGGTCGCTTCGACGAAGATCGTCGTCGCGGGCGGCTTCGGCGCGGGGAAGACCACATTCGTCGGTGCCGTGTCGGAGATAGTTCCGCTGCGCACCGAGGCGATGGTGACTCGCTTCTCCGACGGTATCGACGATCTCGCCGACACGCCGGAGAAGGAAACCACCACGGTCGCGATGGATTTCGGCCGAATCATCCTGCCCGGCAACCTGGTGCTTTATCTGTTCGGCACCCCTGGTCAGCGGCGTTTCTGGTTCATGTGGGACGACCTGATCCGCGGCGCGATCGGCGCCGTGGTGCTGATCGACACCCGGCGGCTGGAGGACAGCTTCGCCGCGGTCGACTTCTTCGAAGCCCGCAAGCTTCCGTTCCTGATCGCGGTGAACCGATTTCCCGATGCGCCGCGCTTTCCCATCGCCGAACTGCGCGAAGCGCTTTCGGTGCGCGAGGGCGTGCCGATCGTGGACATCGATGCGCGCAACGCGCTCGAGGTGCGACAGTCGCTGGCCGCGGTCACCGAGTACGCGATCGCCCAGCTGAAATCGGGCGAGCTGGAAGGAACCGCCCGGCATGCATGAGGTCGCGGTGCTGGCCGCAGCCAACGACGCGAGCCCGGCCGTCGACCAGTTCGCCATGGGCTACTGGCTGGTCGTGCTGTCGTTGGGAATCTCGCTGCTCGGCGCGTTGGTCGGGTTGGCGTGTGTTGTGCACGCGGCGCGCTCAGCGCAGTTCCGGCTGGTGTGGCTGGCCTCCGCGGCGGTGTCGCTCGGCGGCGTCGGGGTGTGGCTCGCCACGTCGGTAGCCATGCTCGGCCTGAAAGTGCCTGGTAGCGCGATTCGTTACGACTCGGGCAGGTTGGTCGCGGCCATGGTTGTCTCGGTAGTGACGGTGTTCGCGACATTGCTGATCATCGGACGCAGCCTGCGCCTTCCGCTCCTGTTCCCCGGCGGCCTGGTGTTGGGTCTCGGCATCGGCCTGACGCACTATCTCGGCATCGGCTCGATCGACATCCAGGGTTCGGTCGGCGTGACGATTTGGCTGGCCACCATCTCGGCCGTGATCGCGGTGATCACGGCGACGGCGACGCTGTGGTCGTTCCAGGCGCTGCGTCTCCCGCTGGCCCGGACCGTCACATTGCTTCTGTTCAGCGTCGGCGTGGCCTCGACGTACTACACCGCGCTTGCCGCATTGCATTTCGATGTGGATCGGTCGGCGAAGGTGCCTTCGGGTGTTGAGTTGTTCGACTTCGTATTCCCGATGTTCGTGATCGGCTTGCTGACGCTGGCGGTGCCGATCTCCGCGGTCCTGATCGCTCCGGACCGCCGCGAGTTCGCGACAGCGGCGAAGAAGCCCCCGCGGCCGAGGCTGGAGCCCGCGCGCTGACGCGAAAGCGCTTGATCGGACGAATCACACTGAAGCCGAACTGATTCCGCTGCTGCCGGGTCGGCCGATTTCCACTGAAAGGGTCCTGGCGTACACATCGGATGCGCAGTCCGGTCGGCTCCGGTTCCACGATGCCCCGGAATTCGGCGGTGGACCGACTTACAGTGGGAATCATGCGTTTCGGCCTCGACCCCGCCGCCGAACGTCCAAAAGCCGTGGCGGGCTCGACTTCATGGTGCGGAACCTGTCCGAACGGCGGCCGCGACCTGCCCGGCAACTGCTGACCGCGGCTGAGGTGGACGACCACGGGCGCACGGCATTTCGAGAATTCGGTGGACAGGAGGACCCGGGCGTGACGCCGGAACAAGAGGCAGTGCTGCGCGACATCCAGATTCAGCTGCGCGGGCCCGACCTGTCCGGCTGGCCACAGCTGGGCACCGAAGCGAACGGCCGTCATCGCACGCTGGTGGACGGGCTGGCCGCGGCACTGATCCGGATCGAGCAGTTGGAGCGCGAGTCCGCCGAAATGCGAACGCAGATAGGCGAATTGCGTACCGAAATCAGCGAACTGGAGGCTACGACTGCCGAACTCGCCGACCAGGTGGAGCGGTGCGACGGGCGGCATTGGCCGTGGCCGCTGTCCCTGGTCGAGGGCCCCGCTGCACTGATCGGTGAGCAGTTGGCCCGGCTGGAGGCGCTGTTGCCGGACTTGCCCGGTTTCCCGGGTCACGGTGGCGACGATCGGTGCGCCCCCGGCGACAGCACCGGCCCCGCGGAGCTGACCTCGAAGAACTGACCGCCACACAGACAGAACCGCCGGTGCACACGCAATCGACTGCGAGAGAAAGGAATCGGAAGATCGAAATCGGCGAGAAGCCGGAAAGTTTGGCGATGAGCGGGTTCTCCTGGGGGCCAGGAGAACCCGCCCTCCCGCATGAGGGTACCGGTGTCAGGCCACGAATGCATCACTTCCGCAGGACTTTTCCGCCTACAAAAACGAACTCGTAGTAGGTATTCTATCCGCTAGCTATCCTGCCGCAATCATTTCATACGCCATGTTGCCATGTGGCCGACGCCACATTGGTAGCCATGAGATTGCCGCTTCGCCGCGCCTCACCCACAAAATTTTTCCTCAATTCGCGATGTCACTCGTCCAGTCGATCGACCATCGTCCGGCGCGTTCGGCACCACGGCATCACCTGGCGAGATCTCATGCGCCCACACGAGGCGCTCACGCGGCCCCGCATCGAGCTTCATCCGCAGGAGTTCGCATCGCCGTCGACATGATGCTCGAAAAGAAATACGAGAACGAGGAATCGTCTCCGCCCCTCCCTATGCCCTGGCGGTCACACCGAAACGCACGACAAGCAGCTGCCGGACGCCCTGAAGATCAAGACGATCGGCGATCTGGCCGGCAACAAGCGCCACGGCTGGAAAGCCCAGAGCAACGAGCAACGAGCAACGAGCACCAGGTTTGCCGCTGACACAACCACTCGGCCTCACCCCCGCTTCCGAGCGAAGCTGTTCAGGGGCGCTGCGCGCTCCGCCGTGGGTGGGGAAATTCGCTATTTTCGTGTCAGCGAGACCTAGCATTCCCCTGTTCGCGGCCCGGCTCGCGTCCGAGCGGCCGACGTGTCCGCGACGAAGTCGCCAGCGTCGGCCGCTCGGACACGAGCCACAAAGGGGCCGCGAACCCGCCGCGCCCGCGCGGCCAAAAACACAGCAAAAACACAATCAGATCAGGCCGCGCCGCACGGCCGCGACCAGCCTGCGCGGCACTTGGCGCACGACACCCCCGACAGTCACCGGTACCAGATCCGGAGGGGTCGCTTTCCAGTTCGCCCGGCGGCTGCGGGTGTTCGACCGCGACATCTTCCGCTTCGGAACCGCCATGTCAGACCTCCCTCTTGCGCGCGACGCGCTTGCCGTACTTGCGCTCGAACTTCTCCACCCGGCCCTGGGCGTCCAGCACGCGGTGCGCGCCGGTCCAGAACGGGTGCGAGTCTGCGGTCACATCCACCGTCAGCAGTGGGTAGGTGTTGCCGTCTGTCCACTGCACGGTGCGCGCGCTGGTGGCGGTGGATCGAGTGCGGAACCGTTTTCCGGTGCTCGCGTCCTCGAAGACCACCGGGTGGTATTCCGGATGGATCCCCTTCTTCATTTCGCCTCTCCTCTCGAGCTCTTCCCGTCTTCTGCAGGCACGACCGCCGTGTCGTCGCTCTCGCAGGGGTCGGCGTGCCACTCCCCGAATGGGTCCTCCCATTCCGCAACCCGATCCGGCGCCCGCTCGACCAGCCGCAGTTCCTCGTCCTCCACCAGCGCCCAGTGCAGCGCCGCGCGGATTTCGGCGGGGTCGGCGTCGTGTACCAGGATCGCCAGCGAGATGTCTCGGTCTCCGAAACGCTCGTCCCAGCGCATCGCGGCCATCGCCCTCCGCTCCGGATCAGCCTCGGCCAATTCGTCCTCGGACATGGCTGCCAGCCAACGCCCCGCGCCGCCGACTCGCAGGCCGCCGCCCGCGGACTCCAGCCACACCACCTCGTCGGGCTGGGTAGCCAGCCAGATCCGCCCGCGAGCGGTCACCACGCCGTCGAACAGTACGTCCAGTGCCTCGTGCAGGCGGGCGGGGTGGAACGGCCTTCCAGCGGCGAATTCCATGAGCACGACGCCGTAGTCACTGGTCAATGGCGGCCGGCCGCGCAGAAGCGGTGCGTGCGCGTCCAAGACCCGGCCGCGCCGCGAGTCGACGGGGACGCGCTCGAGCAGTGTCTCGACCCATGCGAGCGTGAGTTCGCGCGGATCGTCCGCCCAGGCGACCGGCGCACCAGGCACCAGGCGGGCCAGCACCGCGGCGAGCTTGTCCCGACCCGCCTGCGCGCCGCCCACAGCGACCACCACATCGGCGAATTCGACCTGACCGACGGCGAGCTGCGCGACCGTCCGGTCGTCGTCGGCGCAGGCGAGACCACGCTCGGCGAGGGTCTCCTCACCGGTGGCATCGGCGAGCCAGGCGGCGGAGTCCAGGCAGGTGAGTACCGCCTGCACGCGCACGTCTCGCCCGGCCGGACCGTCGAGCCGACCGATCACGCCGGTCACCTCCACCTGCTCGATGGCCTGGCACACGGCTTCCGCCTCGAAGGCGGGGTCCAGCGCGAGCACGATGCGGTCGACCGAGTCGCGCTGGGCGAGCGTGCACAACAGTGGAAGCAGGTCCATGCGCAGCGTGCAGGAGACGCAGCCGTGCGCGAGTTCGAGCACGGCCGAGTTCTCCTGTGTCGCCGTGCGCACTGTGCGGTGCACGACGCCTTCCCGCAGCTGGGCGAGATCGTGCCGGACGACGACGGTGCCCGCTGTCTCACGCAGCGCGGCGGCCGCGTGATCCACGCCGTCCGCGGCGAGTCCCGTGAAACCGGCGAGCACCACCACGGGCGTCCTCCGGTCGGGCTCGGGTGGGAACAGGGCGGAATCCACCGATACCCCTTTCGGTAACGATTTTCATTTGCTGTTGAGCAACGGTACATTGTCGAACAGCCGTTGTCGAAAATGATTGTCATCTACTGGAGGGAGTCCGCATGTCGGCCCACTGCCAGGTCTCCGGACGCAAACCCGGATTCGGCAAGTCCGTGTCGCACTCACACAAGCGGACCAGCCGGCGCTGGAACCCGAACATTCAGCGCAAGACCTACTACCTGCCCAGCGAGGGCCGTCGCATCACGCTGACGGTCTCCGCCAAGGGCATCAAGACCATCGACCGGGACGGAATCGAGGCTGTGGTGGCCCGCATCCGGGCGCGCGGCGACAAGATCTGAGGAGCATTCCCATGGCATCGAAATCGACCGACATCCGCCCGATCGTCAAGCTGAAGTCGACGGCGGGCACCGGGTACACCTATGTGACCCGCAAGAACCGCCGCAACGACCCGGACCGCATGGTGCTGCGCAAGTACGACCCGGTAGTGCGCAAGCACGTCGACTTCCGCGAGGAGCGCTGAGATGGCCAAGAAGTCGAAGATCGCGCGCGACCAACAGCGCAGGGCAATCGTGGCACGCTACGCCGAACGTCGCGCCGAACTGAAGGAACTCATCCGAAAGCCGGACACATCGGACAGCGGTCGCGCGGCCGCCCAGGCCGAACTGCGACAACAGCCGCGAGACGCCAGTCCGGTAAGATTGCGCAATCGGGACGCCGCCGACGGACGACCGCGCGGTCATCTCCGGAAGTTCGGACTCTCCCGTGTGCGTGTGCGCGAGATGGCCCACCGGGGCGAGTTGCCCGGTGTGCACAAATCGAGCTGGTAAACAAACCACTGATCTCGTGAGAAGGAACCCGTCATATGGCAGTCAAGCGAGCACCGTCTAAGAAGGTTCGCGCCGAGCAGGCCCGCCGTCCGAAGAAGAACCCGCTCATCGCCGCGGGTATCGAGACGGTCGACTACAAAGACGTGAACCTGCTGCGTACGTTCATCTCCGACCGCGGCAAAATTCGCAGCCGCCGAGTCACCGGACTCACCCCGCAGCAGCAGCGTCAGGTCGCTATTGCGGTGAAGAACGCCCGTGAGATGGCGCTACTGCCGTTCACCAGCCGGTAGGCGCGAACTCCGACACGAACGGAAAACGCAAGACCCCCGATGTGCGAGCAGCACCGGGGGTCTTTGTCGTTGCTACCGAGGAAGCCGAATCACGCGGGATGGGCAGCAGCTCGCGCCGAGTCGACCGCCAGGCGGACTAGGGTTGAGGGTATGGATCGGATCCCGGCCGGACGCGCCGTCGCAGCTGTCACCATAGTGCTCGTCTGTCTCACCGCCGCGGGCTGTGGTGGCTCGAACAACGATGGAGCACAGCAGAACACGAGCACGACGAGTGTATCGGCGCCGACTACGCCGACGGAAGACCCGAAAGGGAACCAGGGCAACGAGTTCACTGCCGACCCGACCATCGTCAGCCCGCACCCGATCCCGTTCAGATCATGGACGAGGTTGGCGGACAACCGAATTGCGGTGAATTTCGAGACCGGAGCGCCGGAGTGCTACGGCGTGGACACATCGGTCACCGAGACCGATGCGGCAGTGACCATCGAACTGCGCTCAGGCACCCGCGCAGACGCAGTGGGCCGAATGTGCACGATGATAGCGGTTTTCGGCACCTTGGAGGTGCAGTTGAAAGCGCCGCTCGGCAACCGGACAGTACTCAGCGCGGTCTAGTAGGAAGACGGTCCAAGTGCAGGGGCGCTCACCCCGCGCGCGTTCTCAACGTGTCGGACAGCGCGGCGAAATCACGGTAGCTGCCCATTAGATCCCCACTCTGCCGCCGGGCCAGGCGCGGGTCTTCGCCATGGCGGTCGCTCGACGAGAACCGAACGCCGTGTCGGACCGGTGGTCCGACACGGCGTTCCCGGTCGACTGCCGACCTCAGTGGGCGAAGTGGCGGGCGCCGGTGAGGTAGAGGGTTACGCCCGCTTCGCGGGCGAGGTCGATCGTCTCCTGGTCGCGGACGGAGCCGCCGGGCTGGACGATGGCGCGGACACCGGCCTGGATCAGGGTTTGCGGGCCGTCGGGGAACGGGAAGTAGGCGTCGGAGGCGGCCACCGAGCCCGTGGCGCGATCTCCGGCCCGCTGGACCGCGAGGCCGACCGCGTCCACCCGATTGACCTGCCCCATGCCGACGCCAACGGACGCGCCGTCGTGGGCGAGCAGGATCGCGTTGGACTTCACGGCACGGCAGGCGCGCCAGGCGAATTCGAGATCGGACAGGGTTTCCGGGTCGGCTGACTCGCCCGCGGCCAGGGTCCAGTTGGCCGGGTTGTCGCCGGTGGCGTCGAGCACGTCGCGCTGCTGCAGCAGGACACCTCCGCTGATCGGGCGCAGTTCGGCGCCCGCGCGACGCGGCGGCTGCGCGACCAGGATGCGCACGTTCTTCTTGCGCTGCAACACTTCCACGGCACCGTCGGCGTAGGACGGGGCGACGATCACCTCGGTGAAGATCTCGGCGACCTGCTCGGCCATCTCTACCGTGACCTCGCGGTTCGCTGCGATCACGCCGCCGAACGCGCTGACCGGGTCGCAGGCGTGCGCCTTGCGGTGTGCCTCGGCGATGTCGGCGCCGAGCGCGATCCCACAGGGGTTGGCATGCTTGATGATCGCGACGGCAGGAGCTTCGTGGTCGAATGCGGCACGCCAGGCCGCGTCGGCATCGACATAGTTGTTGTACGACATCTCCTTGCCGTGCAACTGCTGTGCCTGCGCCAGTCCGAGGCTGCCGTCGCCGTTGGTGTACAGCGCGGCGGCCTGATGCGGATTCTCGCCGTAGCGCAGCACCGCCGACTGCTCCCAGGTGCCGCCGAGCCACTCGGGGAACTGGATGGCCGCGTCGGCGGGCTCGCCGGCGGCGGCGAGCACGTTGGTCATCCAGCTGGCAACCGCCACGTCGTAGCTTGCGGTGTGCTGGAAAGCCTTGGCCGCCAATGCGGTCCGCTCGGCCAGTGTGAAGCCGCCGGACTTCACCGCAGCCAGCACATCGTCGTAGTCGCCGCTGTCGACGACCACGGCCACCGAGGGATGGTTCTTCGCCGCGGCGCGCACCATGGACGGACCGCCGATATCGATCTGTTCGACGCACTCGTCCTGGCTCGCCCCGCTCGCCACGGTCTGGCTGAACGGATAGAGGTTGACCACCACCAGTTGGAAAGCCTCGACTCCGAGTTCGACCAGCTGATCCACGTGCTCCTGCTTGCGTGAATCGGCCAGGATGCCCGCGTGCACCCGCGGGTGCAGCGTCTTGACCCGGCCGTCCAGGGTCTCCGGAAATCCGGTCAGGTCCTCGACCTTGGTCACCGGGATACCCGCGTCGGCGATCTTGCCCGCGGTGGATCCGGTCGAGACCAGCTCGATGCCCGCGGCGTGCAGACCGGTCGCGAGCTCGATGAGACCCGTCTTGTCGTAGACGCTCACCAGCGCCCTGCCGATCGGCTTGCGTTCACTCACCGGAGAACTCGCTCATCTGGGATAACTGCCTTTCTTCCGTCGGAGACAATGCCTCGCGTCGCGACGGCGGCGACAACCTCCGCCAGCAACCGCCGCTCGACAACCTTGATGCGTTCGTGCAGGGTGGCCTCGTCGTCCCCGGGCAAGACCGCGACCGCCTCCTGCGCGAGGATCGGCCCCGTGTCCACACCCGCGTCGACCAGATGGACGGTGGAGCCGGTGACCCGCACACCGTAGGCCAGCGCGTCGCGCACCCCGTGCGCGCCAGGGAAGGCGGGCAGCAACGCCGGGTGGGTGTTGATGATCCGGCCGCCGAACCGGTCCAGGAAAGCGGGACCGAGAAGTTTCATGAAACCTGCCGACACCACGAGGTCGGGGTCGTAGGCGGCGACCGCGTCGGTGAGCGCGGCATCCCATGCTGCGCGGTCCGGAAAGTCCTTCAATGCCACCCGGAAGTGCGGCACGCCCACAGCATCGGCGTGCCCGGTGGCGGGGCAGCTGCGGTCGACGCCGACCGCGACGACCTTTGCCGGGTAGCCGACCGCAGAGGTGGCATCCAGGAGCGCACGCAGCAGCGAACCGGTACCCGACGCGAGCACGACGACGGTCGCCGGGGCCGCTGCGGGCATCCACGAGGCGTGCGGAGACGTCAGCGCTCTACTCCTGCGGTCGATCGGATGGCGGACGGATGCGGCACCGCCGGGTTAGAGCCTAACGACCGTCTACCCGGTCGCTGTCCGGCAGGTCCGCCTCGACCACCTCGGCGTCGACGATGTCAGGTGTGTTTTCGACGTGATACCTGCGAGTGGTCGCGATCGCCCGCTGTTCGTCCACGAGTTCACCTTCCAGCTCCGGCCCGTCGTGGCCGTACGCGTCGTCGTGGTGGTCCACGTCGGCGTAGTAGTCGTCGTCGTATTCCTCGTCGGCGTAGTAGTCCGCGCCCTCGTCGTAGTAGTCGTCGTCGTCGTACGGATCGGTGTAGTCGGCAGGCGGCGCACCGACCGGGTCGATATACCACCGGGCAAACGTCAAACCCACGTATCCGGGGATGGCGAGCCACGCGAAAGTGATCATCGCGAAGATCGGCAGGTCGAGCCCGACCCGACCGAACGTGCCGAGCTCACCGCCCGCGACGGCGCCGAGCACCGTCAAAGCGAAAGCGGCCAGCCCCGCCGAGGTCAGCGTGGCCCAGGGCGCGGTGATCCGGTCGGTCGAGGTGCGAGCACAGTCCAACCCGCCGAGCACCCCGATCGCCGCAGGGACGAGCAACAGCACCACCCACCACCCCGCCGCGGGGCCGGTGGGCACCGAAGCAAGCAGCGGCACAGCCGGAATGGGACCGCCCACGACGGAGAACACCCCGAACGAGGCGACGCCGAACTGCGCGCTGGATCCGACCAGCACACCGACGGCCTGGACCGCAAGGTTCGGCAGATAGGCCAGCGAGAGCAGGGTCAAGCCGATCACTCCCGCGGCGTTGCCGGCCGACTGATAGGTGTCGCCCAGCCGAGAGATATGAGCGAGGAACGACACGACTACGACCGCGGTGGCGCAGGCCAGTAAGCGAAAGACGGACCGGCCCGCGCCATAGAGTCCCGAGACGACCCAGTCGGGCAAGCTCGGCAGCACGAAAAGCCGGCGCCTGATGCGGGTCGCGATACCTGCGACAGCAGCGAGCAGATACAACCCGCCCACCCAAGCGAACGCGGCAAGGGTGTTGGGCGGTTGCAGCGCGATGACACCGGAGGCGTCCTCGGCGACCGCCAGACAGATCGCGGTGACCAGCAGCGGACCGGCTAGCGCGGCGCCGACGATCCAGCCGAGATCGGCCCTCGTGCTGTTCGATTCCACGGCGCGTGCGCATTCGCGGCCGGCAATCCAGACCAGCAGCGCGGTGGGCAGCAGCGGGAGCAGGCCGAGCGGAGTCTTACCGATCACCAGCGGAACCTGATGCATACCCAGCCATCCGGCGGCGATCGCACCCGAGGTACCAGCCAGATCACTTCCCGCGGACAGCAGTGCGCCGAGCGCCAGAATGATCATGGTGATCAGTGCGAACGTCGCGGGCCGTCCGGCGACCAAGACAAGCACCCTGGCTCGTTCCGGGGTAAGCGACAGAAACCCGGTCTCGTCCGCGTCAGGGCGTGGTCGCGACGCCCGCGACCCGCCCGTCCGGCGCGCCGGGAAGTTTCTGGGGTAGCTCATGGCTTTCGAGCGTGGCAGCTTCCCCGGCGCGACCGGGTCAGGCGCGCCGTGTGCGACCGCCGCGCCGGGGAAGGTGCCGCTGTGTTACTTGTTGTTGTCGTCCGAGGGACGGAATGCCTGCGTAGCGTCGGAGGACGGATCACTCCCCTGCTCGCCGCCGAACGGCTGGCCCTGCTGGCTCGGCTGGCCCTGCTGCTGACCAAAGCTCGGCGAACCGTACGGCGACTGCTGGCCGGGCTGCTGACCACCGAACTGCTGGGTCGCGCTCTCGTCCGGGCGCGGCTGCGCGCCGTAGGGCGAGCTCGGCTGTGCGGCGCCGTAGGCAGTGGTCGGCTGGCTCTGCCCGTAGGGCGACTGCGGCTGACCGTAGGACTGGCCCGGCTGGCCCTGGCCGTAGACCGGCTGACCCGGCTGGTTCTGCCCGTAGGGCGAAGGCTGCGACGGGAACTGCGGCGTACCGGACGGGCCGCCGAAGCCGGACTGCCCGTAGGGGCTGCCCTGTCCGTAGCCGGGCTGACTCGGCTGGCTCTGCCCGAAGGACGGCTGGCCCTGACCGAACGGCGGCTGCTGGCCGTAGGCGCCCTGCCCGAAACCGCTCGGGGTGGCCGGGCGCGGCGCGGGCGCCTTCAGAATGCCCGCCTCGAACAGCAGCGCGCTGATCGCCAGCGCGGCCTGCACGAAAGCCAGCACGAGCACGACGTACGCGCCCCACTTCAGCACGGTGCCCGCACCGAAATTGAAGGACTGGAACAGGAGCGCGAAAAAGCCCGCAGTCGATGCCGCGGCGGCCGCCCCGATCCAGCTCTGCTTCGGCAGCAGGGACAGACCCGCGAACAGACCTCCGAGCAGCAGCAGTCCGAGCAGTGGCGAGCCGGACGCCACCTCGAACAACTTCGCCGTCTCCTGGCTGCTCACCCGGGTGCCACCGAAGTCGACCGGCTTGCTGCCGAGGAACGGGAGAAAGCCGAGCAGGAAGTTGATCACACCGAGCGCCGCTACGCCGACCGCAAGAAAGAACGGCAGACCTTTGGCATCGGAACCGGTAGCGCTCGAACCTGAACTCGCACCACCCGTGGACGGACCTTGGCTGGTTGGTGCGGAGGGCGCGGGTTGGTTGTACCCGGAGCCCCCGGTCGGGTATGACATGTCGTCGTCTCCTAGGTCGAGTCGTTCAGGGTCTTCACGGCTGGATCTCTCTCTTCTGACGCTACTGCACTCCCCCGCTCAGGTCACCCGTAACCGACCGGCCGGACTGCCCGTTTTGCCCTTTCCCGGCAGGTCGCGCGCCGTTTGCGGGTGGGCGCCGGAGCACGCGATCAAAGCCGCGACGCTCCGGGGCGAGTCGTCGCTCAGGCGTGCTGCTCGATGTATCAGGAAATTCCCCGCCGACACCGTCGTAATCGGCCGATTCTTCTGCCGTCCATGTCGACGCCGTCTTGGTGCAGGCATTCGTCGCGCTGCTGATACGGGACAGAGACGACCGGGTCCGGCGCGGCGGGTCGGCCGCAGGCCGAGGTAAACGGGTGGCGGTGAGCGCGACGATTGCGATGATCCGCACGCTGGGTCGTGGTGGCTCGTTTCACACTGCCGGATTTCTCAGTACCGGGGGGAATGAGCTGCCAGGCGCCGGTCGAGCATGGATGAATCGCGAGGGTAGTGAATTGGCGGCGGTGGCGTTCCTTCAGCCCTGCCGCCATTCGACTCCGCTCGACGGGGCCGCGGAGATGAACCTCCCTGGCCCCTGTCTCGTGTCGATAAGAGGAAGAAGACAGAAGTTCGCCGATGAGCCCGGACGAACAGTGCCACGCGTGGTTGGTCAGGACGCTCAGCTTCTGCCCGAGCCGAGCCCACCGCCACACATGACGAAGGCCGCCTCCCGAATTCGGAGGCGGCCTTCGTTCGTCGCGCGGATCAGGCGCTGATGCTGGCCTTCTCCAAGATCTCGCGGGCCAGCGCGGCGGTCTCGGACGGCGTCTTGCCGACCTTCACGCCCGCGGCCTCCAACGCGTCCTTCTTCGCCTGGGCGGTGCCCGACGACCCGGACACGATGGCACCCGCGTGGCCCATCGTCTTGCCCTCGGGGGCGGTGAAGCCCGCCACGTAGCCGACTACCGGCTTGGTGACGTTGGCCTTGATGTAGGCCGCGGCCCGCTCCTCGGCGTCGCCACCGATCTCGCCGATCATCACGATCAGCTTGGTCTCCGGGTCCTTCTCGAACGCCTCGATCGCGTCGATGTGGGTGGTGCCGATGACCGGGTCGCCGCCGATGCCGATCGAGGTGGAGAAGCCGAAGTCACGCAGCTCGTACATCATCTGGTAGGTCAACGTGCCCGACTTCGAGACCAGGCCGATCGGGCCCTTGCCGGTGATATTGGCCGGGGTGATGCCGACCAGCGCCTCGCCGGGAGTGATGATGCCGGGACAGTTCGGACCGATGATCCGGGTCTTGGCGCCCTTCTCCACGTTGTAGGCCCACGCGTACGCGGTGTCCTGCACCGGGATGCCTTCGGTGATGACCACGAGGAGCGGGATCTCCGCGTCGATGGCCTCGATGATGGCGTCCTTGGCGAACTTCGGCGGCACGAACGCGATGGACACGTCGGCGCCGGTCTTCTCGATGGCCTCGGCGACGGTGCCGAACACCGGCAGCTCGACCGTGTTGCCATCCTTGTCGACGTGCGCGACGGTGGTGCCCGCCTTGCGCGCGTTCACACCGCCGACGACCTGGGTGCCCGCCTTCAGCATCAACGCGGTGTGCTTGGTGCCCTCGCCGCCCGTGATGCCCTGGACGATGACCTTGGAATCCTTGTTCAGGAAGATAGACATTCTTTTCGTCCTTACTCGGCCGTCGTTATCGGGCGGCTGCCAGTTCGGCGGCCTTGTCGGCGCCTTCGTCCATTGTCTGCGCCAGCGTCACCAGCGGGTGCGCGGCGTCGACAAGGATCTTGCGACCCTCGTCCACTCGGTTGCCATCCAGCCGGACAACCAGCGGCTTGTTCGCGTTGTCGCCCAGGATCTCCAGCGCCTTGACGATGCCGTTGGCGACCGCGTCACAGGCGGTGATGCCGCCGAACACGTTGACGAACACGCTCTTGACCTGCTCGTCGTTCAGGATGACATCGAGGCCGGCGGCCATCACCGCGGCCGAGGCGCCGCCACCGATGTCCAAGAAGTTGGCAGGCTTCACGCCGCCGTGACCCTCGCCCGCGTAAGCGACGACGTCCAGGGTCGACATGACCAGACCCGCGCCGTTGCCGATGATGCCGACCTCACCGTCGAGCTTGACATAGTTGAGGTCGTTCTCCTTGGCCTTGAGCTCCAGCGGGTCGGTCGCGTCCTTGTCCGCGAACGCCTCGTGGTCCTCGTGGCGGAATTCGGCGTTCTCGTCCAGGGTGACCTTGCCGTCGAGCGCGAGGATCTCGTTCTGTGGAGTGCGCACCAGCGGGTTGACCTCGACCAGGGTGGCGTCCTCCTTGACGAACACCTCCCACAGCTTCTGGATGGTCACGGCCGCGGCGTCCAGCACGTCGGCGGGCAGATGGCCCTGCTCGGCGATCGACCGCGCGAACGCCAGGTCGACGCCCTTGACCGCGTCGACCGGAACCTTGGCCAGCCGCTCCGGCTTGGTCGCGGCGACCTCTTCGATCTCCATGCCACCCTCGACCGAGCACATGGCCAGGTAAGTCCGGTTCGCACGGTCCAGCAAGAAGGAGATGTAGTACTCCTCAGCGATGTCCTTGGCCTCGGCTACCAGGAGCTTCTTGACGATGTGGCCCTTGATGTCCAGGCCGAGAATGTTCTGCGCGTGCGTCAGCGCGTCGTCCGGGGTGGCGGCGTACTTGACGCCACCCGCCTTGCCGCGGCCACCGGTCTTGACCTGGGCCTTGATCATCACCGGCTTGCCGATTTCCTCCGCGATGGCGCGGGCTTCGTCGACCGTGTCCGTGACGCGGCCCTCGGACGAAGGCACTCCGTGCTTAACGAAGAGCTCCTTCGCCTGATATTCGAAGAGATCCATGTATTCACCGTCTCGTCTGCGTTGTGATGACAACGTCTTTGTTGGCGGCCCGACGTCGGAAGCGGGTCGGATCGGACTCTAACCAGTCACATGGACGACCAATCGGCCACGTACATCCTAAGTGGCGCAGGTCACGGAGCGGTGCCCACAGCGGTAAAACCGCTGGCCATCGCTACCGATGAGTAGGTTGCCGACGCCGCGCCAGGTAGAGCCGCCGAACCCGGAGTAGGCCTTGGTCTACTACAACCCGTCGTCGATTGACCTGTCTCGAGTGCCCATGGCGCAGTGAGATATTCCGCACCCCGAGCGTGATGAATATCACATGTTTGAATAGGGGTCGCGCAGCGCTTGTGGCAACGCAATCGTTTCGTTACCGTCATTGCGGTCGATGTCACAACACGGTCACGACGAGGAGGACGGCAAGCCTTGACGCAGCACAGCACTCCGCACACGGAGAGCCGCTCCGCATATGACCGACCGACGCCGCTGACCAGCGGATATTCGAGTACCCTCCGCTTCACGATGTGGCACCGCCGATGAATCATCGCTCCACCTTCGCTCCCGATGATCGCGCGCTGTCGGCACATCGTTACCGCCTCGACAGCGAGTCCTTCGGCGCGGCCAGCAGACACGTGGGCCCCTCGATGGACCGGCATCGAAACTCGCTGTACAACGCGACCCCCGGCGCGGTATCACAGGCGGGATACGGCTACGACGCAGCGGGCGAGAACGACACCCCTGTCGACGACTCGCACTACCACGGCACGGCCTACCAGAACGCGGGCTACGACAACTCCGGGGCCGCGGACCACGGGTCCGCCGAGCAGGAGTGGTCGCCGGAGAACTCCTGGGCCGATGGTGGCGCGTGGAACTCCGGCGATGCATGGGCCGAAGAGAGCTCTTGGTCGTCCGCGGAGAACTCGTGGGTGCCCGAAGAGGACTCATGGGCGTCCGAAGACAGCAGCTGGGCTCCGGATGAGAGCTGGGCGCCCGAGGCCACCGAGCCCGAGTCGGGCACCCCCGCAGATCCCACGGTAATCCCTGCCCGTCGCGCCGCGAACAAGCGTGGTGGCGCGCACCGTCTGCCCGCACCGCCGGCCGCCCTCAAGGGGCGCGCCGCGGTCGCAGCGGTCGCCGCTGGTGCGGTCGTCGCCGCCGGGCAGGCCGCGTTCGCTTCGCCGGAGCAGCCGTCACGGGCCGTCGACTACGAAGCCGCAGGCCAGATCCACGAGATCGCCGCGCAGTCGATGAACGTGGCCGACCCCAGCGCCTCGCCGGAATCACCGCAGGTGTTGAACGTTTCGGCGCCGGCCGATCTCGGCCAGTTCAACGACATCCTGCAGAAGGGCCAGAAGTACGCCGAGGACCTCGCCGCCCAAGAGGCCGCGAAGCTCCGCCCGCTCTTCACCAAATTCGCCGCAGGCACCTTCACCTCCGGATTCGGCGCCCGCTGGGGCGTGCAACATCTCGGTATCGATATCGCGGGCCCGATCGGTACCCCGATCTACGCCGTCGCGGACGGCACCGTGGTCGAGGCCGGTCCCGCTGCGGGCTTCGGCATGTGGGTCCGCCTGCTGCACGACGACGGCACCATCACCATCTACGGCCACATCGACACCGCCACCGTGTCGCAGGGCCAGCGCGTGATGGCAGGCGATCAGATCGCCACGATCGGCAACCGCGGCTTCTCCACCGGCCCGCACTGCCACTTCGAGGTCTGGTTGAACGGCGCCGACAAGGTCGATCCTCTCCCCTGGCTGGCAAGCCGCGGCATCAGCCTCGGCCCCCAGCGCGACTGATCGGCCGGGGGTACGAGGGACTGGGCCGCGTTGTGGGGGCCTGCGCTGTGTCGAAGGCTCCTACGGCGCCGTGGCAATCGCGAGACCGACCAACACCACCGCCTTGATGACTTCCAGGCCGATGTACCAGTAGTGGGCGTGTGAGCGCGGTAAATCTTCGCCTCCCAGGACGCGGTCGGCGCGGCGAGTCAGAGGTGGTCGCACTGCCAGCACCTGGACGGCCAGGACTGCGACGGCGGCGGCGAGCCAGAGGCAACTCGCCATCCCGGGCCCCACGATCAACGCGGCGACCACCAGCAGCACGCCGAGCACGGACTCGGCGACGTTCAGCGCGCGGAACACCAAGCGGCCGATACCGAGGCCGAGGGGCACGGTAACGCCGGGCGCACGAAACTTCAGCGGCGCTTCCAGGAACGAGATGGCCAGCACCATGCCGAGCCACAGCATGGGCAGAAACCACAGGATGTGCTGCGCGACCGTATCCACATCACGGACCCTACCGAGACGTCGCGACAACACGGCAGCGTCGACAGGCCCCGCCACACACTCACGGAATACGACTCGGGCACGCGGCTGCTCGCCCGATTGCCCGTCCGAACGCTCAGAGCTTGACGAGAGTCCGGCTGTACTGCGGGATCAGCCGGATCTTGCCCGCGGTACCGAAGTCGATGGTCACGGTGGCCAGCGGCCCGAAGCCCTCGGCGGCAATCACGCGACCGAGACCGTACTTGTCGTCGCTGACCCGATCGCCTACCGCGAGCACCAGAGTGGTGTTGTTTCGTGTCGAGCCGCCGGGTGCGGGCCTGCGCGGGCCACGGTCGCGCACCCCGGGACGCGGCTCCGACCAGCCGTCGCCACGAGTCCAGTCCCGCTCCAACCCGTCGTCATCGCCACCGCGCCGCCGAATACCCCTGGACGCGGGCGACCCGGCGGGCTCCAGCCGTCGCCAGTCGACGAGATGTCCCGGAATTTCTTGCAGGAAGCGCGATTCCGGATTGGAGACCGGCTGCCCCCAGCCGGAACGGACCACCGCACGGGTGAGATACAGGCGCCGCCTTGCCCTGGTGATGCCGACATAGGCGAGACGGCGTTCCTCGGCCAGCTCGGTGGGGTCGCCGAGCGCACGCATGTGCGGGAACTGCCCGTCCTCCCACCCGGTCACGAACACCACGGGGAATTCCAGCCCCTTGGCCGTGTGCAGCGTCATCATCGTGACGACGCCGGAGCCCTCGTCCGGAATCTGGTCGGTGTCGGCAACCAGCGACACCCGTTCCAGGAACGCGGCGAGCGAACCGGGGTCCGGCTCGCCCTCGCCCACTTCCGGCAGCAGACCTTCCTGCCGGGCAGCATCCGCGTTGTTGTGCGCCTCCGAGCTGAATTCCCTTGCGACGCTGACCAATTCGTTGAGGTTGTCCAGCCGGGCACCGTCCTGCGGGTCATCCGAGGCCTCCAGCTCGGCACGGTAGCCGGTGCGCTCCAGCACCGCCTCGACGACATTGCCCACGTCCGGGAAGTCGGATTCCGCGCGTTCGCCCGCTGTCCGGATCTCGTCGAGCAGCTCGAGGAAGCCCGCGATGGCGCGCTGCGCTCGCGTGTTCAGCAGCGCTACCTTGCCGTCGCCGGCGTCGCGCAGGGCGGCTGCGAAACCGATCCCGCGCTGTTCGGCGTGCACCGCGACGCAGGCTTCGGCCCGATCACCGATGCCGCGGCGGGGGGTGTTCAGGATGCGGCGCATGCTCACCGCGTCGTCCGGGTTCTCCAGCACCCGCAGGTAGGCGACGATGTCGCGCACCTCCTTGCGCTCGTAGAAGCGCACACCGCCGACTACCTTGTACGGCAGCCCCATCCGGATGAAGATCTCTTCCAGCGCGCGGGAGTTGTTGTTGGTGCGATAGAACACCGCTACGTCGCCGTAGTTGGCGTCGCCCTGGTCGACCAGCCGGTCGATCTCGCGTGCCACGAACGATGCCTCGTCGTGCTCGTTGTCTGCGACGTAGCCGGTGATCAGGTCACCCTCGCCGGAATCGGTCCACAGCTTCTTGTCGCGCCGGTTCTCGTTGCGCGAGATCACCGCGTTGGCGGCGGACAGAATGTGCTGGGTGGAGCGGTAGTTCTGTTCCAGCAGAATGGTTTCCGCGTCGGGGAAGTCACGCTCGAACTCCTCGATGTTGCGGATGGTCGCCCCACGGAAGGCGTAGATGGACTGGTCCGCGTCGCCGACAACGCATAGTTCGCTGGGCGGCAACCGGTCCGCGCCCTCATCCGCCGGATGGTGCCCGACCAGCTCGCGCACCAGGATGTACTGCGCGTGGTTGGTGTCCTGGTACTCGTCCACCAGCACGTGCCGGAACCGGCGGCGGTAGTACTCGGCGACCTGCGGATGGTTCTGCAGCAGCGCCACCGTCTCGCCGATGAGGTCGTCGAAGTCCATGGCGTTCGCCGTGCGCAGCCGACGCTGATACTCGGTATAGACCCTGGCCACCAAGCCGGGCAGTTCCGCATCGTCCGACTCGGCGTCCGTTGTGGCCTGGACCGGGCCGACGAGCTCGTTCTTCAGATTCGAGATCGCGGTCGCCAACAGCCGTGCCGAGTATTTCTTGGTGTCGATGTCCAGGTCGCGGCTGATCATGGTGAGCAGTCGCCGCGAATCGTCGGCATCGTAGATGGAGAAATTCGAATTCAGGCCGGGCAGGAGCGCGGCCTGCATACGCAGGAGGCGAACACAACTGGAGTGGAAGGTGGACACCCACATGTTGTTCGCGCGCGGGCCGACCAGTCCGATCACGCGCTCCCGCATCTCCGCGGCAGCCTTGTTGGTGAAGGTGATGGCGAGCACCTGGCCAGGGGTCACCCCACGGGCGGCAAGCAGGTAGGCGATGCGACGGGTGAGCACGGCCGTCTTGCCTGACCCCGCGCCCGCCACGATCAGCAGGGGCGATCCGGTGTGCACGACCGCCGCGCGTTGCTGCGGGTTGAGTCCGTCGAGCAGTCGTTCGGCCTCCTCGGCACGGCGCTGCTCCCGCTCGATGCGCTGCTGTTCGCGCTCGGGGTCCGACGGCGGCGGCTGGACGACGGCGCGCCACACCCCCTCCTCGGCGTTTGCGCCGACGATCTGCGGATTCGAAGTCGGATCCGGGTGCCCGACCCGACCGGCATGCGTTGTGGGAGCCACCGTGATGTCCATCGTCCATCCACGCTACCGGCGGGCACCGACAAACATGAAGCCCCGGGCTCGATGTCCTCCAGGATCGGGCGGCGAACGGGGCGAGCTCCCACTGTTGGGAAACTCGGGTGAACCGACCTGGGCTTATCAGGAAGCTCACAAACGCAATCGTTTTGCAGACCTCCCACCCCGTGGCAGACTGGCCGAATGTTCTACCCTCTCGCGATACATCCCGTCCGGCCACCCGCCGGTAAATCGTGATCGCGGAGCCTGTACCTGAGCACACCTTGGTGGGGGGACAATACAAGGTCCCACCAGGTCTGTTTCACGGTGAAAGAACTGATCGGTAACAAGCCGAGCGCACGCGCCGATCGATGTTCTGACACGAGGAGATGAATGATGAGTACCCCTGCGACGACGACCGGGTCGGAATCCGCGCTGCCGCAAACCGAGGCCGAGATCGACAAACTCCGCAAGGAGATCGACCGCCTCGACGCCGAGATCCTCGCCGCCATCAAGCGCCGCACGGAGATCTCCCGGATCATCGGCCGGACTCGCATGGCGTCCGGCGGGACGCGCCTCGTGCACAGCCGGGAGATGAAGGTGCTGGAGCGCTTCAGTGAACTCGGCCAGGAAGGCCACACCCTCGCGATGCTGCTGCTTCGTCTCGGACGCGGCCGCCTCGGCCACTGATCCGCGGGCACCTGTTCTCAGCCGTCGAGCACGCCCACAGAACCACGCGGCGATCGCAGGACCGTCGCACCCCCAAGACCGCCCCGAGTGCGCAGACCCCGGGGCGGTCGTTTCATGTCCGCAGCCTGTGATCGGGCTGAGCTCCCGCCCGGGGTGGCGCGCCGTTCGATTGCGCCACCGGGCGGCTGCGCTCAGGTGAGGGCGATGTACTTGGTGGACAGATACTCCTCGATTCCCTCGGTCCCGCCCTCCCGGCCGAAGCCGGACTCCTTGACACCGCCGAAGGGGGCGGCGGGGTCGGAGATGACACCGCGGTTGACGCCTACCATGCCGGATTCCAGGCCCTCGGCGATCCGGAGAGCTCGGTCGAGATCGCGGGTGTAGACGTAGCTGACCAGGCCGAATTCGGTGTCGTTCGCGGCCGCGAGACCCTCCTCCTCGGTCTCGAAGCCGATGATCGGGGCGACCGGACCGAACACCTCCTCGCGCAGGATCCTGGCCTGCGCGGGGACGTCGCTGAGGATGGTGGCCGGGTAGAACCAGCCGGGCCCGCCGAGCGCCTTGCCGCCGATGCGCACCCGGGCGCCTGCCGCGACGGCGTCGTCGACCAACTCGCTGACCGTATTGAGCTGGTCCTCGTTGATCAGCGGGCCGAGCGTCGTGTCCGGGTCGTAGCCAGGACCGACGGTCACGCTGCTGGACATCGCCTCGACGAACTTGGTGGTGAACTCCTCGAGGACACCGTTCTGCACGTGGAAGCGGTTGGCCGCGGTACACGCCTCGCCGCCGTTGCGCAGCTTCGCCAGCATCGCGCCCTGCACGGCGGCATCGACGTCGGCGTCGTCGAACACCACGAACGGAGCGTTGCCGCCGAGCTCCATGGAGGTGCGCAGCAGTCCGTTCGCCGACTTCTCCACCAGTTTCTTGCCGACCTCGGTGGAGCCGGTGAAGGTCAGTTTGCGCAGCCGGGGATCGTTCAGCAGCGGCTGGGTCACCGCGCTCGACCGGCTGGATGTGATCACCGACAGCACGCCGTCGGGCAGACCGGCCGCGCCGCACAGCTTTGCCAGCAGAAGCATGGTCAGCGGCGTGGCCGACGCGGGCTTGACGATCATCGTGCAGCCCGCGGCCAGCGCGGGGCCGATCTTGCGCGTCCCCATGGCCAGCGGGAAATTCCACGGTGTGATCGCCAGGCACGGGCCCACCGGCTGCTTGTGCACCATGATGCGGCCGCTGCCGGACGGTGCGTGCAGGTAGCGCCCGTGCACGCGCACGGCCTCCTCGCTGAACCACCGGAAGAACTCGGCACCGTAGCGCACCTCGTTGCGGCTCTCCGGCAGCGCCTTGCCCATCTCCAGGGTCATCAGCAGTGCGAACTCCTCCGCGCGCACGGTGATCTGCTCGAACACCTTCCGCAGGATCTCCGCCCGCTCCCGCGCGGGCGTGGCCGCCCACTCGGCCTGCACCGCGACCGCCGCGTCCAAAGCGCGCACGGCGTCCTCCGGTGTCGCGTCAGCGACCTGCGTCAGCACCTCCCCGGTCGCTGGATTGTGCACCGGAAAGGTGCCTGCGCCGGTGGCGTCGACCGGCCCGCCGATCCACAGTTGCGTCGGTACGGATTCGAGAACTTCACGTTCGGACACCATGAGGCCAGCCTATGCCGCTCCTCGTGCGCACACTGTTGATCGCACGGTCGGCGCCCGAATCTCGGCGCGCCCGGGATTCGTGGCCTGCTCGGCTTCGCACGGCACCGCCGTCGAACAGCACGGCAGCACACAGCGTCGCGCTCTATCGCCGCCCGCTCAGCGAACATTTCCGTGCACACAGCGGAGCCTGCTTGTAACCTCGGCGGACGTGAGCAGCGACATCACCGCGACGGCGGCATGGCGGAAACTGCACGATCACCACGGCGCCGTCGCCGGACGACACCTCAGGGAGTTCTTCGCCGACGATCCCGCCCGTGGAAGCGAGCTGACCGTCCAGGTGGGGGACCTGCACATCGACTACAGCAAGCACAGGGTGACGAGGGAGACCCTGCACCTGCTCGTCGAATTGGCGCGCGAGGCGGGCGTGCCCGAGCGCAGGGACGCGATGTACCGCGGCGACCACATCAACACCTCCGAGGACCGAGCGGTCGGCCACGTCGCACTGCGGCTGCCGGAAGGCGAGACCGTGACCATCGACGGCGCCGACGCGGGCGCCGAGGTGCACGACGTGCTGCGGCGGATGGGCGATTTCACCGACGCGCTGCGCTCCGGCGAGTGGCGGGGCGCGACCGGCGAGCGCATCGCGACGGTGGTCAACATCGGCATCGGCGGTTCGGATCTGGGGCCGGTGATGGTGCACCAGGCGCTGCGGCACTACGCCGACGCAGGCATCGGCGCACGGTTCGTCTCGAACGTCGACCCCGCCGACCTGGTTGCGAAGCTCGACGGGCTCGACCAGGCGACAACGCTGTTCATCGTGGCCTCCAAGACCTTCTCCACGCTGGAGACGTTGACCAACGCGACCGCGGCCCGGCGCTGGCTGGTCGCGGCACTCGGCGAGGACGCCGTCGCCAAACACTTCGTCGCGGTCTCCACCAACACCGAGCGGGTGGCGGAGTTCGGCATCGACACCGCGAACATGTTCGGCTTCTGGGACTGGGTCGGCGGCCGCTACTCGGTGGACTCGGCCATCGGCCTTTCGGTGATGGCGACCATCGGCAAGGAGCGCTTCGCGGAGTTTCTCGCCGGAATGCACGCTGTGGACCGGCATTTCGCGTCGGCACCGCTGGAGGCGAACGCGCCGGTGCTACTCGGCCTGCTCGGTGTCTGGTACTCGAACTTCTTCGGCGCGGAATCCCGTGCTGTGCTGCCGTATTCGAACGACCTGGCCCGCTTCCCCGCCTACCTGCAGCAGCTGACCATGGAATCCAACGGCAAGTCGGTGCGCGCCGACGGCACCCCCGTCGCCGCGACGACCGGCGAGATCTTCTGGGGTGAACCGGGAACCAACGGCCAGCACGCCTTCTACCAGCTGCTGCACCAGGGCACCCGCCTCATCCCGGCCGACTTCATCGGATTCGCCCGTCCCACCGACGATCTGACGACCCGCGACGGCACCGGCAGCATGCACGACATCCTGATGAGCAACCTGTTCGCGCAGACCAAGGTACTCGCGTTCGGAAAGACGGCCGAGGAGATCGCCGCGGAAGGCACCGACCCGAAGGTGGTGCCGCACAAGGTGATGCCGGGCAACCGTCCGACGACGACCATTCTCGCGCCGCAGCTCACCCCGTCGGCCGTCGGGCAGCTCATCGCCCTCTACGAGCACCAGGTCTTCGTCGAAGGCGCGATCTGGGGCATCGACAGCTTCGACCAGTGGGGCGTGGAACTCGGCAAGCAGCAGGCGCTCGCCCTCGCTCCGCAGCTCACCGCGACGGAAGACCCGGCGCCGCAGGACGACTCGTCTACCGACGCACTCATCCGCTGGTACCGCGCAAACCGCTGACCTCGGTCGGCGGAGTAGCGCCCGCGACTTCGCCTGACCGGTAGCTCTCGGCTTCCTGCTGGGCGGCACGCCCGTGCCACACGGCTTGCACGGCACCCAGTACTCTGCCCGACCGGCGACGCACGGCTTCCACGGCACTGCTACTCCACCCGATCGGCGGCACGTAACTTCAGCCGCGCCTGCTCCAGCCGCTGATGTGAGATGGAGACCGGTCAGCGCTCGGCGACCGCGTAGCGCCCCGCGTGCTCGCGCAGTATCAGGTCGGCGCGGGCCCTGGTGGTCGCGATCAGGTCCGCATTGCGCAAATCACTTTCACGCACCTTCGTTTCCGCTGCCTCGAATGTGCGGCCACCACGAATGTGCCTGCGGAGCAGGCGATCCTCGATCAGCTTCCGCGACGCGTCCAGGTACCAGCATTCGTCGAGCAATGTGCGTACCGTCGACCACGTCCGGCCCGCGAAATCATCCAGCAGCAGGTAGTTGCCTTCGGTGAGCGCGACGGACTGCCGGTCGAACACCACACCGCCAGGTACCGGCGCATCGATCGCCCGGTCGAACGTCGGCCAGGCGACCGGCTTGCCGAGCCGTGTGGTCCGCAACCGTCGCAGCCCCGCGACGTAGCCCGCGACGTCAAAAGTGTCCGGTTCCCCTTTGCGCGCAAGGCTTCCAGCGGCACGCAACACGTCGTTGGGCAGGTGATAGCCGTCCATGGGCGCGATCTCGGCGACGGCGGCCCCCGCCTCGGCGTCGATCGCGTTCCGCAGTAAGCCCGCCAACGTCGACTTACCCGCCCCCGGCGGACCCGCGATCCCTACCAGGTATCGGCTGTCCCCTGCGCTGTCAAGCACCCGCCGCGCAAGCCAAACCATCGGTCTCTCGACAAACTCCCCGGCCACCGCCGCCACCCTACAACCACTTCCCGTCGAGTGGGACATGGCTGCGGCAGAACGCGGCCGAGAAGCCACTCGCTGCTGTGCCGCTCATCAGCGGAGTCGGTGGCGTACCTGGGCGGAGAGTTCGGCGGCGCGGTCGCGCAGGGCTTCGGTGAAGGATTGGCGCAACGGGGACTCGCCACGGTGCGCGATGGCTGTTCTGCGTACCGCGGCCGGGTGGTCGATGCGTAGCAGGGCGACGGTCGGGGGCAGGACCGGGACGGCGATGCCGGGGACCACCGTGATGCCGAGACCCGCCGACACCAGTCCGAGCTTGGCGAACCAGTCCCGAGCGACGAACGCGATGTCCGGTTCCCATTCGGGATCACGCCAAGCGCCGAGCAGGGTGGCGTCGGGCTCCTGGCTACCGGCGATCCAGCGTTGGTCGCGCAGCATCTCGGGTGTGGCGCTGGTAACGCCCGCGAGGGGGTGCGTGGGCGCGAGTGCGACGAGCAGCGGATCGTCCAGCAGTGGTTCGATGTCGATGCCGACCTGCGGGGCATCGGGTTCGATCACCACCGCGAGAAGCTGAAAGAAGTGGTCGAGCACTGCGACACCGCGCTGGTCGAACGAGTGCTCGACCCGCCGACCGCCTGAGCGACCGATCCGGTCGGACGGACGCTCGACACCCCACGAGTACGCGACCTACCAACCAATCGACCTGCCGCATCAGGCAAAAACCCACTCGACACCGCACGGGTACGGCACGGGCCCCACCCGAGCGATGCCGCATCAGACAAACACTCGATGGCGCACACCCACTCGGCCGCCCGAGCGACCGGCCGGATCAGACGAATGCGCGCTCGATGATGGCGCCGGTGTCCACCCCGGTGGGCAGTGTGCCGAACGCGATGCCCCAATCGTCGCCGAGCCGAGTGGCGCAGAAGGCGTCGGCGACGGCCGGGTGGCCGTGCCGGACCAGCTGCGCACCCTGCAGCACCAGCGCCATCAGCTCGACGATGCGCCGTGCGCGATATTGGATGTCGCTCAGGTCGGACAGTTCCTTGCCGATCCGGGCGATCGCGTCGTCCAGGCGCGCGTGCTCACCCTTCGCTAGGGACACCTCGTTGAAGTACGCCTCGACGGTCTCGGGCTGACGGCCCATGGCGCGCAGGGCATCCAGCGCCGCGACGTTGCCGGAGCCTTCCCAGATGGACATCAGCGGCGCCTCGCGGTACAGCCGCGGCATCCCGGACTCCTCGGCATATCCGTTGCCGCCGAGGCATTCCAGCGCTTCGGCGGCGTGCGCGGGCGCCCGCTTGCACACCCAGTATTTGGTGACAGCCAACGCGATTCGCCGCAGCGCCGCCTCGGCCGGGTCCTGTGTGGCCCGGTCGGTGGCCCCGGCCAGCCGCATCATCACGGTGGTCGCGGCGTCCGATTCGATCACCAGGTCGGCCAGCACGTTGCGCATGGCGGGATGATCGATCAGCTTGGCGCCGAACGCTTCCCGGTGCCTGGCATGGTGCACGGCGTACACCGCGCCGACCCGCATGCCGGTTGCCGAGCCGATCACGCAGTCCAGCCTGGTCATGTTCACCATCTCGATGATGGTCTTGACACCGGCGCCCTCCGCGCCGACCAGCCAGCCGGTGGCGTTCTCGTATTCGATCTCCGAAGAAGCGTTGGACTTGTTGCCGAGCTTGTCCTTGAGCCGCTGGATACGGAGGGGATTGCGACTGCCGTCCGGCAGCACCCGGGGCAGCAGGAAACAGGACAGACCGCCGGGTGCCTGCGCCAGCGTGAGGAACATGTCCGACATGGGCGCGGAGGTGAACCACTTGTGGCCGACGATGCGGTACGTGCCGTCCGGCCCCGGGGTCGCGGTGGTGGTGTTGGCGCGGACGTCCGAGCCGCCCTGCTTCTCGGTCATCGACATGCCCGCGATGAGCCCGGCTTTGGTGGACGGCTCACGCAGGCCGAACTCGTAGATCCGGGAGCCGAGCAGCGGTTCGTATTTCGCCGCGAGCTCCGGGTTGTGCCGCAGCGCGGGCACCACCGCGTAGGTCATCGAGATCGGGCACGTGTGGCCCGCATCGGCGACGCCCCAGGTGTAGAACTTCGCCGCGCGCGCGACATGGGTGCCCGGCCGTCCGTCCAGCCAGGGTGAGGCGTGCAGGCCGTGTTGGACGGCGACTCGCATCAGGTCGTGCCAGTGCGGATGGAACTCGACCTCGTCGATCCGGTAGCCGTAGCGATCATGGGTGCGCAGCACCGGCGGGTACTCGTTGGCCAGCCTGCCCCACTCCTGTGCCTCGGCGCCGCCCGCGAGCGCGCCGAGTTCCCGGACCTCCGGTTCCGCCCAGCCCGCACCTTCCCGGTGCAGTCCCTCGATCAGCGCCGGGTTTCGCGAGACGTCGAAGGGAACGATGTCGGGCACCTGGTTGAAGACTTCATGCGTCTGCATCTGCCACTCCTGATTCCAGCCGAGCGCCGCCGGCGCCCGGGTCGGCGCGCACACCCAGCGCGCGTGTCGCGAAAGCGATGAGTTCGGGGACGACGGATTCCCCGTGCGGCGCGTCGGCGAGCGGGCCGACCAGCACCTCGCCGATCGCGCCGACGAGGGCGGCCGCGCTGATCCTCGGGTCCTGGGGCGGCAATTCACCTTGCGAAACCCCGTCGGCCACAGCGGATTCGAATGCCTCGGCGAATGCGCGCCGGAAGGTCAGCCGTTCGCTGTCGACAACGGCGTCGACCGGTTCGGCGAGCAGCACGTAGGCCAGCTTCGGATTCTTCAACGCGCGACCGGCGAAGGTCTCCACCGCCGCGGTCACCCGCTCGACGGCCGTTCCGCGCGCACCGACCTCGGCCACTGCGGCCACCTCACCGCCGACCACCTTGCGGAAGACCGCCCTCACCAGCTCGGCCTTGCTGTCGAAATTCTTGTAAACAGTCCCGGTGGCAACACCCGCTTCGGCCGCGACCGCCGCCATGGAGAGCGCCGCGTACCCGCCTCGGGACAGCACCTTGGTTGCGGCGTGCACGATCAGCCCCGCCTGCGCGTCCAGGCGGGCCTGCACGGCGGGAGTTCTCCGGTAGGCCACACAAGAAGTGAACCATGAATTCATTTCTTCACACAAGGGTGCTTTTACGACGTATGGTCGAGCACGTGACCGTACTGATCCAACGCAACGGGCCCGTGACCACCGTGATCCTGCACCGTCCCGAGGCACGCAATGCGGTCGACGGACCGACCGCCGCCGCGCTGGCCGACGCCTTCCGCACGTTCGACGCCGACCCCGACGCGGCCGTCGCCGTGCTGTGGGGCGACGGCGGTACCTTCTGCGCGGGCGCCGACTTGAAGGGACTGGGCACCGAGCGCTCCAACCAGGTCACCGAGGACGGCGACGGCCCGATGGGACCGACCCGCATGCGACTGTCCAAACCGGTGATCGCAGCGGTCTCCGGGTTCGCGGTGGCGGGCGGGCTCGAGCTCGCGCTGTGGTGCGACCTGCGCGTCGCCGAGCAGGACAGCACCTTCGGCGTGTTCTGCCGCCGCTGGGGCGTCCCGCTGATCGACGGTGGCACCATCCGGCTGCCGCGTATCGTCGGCACCGGCCGCGCCATGGACATGGTGCTCACCGGACGTCCGGTCGGTGCCGACGAGGCGCTGCAGATGGGACTGGTGAACCGCGTGGTGCCCACCGGCGAAGCCCGCAGTGCCGCGGAAGAACTCGCCGCCGAACTGGCCACGCTGCCGCAGACCTGCCTGCGTTCGGACCGCCTGTCGCTGCTCGAACAGGACGGGATGACCGAGGAGACAGCGCTGCGCAACGAGCTCCGGCACGGCCTGACGGCGCTGGCCGACGGCGCGCTGGAGGGGGCGCAGCGATTCGCGGACGGTGCGGGCCGGCACGGCGGTCGCGCCTGAGCCCGATGGGCCACCTGACCGTCGTCGACGAGATATTCCTCCGCACCCACCGCGGGCTGGGCACTCCGGTCGCGCTACAAGGCCTGTGGCGCACGGCCGACCAGGTGGACCCGGCACTGCTGGCACGAGTCCACGACGCCTTGCGGTCGGGGCCGTTGGGACGCAGGGTGATCCGGCCGCGGGTGGCGGGAGCTCGCCGATCCTGGCAACCGAACCTCCGCGCGCTTCCGATCGCTCGCGCCGATGGCGTCCTGCCGGTCGCGGAACTACTCGACTGGGCCGACGCGCAGGGCGACGAGCTCGATCCGGAATACGGTCCCGGATGGCGGCTTTCGACGGCCACGTTGGACGACGGCGGTTCGGTCGTCTCCCTTACGTGCTCCCATGCGCTGGCCGACGGGCGTGCGCTCGCGCTCGCCGTAGACGACGCGCTGGGCGGCACCCGTGTTCAGCGACCGAATTCCGCTGTGCTGGACTCGGATTGGTCCGACGCCCGGCGCCAGTGGGCGATCGTTCTGCGCGGCACCGCCGCGGCGCTGCGTCACGGGGTACCGCGCAGGCCCGCCGCCCAGGCCCGAGACGAACAGCCGTGCACCATCGGCGGGACGATGACGCCCAGTGCGATCCTGCAGTGCTCCGCCGCCGAGTGGGATCGCGCTGCCGCGACGAGCGGCGGCACGGCCAACAGCCTGTTCATCCATCTCGTCGCGACCATGCTGTGGGACAGTGGGTTTCCGAACGAGACGATCGAAGCCAGTCTGCCCGTCGACACCCGCAACGAACCCCGCGTCGACAACGACCTCGCCATGACGCAGATCGAGATCGGCCGAGCAGACACCCCCGCGACGATCCGCATATCGGCTCGTTCGGCCTACGAGCGACGCATGTCCGCGCCGGGCGGCATGCCCGAGGAACTGCTCCAGGTGCTCCCCGACCGCTTGGCCTACGCACTGTCCAAGGGCGCGGGCGAACGAGACATCCTGTGCTCGAACATCGGAACGCTGCCCGCCTCCTTGCGCACGCTCGGCCCGCACCGCTGCACCGGGGTCGCCGCCCGCGCCATCCACCCCGGCCTCACCGCCACACGACTGCCTCGCACCCGGCTCTCGGGCTACCTGTGTCGCATCGGCGACGACTATGTGCTGAGCCTGGTCAGCCTGGACCCCGCGCGCATCGAATCCGGCGCCGCGCTCCGCGAGCTGGCGTCGAGCACGGCGACCTCCGCGGGCCTGCGGACGCACGCATGGTGAGCTCATCGCCCGGGCCCATCGTCGTTGTCGAACCGCCCGGTCTCAAGCCGACCTCAGTGATCGACGCGATGCCTACGAGCACGGAGTCCCGGTCGCGTCGGCAACTCGCCGTCGCGGCACGATTACCACCGCTGAGCTGCAGCGACCGGTAGAGTCCCAGTCCACACCCGCCGGGCGGGATCCGCGACGATGGTCGGTGCGCGAGTCCGTTCGTGAAGTTCCGTTTCGACGACCACTCGACTGGAGCGTGATGAACCGCAAGCATTCGCGTGCCCTGGCCGTGATCACGGCGGTGATGGTGGCCGCAGGCGCTGGCGTCGTCGGCGATACCGCGGCCGGTGCGGAGCCAGGGGAGATCAACTCACGCGGATTGCACCTGATCGCGTCGGTGGATTCGAACAATGCCGTATCCGCCGGCGGTGATACCCCCTTCGGAATACCGCTCACGCACGCGGTCAAGGTGTCCGGAGACTTTTCGGTCCTGCTGGACGGAGTTTCGTCGCTGCGCAGCGGGAAGATCGCCGTCGGTTATCTGATCGGCTGCGCCGTGGATCTCTCCAACGGCATCACGATAGGTATCGCCCCGTCTGCCGGCATCAACGCCTCGATCACGCCCTTCTTCGGCCTCGATTCCTCCATCAATCTGGCAATAGACGCTCCGCCCAGTATCAGCATCGGCACCAGCGTCGGTGTGTCGCCCAGCGTCGGTGTCAACGCGGGCGCCGCCTTGGCTCTGCAGGTAACTCTGGCCCCAGGCAGTGTGACCGCGGCCGTGATCGGCGAGGCAGACCTGGACAAGGATGCGACGTTCCCCTACACCTTCGCGCACACCAATACCCCTCTGAATGTCAGCTCATGCCTCCCACAAGCCTCGGCCATCCCATTCGTCACCGTCCGCGCCGACGCCACCAACGGCACTGCGCAAACGACCGGCTACGGCGCCCAATTCGTGTTCTGAAGCGGCCCGCCGAGCATCACGGGTCCAGAAAACCGGCGCTCGTTCGATACGCGGCGCAGAGAGCCGGTGTCGGCCAGGTCGACGGTTACCTCGTCGGCGTACCACGGCAAGTGGTGTTCCTGGGCGTGGTGACAGTCATTGCCGCGACTCCGCCTGGAGGTTGGCCGACGGTCGCGGAAATACTGGAAGTCGTTGCGGGGCACGATCATAGCTCTCCGGATCTCAGTGCGAAGTCCGGCGGTTCGCAAGCCGATCTCAGTGATCGACGCGATGCCTTCGAGCACCGTGTCCCGGTCGCGTCGGCAACTCGCCGTCGCGGCACGATTACCGCCACTGAGCTGCACCGACCGATAGAGTCTCCGTCCGCACACGCCGGACAGAATCCGGCCGATGGTTGGTGTGCGAGTTCATTTGCCAAGTTCCGTTTCGACGACTGCTCGACTGGAGCGCGATGAACCGCAAGTATTCGCGTGCCCTGGCCGTGATCACGGCGGTGATGGTGGCCGCAGGCGCTGGCGTCGTTGGCGATACCGCGGCCGGTGCGGAGCCAGGGGAGATCAACTCACGCGGAATGCACCTGATCGCGTCAGTGGATTCGAACAATGCCGTATCCGCCGGCGGCGATACCCCATTCGGAATACCGCTCACGCACGCGGTCAAGGTATCCGGAGACTTTTCGGTCCTCCTCGACGGAGTTTCGTCGCTGCGTGGCGGGAAGATCGCCGTCGGGTATCTGATCGGCTGCGCCGTGAGCACTTATGGCATCGGGGTAGCTATCGCCCCGGCTGTCGGCATCAACGCCTCGATCACGCCCTTCTTCGCCCTTGATTTCGGCCTCGATCTGGCGATAGACGCTCCGCCGAGCGTCGGCGTCGGCGTCGGCGTCGGTGTGGCGCCCAGCGTCGGTGTCGGCGCAGGCCTCGTCGGCGAGATCGGAGTAAGTCTCGCCCCAGGCAGTGTGACCGCGGAAGTGATCGGCGCGGCGGACCTGGACAAGGACGCGACGTTCCCCTACACCTTCGCCCACACCAATACCCCTCTGAATGTCAGCTTATGCCTCTCACAGGTCTCGGCCATACCGTTCGTCACCGTCCGCGTCGACGCAACCAACGGCACTGCGCAAACGACCGGCTACGGCACCCAATTCGTGTTTTGAAGCGACCCTGGACGCGAGTTGGGGGGCGAGGAATTGCCGTGGGATCAGGCACAGCGCCAGTTCATGACGGAATATCGTCCGCACTCGCTGATCCAGCGTCTGATCGAACCGACCGAGATCGCCGCGATGATCGTCTACCTGAGCTCTGAGTTCGCCTCGGCGACGACAGGGGGCGCCTTACGGGTCGACGGCGGCTATATCGACTCGATCCTCCCCTGAATCTTCCGGCCGGCTCCATACCCGTGCGCCACACGCCAGTCGTCGGTCGCTGACGAGCCGAGGACCGATCACCAGGCCGGGCCCACCGGTCAGCGCACCGGGACCAAGCCCGGCGCGGCGCGCTGGAGGACGTCGTCCGGGACGGCGACGCCGGGCGCGAGATCGTCGGAGTCGATCGGCTCGTCCCACACCTGGCGCACCGGAAGCACGCCGGCCCACACCTCGCCCACCTCGATATCGGCCGCGTCGTCCTTGGGGCCGCCCGTGCGGATCTTCACCGACGCCTCGGTGAGATCGAGGGCGAGCACCATCGTCGCGGCGAGTTCCTTCTTGTTCGGTGGCCGGACCCGCGACCAGGCACCCGGTGCGGCGTGTTCGACAACCATCCGGAGCCCGTGCAGCCGCTCCGCGGGATCGGTCACTTCCACCGCGCGGCCGAGCACCACCGCGGAGCGGTAGTTCATCGAGAAGTGCATTGCCGAACGCGCGTAGATGACGCCGTCGACCAGGGTTACCGCCACCGAGATGTCATTCGCGACCGCCGCGCGCAGGTTCCCGGCGCCGGTCGAGCCGTGCAGATAGAGCGTGTCGCCGTCGCGTCCGTAGGCGGTCGGCAGCACCACCGGCGTGCCATCGAGCAGCACACCGAGGTGGCAGATCAGCCCGGCGTCGAGCACGGCGTCCAGGTCGGCCCGATCGGTCCGTGCGCGATCGGTCAACCGGGTCGGTGTGCTGCGCGGCGTCGGGGAGAGTGGAGTCCGGGAGCTGGCTGGTTCGGTCATATTCCCAGCATCGGTTCGCAAGTGGCATTATTGAAGTACCAATCCGGCGAAATATTGAGAGTCCACTTTGCGGAGGTGCCCGATGCTGGACGAACTGCCCCTCGACCTGGATCGCGATCGGCCGGAACCACTGTCCGTCCAGGTCGCCGACGGGCTGCGGCATGCGGCGACCACCGGCCTGCTGCACAGCGGCGACCGGCTGCCGTCGTCCCGCGCGCTGGCCGGTCGGCTCGGCGTGAGCCGCACCGTAGTGGCCGCCGCCTACGACCAGCTGCACGCGGAGGGCTGGATCAGCGGCAAGCGCGGCTCCGGCACCTACCTGACCACCGCACCGGCCGCCATGCCCGTGCGCGCCGTCGAACCAGGTGGCACGGACGCCGAGCGGCATCTGTTCGACCTGGGCCCCGGCGCCCCGTGCACCGAGACCATCGATCCGGCCGCGTGGCGCCGTGCCTGGCGCGCCGCCGCCGACCATTCCCCGCTGGTGCGCAAAGACCGCGCGGGCGAAGCGGAATTCCACACGGCGGTCACCGAACACCTGCTGCGCCACCGCGGTCTCGGCGCGGGCAGCGACACGGTGCTGCTCGCCACCGCCGGAACCAGTTCCGCCGTTGGCGAACTGGCCGCCGCCCTGCTGCGTCCCGGTGCTGCTGTCGCAATGGAGGACCCTGGCTACCAGCGGGCGGTGGGGGCGTTCGCCGCGGCGGGCGTTCGCGTCCTTCCGGTTCCGGTGGATGCACATGGCCTACGGGTCGATCTGCTGCCTGCCGAGGCAAAGGCCGTGTATTGCACACCGGCACACCAGTTTCCACTCGGCGCGCGGATGCCCGCGGCTCGCCGGGTCGATCTGGTCGAGCACGCCAGACGATCCGGGATCTTCGTCATCGAAGACGACTACGACGGCGAATTGCGCTACGACACCGCGCCGCTGCCGCTGCTCGCCACCATGGCTCCGGATGTCGTCGTCCATCTCGGCACGACGAGCAAGATCCTGTCCCCGAGCCTCGGCGTCGGGTGGCTGCTGGCCGCACCGGAGATCGCGGCGGCGGTGCTCGCCCATCGTGAGCGCACCGGCACCGGCCCGAGCCCTGCGGGCCAGCGCGTGCTCGCGGCCTTCGCCGCGCATGGCGATCTGGCCAGGCACCTGCGCAGATTGCGCCGCGCGCTGCCGCCACGCCGCGCACTGATCGTGACCGAGCTGCGCCGCCGCGGGCTCGGGGTCGTCGGCGACGACGCCGGTTCCCATGTCGTCGTCCTGGTGGATTCAGCGGAGAGCGAGGAGCGCGCCGTCGCCGCGGGACAGGCGCGCGGCATCGCGCTCGACGGCCTGGCCAGGCATCACCTGGGGCCACGCCGCGACCACTTCGGTGTCGCGCTCGGCTACACCGCACTGTCCTGGTCGGAGCTGGTTGCCGCCGTCCCGATCGCCGCCGAGTGCCTCGCTCGGCCCGTAGCATGGTCCGCATGAGCGAACAGGACATCTTGGCGCGCATCAAGGAACTGGTCGACCAGGAGCACCAGCTGCGCTCGCAGGCCACTCGCGGTCAGCTGGATCCGAAGACCGAACGGCAGCGCCTCGCCGAACTCGAGGTGATGCTGGATCAGGCATGGGACCTGCTGCGGCATCGCAGGGCCCGGGTCGACTTGGGCGAGGCCGCGGACGGCGTGCAAGCCAATTCCGTGTCGCAGGTCGAGGGCTACCTGCAGTAGCGGCCGCCATGTCGAGCACACCCATCGAATACGACGTCATCGTGATCGGTGGAGGGCCCGCAGGCGAGAACGCCGCCGCGTACGCCATCGCGGGAAGCGACCGCACGGCGGCCATCGTCGAGCGCGAACTCGTCGGCGGCGAATGTTCCTACTGGGCCTGCATTCCGAGCAAGGCGCTCCTGCGGCCGGGCCACGTGCTGGCGGGCGCACGGTCGATGCCGGGCGTCTCCGCCGCCGGACTCGATGTCGCGGCCGTGTTGCGCCGACGCGACGCGTTCGTCCACGACCACGACGACTCCACTCAGGTCGACTGGGCGAAGCACAACCGCATCGAGGTCGTGCGCGGCACCGGCCGCCTGGCCGGGGAGCGCCTCGTCGAGGTCGACGGGCGGCAGCTGCGCGCCAGGCATGCCGTGGTGCTGGCCACCGGCACCACCGCCAATGTCCCCGACGTGCCCGGCCTGCGCAGCGCGCTGCCGTGGATCTCCCGCGACGTCACCAACCTGCACGAGGTCCCGCGCCGGGTCGCCGTCGTCGGCGGCGGCGTGGTGGCCTCCGAGGCGGCGACCTGGCTGGCCGCACTCGGCGCCGAGGTCACGCTGCTCGTGCGCGGCTCGGCCCTGCTGGCCTCGGCCGAGCCGTTCGCGGGCGAACGGGTGGCGGCGGCGCTGACCGAGGCGGGCGTGCGGGTGCGGTTCGGGACAGCGCCGAGCGCCGTCGAGCGCCCTGCGGCCAAGGACACCGGCGAGGGGTGGATCCACGGCGGTCCGGCCACCGTCCGGTTGCGTGGCCCGCAGGGCGAGTCGGAGATCGACGTGGACGAGATCGTGGTGGCGGCCGGACGCGCACCCGCCACCGAACGGCTGGGCCTTGCGGCGGTCGGCCTGCCCGACGGTTACGTGGCGGTGGACGACCATCTCACCGTGCGTGGCGTCGAGGGCGACTGGCTGTATGCGATCGGCGACGTGAACCATCGCGCGGCACTCACGCATATGGGCAAGTACCAGGCCAGGGTGTGCGGCGACGTGATCGGGGCGCGAGCCGAAGGCAAACCGCTGGACGACGGGAGGTTCGTCGCGAGTTCCGACCACGGCCGAGTGCCGCAGGTGGTGTTCACCGCACCCGAGGTCGCCTCCATCGGGCTGACCGAGGCCGCGGCCAGGAACGCGGGCCATGCGGTGGAGACCGTGGACCTCGACATCGCGGTGGCCGGATCGTCCCTGGCACGCGACGACTACGCAGGCCACGCGAAGCTGGTGCTCGACAGCGCCACCGACACCCTGCTCGGCGCCACGTTCGTCGGCCCTGACGTCGGTGAGCAGCTGCACGCGGCGACCATCGCGGTGGTGGGCCGGGTACCACTGGCGACGCTATGGCACGCGGTGCCGGCTTTCCCCGCCGTGAGCGAGTTCTGGTTGCGCCTGTTGGAAGCGCGGCGCGGGTAGCTACCATCGGTGGATGACAGACATCACGACCGCCGACGGAGTCGTCCGGGGTCGCCGCGGCCGCCGTGTAGCACGCTGGCGCTCCATTCCCTACGCGGCCCCTCCGGTGGGGGACCTGCGGTTTCGCGCTCCGCAGCCGGTCGAGCCGTGGTCCGGTGTTCGGGAGGCCACCGCGTTCACCTCCGCCGCGATGCAGCACCGCTCCGGATCGCGGCTCGGACCGCGCACCTACCAGCCGACCAGCGAGGACGCGCTGACACTGAATGTCACCGCGCCCGCGACCTCCGCCGCGACCCCGCGTCCGGTGCTGGTCTTCATCCATGGCGGCGGCTATCTGACCGGCACCTCCGCGCTGGCGCTGTACTCCGGGGCGCGGCTGGCGGTGCGCGGCGACGTAGTCGTGGTGTCGCTGAACTACCGGCTCGGCGCGTTCGGCTACGTCGACTTCGGCGAATTCGGCACGCCGGAACACCCGTTCGACGCCAATCTCGGGCTGCGCGACCAGGTCGCCGCGCTGGAATGGGTACGCACCAACATCACGGCTTTCGGCGGAGACCCGGACAATGTGACGATCTTCGGCGAGTCGGCGGGTGCGCACGCCGTGCTCGGCCTCCTCGCCACACCCGCGGCGAAGGGTCTGTTCCATCAGGCCATCTCGCAGAGCCCGCCGGCGGACTGGGCGATGACGGTCGCCGAAGCCCGCTCCTTCGCTCGCCGCTGCGTCGAGGCGCTCGGTGCTACGCCGGACACCGCGGCCACCGCGCTGCGCACCGCGAGCGCAAACGACATCCGCCGCGCGGTCGACCGCACCCTCAACCGGGTGCTGCGGGAAAAGCCCGGCCTGTTCCCCGTCTGTCCGGTCGTGGACGGCGACTTTCTGCCACGCGCGCCGACCGACGCGATCGCCGAGGGCACCGCCCACCGTGTGCCGCTGATCATCGGAACGAACCGGGACGAAGGCACCCTGTTCGCGAGGTTCATCGACGAGCTGCCGACCACGCCGGATCGGCTGCGCGCGGCGCTCGCTCACTCCGGCGATGGCGCCGAATCCCGTATCGCCGCAGCGTATTCCGACTACCCGCGACCGAAGGCGGCGGTGCGAGCCGGCGGCGACTTCACCTTCTGGCGTCCTTCGGTGGCCGTGATGGAGGGCCATAGCCGCTACGCCCCGACCTACGCCTACCGCTACGACTTCGCCCCGCGTGCACTACATCTCGCCGGGCTCGGCGCCACCCACGCGACCGAACTCATCCCGGTCTTCGGCGGCGGGGACTCACCCTTCGTCCGCGCCCTCACTGCCGCGGGCGGTCGGCGCGGACTGCTCGCCGTCACCGACCAGTGCCAGGACAACTGGCTGGCGTTCGCCCGCACCGGCACACCGCTACCCTCTTGGCCCGCCTATACCGAGGCCCGCAGGACCACCCTGGTCATCGATTACCCCACTCGGCTGGAACACGATCCCGACAAGGCCAAACGTCTCGCTTGGCAAGGTGTTCGGGTACCGACCCTGATCTGATCGACGCGGTCCGCTACTTCAGCAACCGCGACATCCGCCGGTCGGCTAGCACCTTGCCGCCGGTCTGACAGGTCGGGCAGTACTGGAACGACCGTTCGGCGTAGGAGACCTCGCGGACATTGTCGCCGCAGACCGGGCACGGCTGCCCGGTCCGGGCGTGTACCCGCATGCCGGAACGCTTCTCGCCCTTGAGTCGGGCGGCGTCCTGGCCGACCGACCGCCGCACCGCGTCGGTGAGTACGTCACGCGTGGCCGAATAGAGCTCGGCGACCTTGTCGGCGCCCAGCGTCTTCGTATTCGCGAACGGAGAGATCCGCGCGGTGTGCAAAATCTCGTCGGAGTAGGCGTTGCCGATTCCCGCCAGCAACGACTGGTCGACGATCGCGGTCTTGATCCGCTGCGAGGTGCCGCGCAGGATCTCGGCGAACTGCGCTTCGGTCACCTCGAGCGCGTCCGGGCCGAGCCGGGCTATGCCGGGCACCATCTTGGGATCCTCGACGACATACACCGCCAAACGCTTCTTCGTGCCCGCCTCGGTCAGGTCGAAGGCCGGCGTCGCGCCCTCCGGGGTGAAGAAATGCACCCGCAGCGCGAGCGGGCTCTTGCCACCCGGCTTCGGCGGCGTCTGACTGGGTTCGTCGATCCAGCGCAGCCACCCGCCGCGCGACAGGTGCGTGACGAGCCACAACCCACCACATTCCATGCCGAGAAACTTGCCCCACCGGCCCGCCCCGGTGACATCCCGGCCGGAGAGCGCCGTCACGGGAGGCTCGAACGTCTTGACCGCGCTCAGCGCGGCCACATCAACACGCCCCACCACGGCGCCGACCGCGTGTTCCCGCAGGAACTGCGCCAACGCCTCCACTTCCGGTAGCTCGGGCACTGGTCCAGATTACCCAGGCCCACCGACAACCTGCCGGTTCTCGACACGGCGGGTGCCCTACCCGCGGCGGCGCAGCAGATAGATGTCCATGATCCAGCCCTTGCGGTCACGCAGTTCGGTGCGGCGGCGGACGATCTCGTCCCGCACCTCGGACAGCGGGCCTTCGATCAGCGTCTCGTCGGGCATGCCGAGGTAAGCGCCCCACCAGATGTGCACGTCGTCGCCGGGTATCACGGTAAACGCACAGTCGCCGTCCAACATCACCAGCGTGCCCTCGGCGCCGAGCCCCTCCGCACGCAAACGACGCCCGGTGGTGATGTGCACCGGTTCACCGATACCGTGCAGCACGATGCGATGACGCGCGGCCAACATCTGCGCGCTGGTGATTCCGGGTATCACCTCATAGTCGAAGGTCACCGCGCCGCGCGCGAGCACCCGCTCGACCATCCGCAGTGTGCTGTCGTACAGGGCGGGATCACCCCACACCAGAATGCCGCCGACGCCCTCGACCTCGGCGAAAGCCGACTCCAGCAGCGCGGACCTGCGGTCGTGCCAATCCTCGACGACGCCCTGGTAGTCGATGGGTGTGCGATCCCGCGGCGGGTCGGCGATCGGCACGATCCGGTACGGACGGTCCATGTGCTCGTCCAGGATCGCGGTCCGCACATCGACCAGCTCCTGCTTGGCCTCGCCCTTGCCGATGACGAAGAACGCCTCGACCCGCCGCATCGCCTTGACGGCCTGCATGGTGACGTGGTCGGGATCACCGGCGCCGATGCCGATCACGTAGAGCTTGCGCATGCGGGCGAGCTTGCCAGGTCGGCCGAAGACTAGAGTTGCCAGGCGTGGCCCCTGACTCGCTTCACCCGGCTTCCACCCCCGACAGCCAGTACGAGGACCTGCTCCGGCTGGTGTTGACGTCCGGCACCAAGAAGGCGGACCGCACGGGGACCGGAACCCGGAGCATCTTCGGCCATCAGCTGCGCTACGACCTCGCCGCGGGGTTCCCGCTGATCACCACGAAGAAAGTCCACCTGAAGTCGATCGTCTACGAGTTGCTGTGGTTCCTGCGCGGCGACTCCAACGTCGGCTGGCTGCACAAGCACGGCGTCACCATCTGGGACGAATGGGCCGACGCTCACGGCGAACTCGGCCCGGTATACGGCGTGCAGTGGCGATCGTGGCCGACGCCGGACGGCACCCATATCGATCAGATCGCCCAGGTGCTGCACACCCTGCGCACCAACCCGGATTCGCGGCGCATCCTCGTCTCCGCGTGGAACGTGGCCGAGCTGGACAAGATGGCGCTTGCTCCCTGCCACGCGTTCTTCCAGTTCCACGTGGCCGACGGCAAGCTGTCCTGCCAGCTCTACCAGCGCAGCGCCGACCTGTTTCTCGGCGTCCCGTTCAATATCGCCAGCTATGCGCTGCTCACCCACATGGTCGCCCAGCAGACCGAGCTGGAGCCCGGCGACTTCATCTGGACCGGCGGCGACTGCCACATCTACGACAACCACGTCGAGCAGGTCACCGAGCAGCTCGGCCGCGACCCCTACCCGTTCCCGACGCTACGGCTGCGGCCCGCGCCGACGCTGTTCGACTACCGCTACGAGGACGTGGAAGTGGTTGGCTACCAGCATCATCCGGCCATCAAAGCCCCGGTGGCAGTGTGACCCGCACAATCGGACTGATCTGGGCGCAGAGCCGTGGTGGGGTAATCGGTTTCCGGAACGCCATTCCCTGGCGCGTGCCCGAGGACATGGCGAACTTCAAGGACGTCACCTGGGGTCATCCCGTGGTGATGGGCCGACGGACCTGGGATTCGCTGCCGCCGAGATTCCGGCCGCTGACCGGTCGTCGCAACATCGTGGTTACCAGGCAGTCCGACTGGGCGGCCGAGGGCGCCGAGCGCGCCGCGTCGGTGCCCGAGGCGCTGACGCGGTGCGCCCCCGCCACCGTGTGGGTCGCCGGTGGCGGCGAGATCTACCGCGCCGCCATGGACTTCGCGACCGATCTGCGCGTCACCGAGATCGACGCCACCGTCGAGGGTGACGCCTACGCGCCGCCGATCGGACCGGAATGGGAGCCGGATGAACCGGAACCCTGGCGCACCTCGAAGAGCGGATTTCGCTTCCGCATCCGCCACTACACTCGCGGGCGATCCGGCTGATCGGATGCCACATCGCGGGCGGTGTCGACCATGGTGGAACACGCCGGACTGCGGCCCGGCCGGTCAAACACAACCCGCGCAGCGGTGGTCTCGGGCATACTCCTCGATATGTGGTGGCCGGACCTCGGTCCGTCCGCCCGCCTCGAGCCGTTGCCACCAGCCCGGCATCGGCTGGTGATCTGCGAAAGGCAGTCCATGGACAAAAAATCGCTGACTGCGGTCGCTCGCCAACAACTGAAGTTGGCTGCCACCGCTACGAGCGGACGTAGCTCACAAACCATCTATGGCGGTCACACGCATTCCCTGCGGCAAACGGTGGTCGGCCTGTCGGCCGGGCAGAGCCTGGCCGAGCACGACAACGCGGGCGATGCCACCCTGCTGGTACTCAGCGGCACACTGACCCTGATCAGCGGCACCGACGAATGGAAGGGCTCGGCGGGCGACCTGCTCGTGGTGCCCAAGGCACGCCACAGCGTCAAGGCCGTCGACGACGTCGCCTTCCTGCTGACGGTGGCGAAGTAACAGCTACGCGGTGCGTCCCTGCCCGCCGGTCCGACGGGCAGGGCATTAGTCTGTCGATCATGGGTGAGCCGCAGCCGATCCTCGAACCGCTCACACCGGCCGCGATCTTCCTTGTCGCGACCATCGACGAAGGCGGCGAAGCGGCGGTGCGCGATCTGCTCGCCGACATCACCGGCCTGCGCCGCTCTGTGGGATTCCGGCTGGCGGGCGCCGGGCTCACCTGCATCACCTCGATCGGCTCCGCCGCGTGGGACCGGCTCTTCGCAGGAGCGAAACCCGCTGAGCTGCACGAATTCCCCGGCTTCGTAGGTGAGCACCACACCGCGCCCGCTACACCGGGCGACCTGCTGTTCCACATCAAAGGCGAGACACAGGACGCCTGCTTCGAGCTGGCCATGGCGATCGGCGACCGGCTCGCCGGCGCGGCGACAATCGTCGACGAGACGGTGGGCTTCCGCTACTTCGAGCAGCGCGACCTGCTCGGCTTCGTCGACGGCACCGAGAACCCGGAGGGCCGCGCGGCCGTCTCCGCCGCGCTGGTCGGCGACGAGGATCCGGAGTTCGCGGGCAGCAGCTACGTCATCGTGCAGAAGTACACGCACCCGCTTGCGGACTGGCGCGCGCTGTCGGTCGAGGAGCAAGAGCGCGTGATCGGCCGGACCAAGTTGGACGACTTCGAGCTCTCCGATGCGGACAAACCCGCCGACTCGCACGTCGCGGTCAACACGCTCGTTGATCCGGACGGCACCGAGCGCCAGATCCTGCGCGGCAACATGCCCTTCGGCAGCGTGCGCGACGGCGAGTTCGGAACCTACTACATCGCCTACGCGGCCACCCCGAGTGTTACCGAACGTATGCTCACCCGCATGTTCCTCGGCACCGAAGATGCCGCCTACGACCGCATCCTCGACTTCTCCATCGCCGTCACCGGCACCTCGTTCTTCACCCCGACCATCGATTTCCTCGACGATCTTCCGCCCGCACCGTGGGAAACGGAGAAATCCGGGGAATCCGTCGGCGCCGATGGGGCAGGTCTGTCCGGCATCGACGCGGTTTCCGGCGACGGCGCCCTCGGTATCGGCACGTTGAAAAGGAGCACTCGGTCATGAACAACCTCCATCGCGAACTGGCACCGATCACGTCCGAGGCATGGGCGGCCATCGAAGAGGAGGCCACGCGCACCTTCAAGCGGCACATCGCGGGCCGCCGCGTCGTCGACCTGTCCGGCCCGCACGGCACCGACTACTCCGCTGTCGGCACCGGCCACACCACGCCGATCGCGGCGCCGGACGAAGGGGTGCTGGCCCGCCAGCGCGTAGTCGCTCCCCTGGTGGAACTGCGGGTACCGTTCACGCTCTCCCGCGCGGAACTCGACAACGTCGAGCGCGGCGCCCAGGATACCGATCTGGACCCGGTGAAGGACGCCGCGAAGAAGATCGCGTTCGCCGAGGATCGCGCGATCTTCGAGGGTTATCCGGCCGCGACCATCACCGGTGTCCGGGCGCGTTCGTCCAACCAGCCGATCACGCTGCCCACCGACACCCGGCTGGTGCCGGAGGCCGTCGCGCAGGCGCTGAGTGCCCTGCGGCTGGCCGGTGTCGACGGACCGTACTCGGTGCTGCTGAGCGCCGACCTGTACACCGAGGTCAGCGAGACCTCCGACCATGGGCACATGATTCGCACCCACATCGAACGCCTGATTCCGGAGGGCGAGATCATCTGGGCGCCCGCCATCAGCGGCGCGGTCGTGCTCACCACCCGCGGCGGCGACTTCGATCTACGCATCGGCCAAGACCTCTCCATCGGCTATCTGTCGCACGACGCGGAGACCGTCCAGCTCTACTTCCAGCAGAGCCTGACCTTCCTGGTGTACACCGCCGAGGCCGCGGTCGCGCTGACGTCCTGAGTCCGTGGCCGATCCGGCGCACGCATCGACCACGGCTGGGAATTCCTGAGATGTGCGTCGGCGCGCGAGCAGCCGGTACCGTAATGCCGGCAATGCACCAGAGGCAGGTAGGTGAGATGACAACGGTGCGGGCGGGTGTCGTCCCGACGCAGCGCGCGGCGCTCTACAGCGTGCTCGGCATCCTGGTGACGGTAACGATCTGCGGCGCGTTCGTGGCCGCATTCGGCGCCAACCGGGTGTTCACCGGCCTGCTGGCCGGTGCTGTCGCGGGTGTCGCCGCGTTGTCGGCGTTGTTCACCAGAGACGCCGTCGTGCTCACCGACCACGCCATCTACCGGCGCACGCCGTGGACGGTGTCCAGCATCGCGTGGGATCGGGTGGTGGCCGGCCGGTTCACCCTCGACGAACGGTCCCGCTGGTCGCTGGCGCTGGACCTGTCCGGCGGCGACGAACCCCATGGCGAGTTGGTCCTACTGTCCATACCGCCGGTGGTCCGCCCGGTCACGGGCGCCTACGACCTGCGCAAGCGCGACCAGGTCACCGAGATCCGGGCGGTCCTGCGCCGCAAGCGGATTCCGGTGACGGTCCTGCCGCAGATCGCGGGCGCGCTGCAGGAACACTGGCAGATCGCACCGCCGACCCACTGATCGCCGCAGCGAACAGCTCGCTGTCACCTCACATCCGGCTCGACCCGGCTTCCGCGGGATTCCGGTCGGTACGTCCGCGAGAGAAAGTGTGCAGGCTGAGTGTGGTGGGTTTGAGGGCGTCGGCCACGAGGCGAGTGGCATACCCGGGGTCCGCTCGTTCCCCACAGGTGAACACGTCGACGAATGCGGCACCGATTTCGGGATAGGTGTGAATGGACGCGTGTGACTCCGACAGCAACAACAAGACGGTGATCCCGTGCGGAACAAACCTTTTGGAGGTGATATCGATGACTGTGGCGCCTGCCATGGCGAGCGATCCGGCAAGGATGTCGCGGAGCAACTCCTCGTCGTCCAGCAGCGCAGGATCGATGCCTTCGAATTCGGCGATCGCGTGCCGCCCGGTGAATGCTCCGACTGCGGTCGATTCTTCGCGCACCCCGGTCACAACCGCCGCCAAGCATCACTCAGGACGGCGCGTAGTATTTGCTCTATCTCGGCGAAATGTGTTTCGTCGCAGATCAACGGCGGGGCCAACTGGATGATCGGGTCGCCGCGATCGTCGGCTCGGCAGTACAGGCCGGCCTCGAAAAGCGCCTTCGACACGTACTCCCGCAGCAGTACCTCCTTTTCCTCGTTGGTGAACGTTTCGCGAGTCGCTTTGTCCTTGACCAACTCGATACCGAAGAAGAATCCGTCGCCACGGATGTCTCCGACGAGCGGAAGATCATAAAGACGCTCGAGGTAGGAGCGGAAGACGTGGGTGTTGGTGCGGACGTAATCGTTGAGCTGTTCGCCCTCGATGATGTCGAGGTTGGCGAGGGCGACCGCAGCCGCGACGGGATGCCCACCGTAGGTGAAGCCGTGCGCGAACCAGTCGCGATCGGCCAGGAACGGTTCGGCCAGCCGTTCGTCGGCGATCATCGCCCCGAGCTGGGCATAGCCGGAGGTCAAGCCTTTCGCGCAGGTGATGATATCGGGTCGGAGGTCGTAGCGCTGCGAGCCGAAATACTCGCCGAGCCTGCCGAATCCGCAGATCACTTCGTCGGCGACGAGCAGGACGTCGTAACGGTCGCAGATTTCTCGAACACGAAGAAGGTAACCCGGGGGCGGCGGTATGCAGCCGCCAGCGTTTTGTACAGGTTCGAGGAAGACGGCCGCGACGGTGTCGGGCCCCTCCTGTTCGATGGCTTCGGCGACCTGATCGGCGGCCCACTGCCCGAATTCGAACAGATCCGAAGACTGATCGTGCCGCCGATAGTAATTCGTGTTGGGCACGCGGATGACCGACGGCACCAGCGGCTCGAAATCGTTTCGAACAGAGGGCATTCCGGTGATCGAAAGAGCACCCATGGAAGTGCCGTGATAGGACATGACCCGAGAGATCGCCTTGTGCTTGAGCGGACGGCCGGTGCGTCGGAAGTAGGCGCGGGCGAGCTTCCACGCCGTCTCGACCGCTTCGGAACCACCCGTAGTGAAGAAAACCCGGTTGAGATCGCCGGGAGCGAGTTCGGCCAGCCGTGCGGCCAATTCGATCGCAGGCGGGTGGGCATAGGACCAGAGCGGAAAGTAGGCCAGTTCACCGGCCTGTTTAGCGGCGGCTTGGGCCAGTTCTTGTCGGCCATGGCCGACTTGCACCACGAACAGGCCGGAAAGTCCGTCGAGGTAGCGGCGGCCTGCCGCATCGTAGACGTAAGGGCCGTCGCCGCGCACAATGACGGACGCGGGCGAAGTGTCCTGAGTGGAATGTCGGGTGAAGTGCATCCACAGGTGATCTGTAGCGGCGCTGGCCGCGCCGGAGTCGTGAAGGGTCACAGTTTCTGCCTGCATCTGGGACCGGCTGGCCGGTACCCGTTTTCGTAGAGTCGAGTCACCCGAGTCTGTCCCCGATACGTGGCCCGGAGAAGTCGGGAAATCCCTACATCGGCAGGCGAATTCAGGGGCTGGTGCCGTTCACCATCCGTACAGCTCGGCCAGGCCACGACGTCGTACTGTTCTGAAACGAATTTCAGGTGGCTTCAGGTTGCCTTCAGCACACCCTGCGATGGTAGTGACCATATTCGAGACAACAACTCCCGCAGGAGGTTTCACCATGGATGCCATTCTTCGCCACGCACTCGGCGGCCTGCGCTGGCTGCTCGTCGGCGCCGAACTCGACGCCGACCGGGGAACCGTGGTCCGGGAGGTCGAACAACAACAGCAATAGCCGCACCTCACGTATTCGCACCATTCGAACAACTGGTTAAGGTTCCGAGAAATGATTCTGCGCAAGATTGCCACTGCATCGACGCTTGCTATCGCGGTTGCCGCCATCACGACCGGAAATGTCAGCGCCGCGCCTCACCCCACCGACAGCGGCACAGTCGGCTACACCGCTACCACATCCGAAGAGAGCGCGGTCGTCCACATCGATTCGGGCTCGATGGCGGTCGAGAACGGGGTATTCGAGGTCAAAGCAGCCGATGGCACAGTACTCGCAGGCACCCCGCTGGAATTCCGCGTCGACGATTTCGTTTTCCCCATCGCCGCCGATATCAAGGGCCGGACCGCCACGCTCGTACCGCAATTCGACATCGAGCATGCCGATTACCGTCCGGTTGCGCTCCCCTTCGAAGACCAGGCTCAATGGAAATCGCCGTACGACCGTGAAGTCGCGGCCTTCACTCGGTTGAAGGACACCATCGCATCAGGGGCTGCGATCGGCACCACAGTCGGCGGTATCGGCGGGGGCCTCGTCGGCTGTGTGCTCGGTGGCATTGCCGGCGCCACCGTCGCCGCTGCGACCATCATCGGCATGTTCGGACCGTTCATCCCGGCCGCTGCCGTCGGCTGTCTGGGTGGCGTCATCGCCGTGGGCGCACTCGGCACCCTCGCCGGTCAACTGTTCGTCACGGCACCTGTCGCCATCGCTGCCCTCGTCCAATACTTCACCACGATCAATCAACCCTTCACCCCGCCGACCAAGTAGGACACTCATAGGCCCGCACAGGCAACGTCTTTCGGAACACGGACTTGAAAACGCCGCGCAGCGCCGCTATCAGCCCATTACCCGCGACTCCGCCGTGCAGGTCGAAAGTCGCGCCAGCCACTCGGTTCAGACCGGAACGGCGGCAACAACGATCATCTCGGGATTGATGTGCGTGGTGATCGCCGCGAGCGGATCGTAAATGGACGGCTGCGGCGACATCGGCAAGGTCCGCCGACATTGCGATCGGGGTCCGAGGTGAGTGATTCGCGCCACCCCTGTCACAGTCCGTGCTCCTGCATCGTCGTTCCAGTGAGGCGGTGGGAACCACCCCATCGAAACCTAGATCGGAGACAGTCATGGCCACGAAGATTCTGGTCACCGGCGGCACCGGCACCCTGGGCCGTCAGGTCCTTCCCCTGCTGCGGAACACCGGTGCCGACGTCCGCGCGCTCAGCCGCAGTGCGCGCGAACCGGTCGACGGCGTCGAGTTCGTAGCCGGAGATCTGCTGCACGACAGGGGAATCAATGCCGCCGTCGCGGGTGTCGACACCATCCTGCATCTGGCGGGCGACGCCAAGGGCGACGAGGTGGCCACCGAAAACCTGATGCGGGCCGCGGCCGCCGCGGAAGTGGGGCATGTGGTGTATATCTCGGTGACCGCCGCCGAGCTGCTTCCGCTGACCTACTTCCGCGCGAAGTTCGCCGCCGAGCAGGTGGTCGCGGAATCGGGCGTCCCGTGGACCACGTTGCGCGCAGCGCAGTTCCACGACTTCGTGCCGAATCTGGTGGAGGCGATGCTGAAGTCGCCGGTGCTGCCGATCCTGGGCGGCGTGCACGTCCAGCCGGTCGATGCACGAGTGGTGGCGGCCCGGCTGGTGGAATTGGCGCTCGGCGCGCCTGCCGGACGGATGCCGGACCTGGTGGGGCCGACCGTGATCGGCATGCGTGAGCTGGTCCGGGACTACCTGAAGGCGCTCGGCAAGCGCCGCGCACTGCTGGCTGTCCGGGTGCCTGGCAAAGCGGGCCGCGTCTACCGCGCGGGTGAGAACCTGGTGCTCGACGGCGCCGATGTCGGCAAACTGACCTGGGAGGACTACCTGGCCGAGCGCGCCGATCGACCGGTGTCGGGTACCGCGCCGACATTCTGAACGCCTGGAATCCGAAACCGCCTGCACAAGCAGCGAACTGAAGCCGTTGGAGCGCGTGCTCGAACCGTGTGGCGATTCCGCCTTGACAGTCGCCAGGATCAGAAACTATGCCTGTTGCGGTCAGCGTTCCTGTTGTGGAAGCGGGGGCAACCGGTGTGAACTCGAAACACAGCGCCGCACGGCACAAACCAAAAGTGAGACAGAGCCGAATACTGGACAGGCCCCTGTAGTATCTGCGGGACGCCGAACGCTTCGAGCGCGAAATACTCGACCCGAGCCGCGACCTGAACCCTACGATGTGATGGATAGTGGTATGGCTGCGCAACCCTCGTTGAAGACACTGCGCGAGGTGCGCTGGAAGAATGCCTCGGCCACTACGGCATCAGTGTGAAGAGATAGTCGTGTCCGTCAGAACAGTTGCGCCCGAAGCGCACGTCCACCTCATCGTTGGCGCCACCGGAGTCGGCAAGAGCGCACGGGCCACCAGCCAGGCGCGTATCTTGCGGGCACCAATCGTCGTCGCCGACCGGATCCAGTGCTTCACCGACCTTGCCACGACCAGCGCATGTGGTGCGATCGATCTCGACGCTCAGCCGCGACGGCACTTCCTCGATGAGCGGACCATCGATCAAGGCGACTATCCGACCGTCGACGCACATGGCGCGCTACGCCGCACCTTGGTCGCGCTCTCCCGAGAAAATCGCTTGATCATCGTCGAAGGCGGGTCGATCTCCCTACTCACCGCTTTCTTCGACAGCATCGACGACTTGCCATTCCGGTTCACCGCCGAGCTGCTGCCGATTCCTGACCCGGTCATCTACGCCGGACAACTCCTATCCAGAGCCCACCGCACGCTCGCCCCGCCACATCCCGAGCCAGGAATGCTGCACGAACTATCTGTTGCATGGGCCCGCACGGCGCAACGGGAATTTGTCACGTCCATCGTCGGATTCGGCAGCCTGATTCGGTGGTGCCTACACCGCGGCGTCCGCCCCGACGCGCTCCTCGACCTCCCCGTCGACTCGACCGAGACCTCCGATCTCGCAGCTGCGGTCGCCCACGAGCATGGCCTCTACGGGGCACAACAGCAGCGTGCCTTCGACGCGTTGCTACTCGCACACCAGCGCTGGCGTTCCGCGACAACGTCCCATCACCACAACCGTCGCCGCTATGAATCACCGTTACCCGAAATGTGAGTGTTCAGTGGCGACTCATATTGCGGCTATCGCTGCGCGCAGCGCCGCCGCCTCCGATGTCAAGACTCGAGGCCGCGTAGCACGATCTGAACGCCATTCCGGAATTCGTCGTCGACCGACATGTTCTTGGCCTGCCCGGCCGTCTGCGCCAGATGCGGATAGTCCTCGGGGGACAGTTGCGCCATCGCGACCGTACCCCGGCCCGACAGCGGCGCGTAATGCTCGTTCTGCAGGAAGCCGAGCAGGAATGCGACCAACGTGCGTTGGGCGATCACTCGTGCGCGTCCAGTGAAACCGCCTTCGGTGAGCACGGCGAGCATGGCCTCCATCACGCGCAGCGATTCGACCGAGGACTGGCGATGCCGCAGCACCAGCGGCACAGCGGCCGGATGGGCCGAGAACCCGGCGCGGATGTGTTCGAGCAGTAGCGTCGTGCCCGCCTTCCAGTCGATCCCGGCAGGCCGCGTCGTGTCGATCGAGGCAAACATCTGGTCCGCGATCAGCATCTCGAGTTCGTCGCGGTCGCGAACGTAGCGGTACAGCGCCATGGTGGCCACACCGAGCTCCCTGGCCACGGCGCGCATGGTGAGCGCGGACAGGCCGTCACGGTCGAGCACGGAGAGGGCGGCCGACGCGAGATCGGCGTTCGTCAGTGAGCGAGGGCGGGGCACGGGTTGACAGCGTACAAGGTACACGCATACTTGCTGTAGGCGTACGATGTACACCTATGAGAGGAGTCGAATGTCCTTCCCGACCGCCGTTCCCGCCCGGACCCTGATCGCCGTCTCCGGCGCGCAAATCCAGGTGCCGGATCCGGATTGCCTGATCCATCTACAGTTCCGCAGGTTCGCCGGCTGCCCGGTGTGCAATCTGCACCTGCGTTCGATCGTCACCCGCCAGCACGAGATCATCGCGGCGAACATTCGCGAAGTGGTCGTATTCCATTCCAGCGAGGAGGAATTACGCAAGTACTCCGCAGAGCTGCCGCTGGACGTCATCGCCGACCCGACCCGGAAGCTCTACCGCGAGTTCGGCGTCGAGAAATCGCCAAGGGCGCTGCTCGACCCGCGCGGCTGGCCCGCCATCCTCCGCGGCGTCGCGCATGACGTGCGCGCCACACTGCGCGGAAAACAGGCCGCCCCGCCCGCGAAACCCGAAGGCGGCAGTCTCGGGCTGCCCGCCGATTTCCTGATCGCCTCCGACGGCCGCGTGCTCGCCGCGAAACATGGTGAACATGTCTACGACCAGTGGTCGGTCGACGAATTGCTCACCCTCGCACCGGCCATAGAGCGTCGCCCGTGACGACAATCGAAAGTCCCCTGGCAGCAAGGGCATTCGCGTTGCTGTTCAGCGGGCTGCTCGCGGGGGCGTTCGGCTACGGGGCGGTCAACGTGCTGTACGCCTTCCGGAGGGTGCCGCTGGACGTCCGATTTACGTTCCACACCGCCCTGATGAGCGTGAACGGCCTTGTCATGCAATCACTGATGGGCCTGACCATCCTCTCCACGCTGGTGTTCGCTGTGCGCTCCACCGCTCGGAATCGTTGGTTCGCGGGTGGCGCGGCCGCGCTTTCCGTCGCGTCGTTGGTGATCACCCGGCTCGGCAACGTCCCGATCAACCAGCACATCAAGGTGTGGGCGGTCAGCGGTGCCCCAGCCGACTACGCCACGATCCTGGCCCGCTGGGAAGCGTTCCACTTCGCACGCACCGCCTGTGCGGTAGCGGCATTCCTGCTCGTCGTCCTGCTCACCCTGCTCCCCGCGAAGGAAGGTAGGCGACTGAGTGCAGCTGGCTATCCATGGTCAGTACTTGATCGGTCGGTGCCGTTCGAGGTTGTTTCGGGCTTGGTGTGGAGGACTTCGCGGGCCGGTTCGGTGGCGCGGGTGATACTTTCACTGGCCAGTCGTCGCAACGATGCGTCCAGTTCCCGTAATAGCTCTCCCACACGGCCGCGACCACTCGGGGCGGTCGGGTAGCGCATCAGGACGCTCACCACGATGGGGCCGGCCAGATCTCTTGCCTTCTCGATGTAGTCGGCGCCGACGTTACGGTCGTCGCCGGCATCGAGCTCGAAGGCCCGAGCCGCATGGGCCGCCGGTCCGAGGATGTGCAGGACCTGAGTCGCTTTCGCCAGGGGGTGCAGGAACGCCGCACTGGCCGCGGCAACGGCCGCGCGCGCAACATCGCTCGCCGCGGCCTGCCCTACATCGCGTGCCTCTTGATACGCCCGGTGTGCCGCCCACGCGCTGTCACGGATCGCCTTGGTCCGCTCGGCTCCATCCGCGAACGCCTGCGCAGCGTCGATCGCGGCTCGTGGGCGCTGATCCTCAGGGCGTTCACGTTCGAAGATCGCCAACGCGGGCTCCGCGCAGGCCACGGCATAGCCCGTGATCTCGCGCAGTTCAGCCATGCTGAGTTCGATCATCAGATTCTCGTCCGACACATTCATGACACTTAACCGTATCGTTGAACCAACCATTGAGACTTATCCGCGATACCGGTAGGACAGTGCGGCGAAACCTTCAAGCCGGTTGGCAGCTCGGGTCCCGCGGGATCGTCCTACCGCCGCCCTCGTGCACAGCGGACCGATTCTCCGACCGACCAATCCGGCAGCAACTGCTGGTGAGGAACACCTTTCGGTGCTCCTCACCAGCAGATCCCGGTCGTTACTCGGCGATCACGATCCGCACTTCGGCATCCGCCGCGTCGGTCGGTTCGCCGGGGACCACGAACCAGTGGGTCACCTCGCCGTCGGCGAGATCGCCGTCGAGGTCGCCGCTCGGAAGGACCGAGAGGGCGCCCGCGGTGGCGGCGGCCAGGAATTCCAGCAGGGCCGCGGAGCCGGACGAGGCGGCGGTGAACGTGGTCGACTCGTAGTCGATCCCGTACTCCTCGCGCACCCGCTCGGCCTGGGCGAGCGCCTCGGTCTGGGTGACCGCGACGACCCCGCCCGCCGTGGGAACGACGAATGCCGGGTGATCCTCGCCGAGCGGGCGCGCCCGATCCGTGTAGGACACCGGATGCGACGCCGCCGCGGCGAGCTCCTGCCGAACCTGCGGGTCGGCGAGTACCAGCCAGCGAATCTCGCTGTCGGGCACCGGTTCCAGGGCGATCCCGACCCCGGCGCCCGCCGCGGCCAGCTCCGCCGCCGACAGATCGCCCGCGAACAGGCAGGCCGCACCGGCCTTCTGCACCGCCCACACCGCGACCACGGCGTCCACCGAGCGCGGCAGCGCCACCGCGACGACGTCGCCCGGTCCCGCACCGCGATCGATCAGCACCCTGGCCAGCTGTGAGGAGCGCCGATCCAGCACGTGGTAGGCGACCTCGTCGCCGTCGGCAAGGAGCGCGGGCGCCTCCGGGTCCTCCTCGACGACCTCGCCGAGCACCTTGGCCACCGTGCGCGCACCCATCCGGCCGACCGGCTCCGGCACGGAAGCCGTTGCCGTAATACCGGATTCGACCAGCAGCTGGGCTCGTTCGCCCACATCCAGAATATCGATGTCGCCGACCAGGGAATCCGGATCGCCGACCAGCGCCTCCAGCACCCGGACCAGGCGCGCGGACAGGATTTCCACCTCTTCCGCAGTGAACCGGCTGCCCAGATACTTCAGGATCAGCTCGATGGTGGAGTCCGCGACCACCATCAGCGTCATCGGATAGTGCGTCGCATCGTTGATGCCGACACCAGTGACCGACATGCCGTCGATCGAGCTGGCCGCCGCAATCGCTTCATTGTCGATCGGATACGACTCGAACACCACCAGCGTGTCGAACAACGACCCGGTGCCCGCCACCCGCTGGATGTCGGTGAGCCCCACGTAGTGGTGCTCGAGCAGGTCGGCCTGATCTCGCTGCAACCGCTCCAGCAGCTTGCCGACGCTCTCGCGGTCATCGATCCGCAGCCGTACCGGCAGCGTGTTGATGAACAGACCCACCATGGACTCCACGCCGGACAGCTCCGCCGGACGTCCGGACACCGTCGCGCCGAACACCACATCGCCGCGACCGGTGAGCCGCCCGAGCAGAATGCCCCACGCCGCCTGCACCAGCGTGTTCACCGTGACGCCGAGTTCGGCGGCGTGCTTGGTGATCCGGCGGGTGCGGTCGGCGTCGATCTCGGTGGTCAGCTTGCCGATCTCGTAGTTCTCCTCGGCCCGCGGCTGCGGCGCGAGCTGCGTCGGCTCGGTGATGCCCTCCAGCGCCGACGCCCAGGCGCGCAGCGAAGCGTCCCGGTCACGCCCGGCCAGCCAGCCGAGGAAGTTACGGTAGGATGCCACCCGCGGCAGCGCCGTGTGGTCGCCGCGGACCGCATACAGCACCAGCAGATCCCGCAAGAGCAGCGGCATCGACCAACCGTCCACCAGGATGTGGTGGGTGGTGATGGCCAGGTGCCATTGTGCCTCGTCGCTGCGGAACAGCGTGAACCGCAGCAGCGGCGGGGTGGACATGTCGAAGTGCGTCGCCTGGTCGGCCGCGACCTGTCTGCGCAGTTCAGCGGTCCGCTGGTCGGCGGGCAACCCGGTGAGATCCACCTCGCGCCACGGCGCCTCGACCCGATCCAGCACCACTTGCACGGCCTGTCCGTCGGAGTCGGTGACAAACGCGCTGCGCAAGTTCGGGTACCGGTCGATGATGCCCTGTGCGGCCGCGTGCAGCCGTGCGACGTCCAGCACGCCGCCCAGGTCCACCACGGACTGAACTGTGTACACGTCCACGGTGGACTGGGTCATCAGCGCGTGGAACAGCAGACCGGACTGCAGCGGCGAGAGCGGCCATACCTCGGTCAGCGCCGGGTAGTTCCGTTCCCACAGCTCGAGGTCGGTCTGGCCGACCCGGACCAGCGGCATGTCCGACGGCGTGAAACCGCCCACGCCCGGCCGCCGGGCATGCGTGGCCAGCGCGGTGAGCGCCTCGACCCAGAGATCGGCGAACTCCTGCACCTGTTCCTCGCCGAGCAGCCCGGTCGGGAAGGCGAACGACGCACCCAACTGCGGGCCGTCCGCGCCGTCGGTGACGATCGCGTTGATATCGATCGTCGCGTTGGCGGGCATGTCGAGGTCCATGTCCACATCCAGCTGACCGAGATCGGCCACCGGCACCCAGCCGATCTCGGCTAGCTGCTCGTGGTTCGCCCCGGCCGACATCCGGCCCAGGTAGTTGAAGCTGATCTGGGCTGTGTCGGATCCCGCCCTGCTCCCCCCCGCGCTACCGAGGTGCGGCGATGTCTCCAGGTTCAGATGCCGCAGCAGGCCATAGCCGAGGCCCTTGTCGGGCACCTCGAGCAACTGCTCCTTGATCGACTTCACGATATCGCCCAGCGCAGCGCCACCGGCGAAGGCGTCTGCGAGGTCCGCGCTGGCCAGGTCGAGCCGGACCGGGTAGGCAGTGGTGAACCAGCCGACGGTGCGCGAGAGGTCCGCGCCGGCGACGACGTCCTCTTCGCGACCGTGGCCTTCCAGCTTCACCAGCACCGTGTGGTGTCCAACGGCGGCCTCCGGGTCTGTCGCTCCCGCCGAGCCGTCGCCACGCCAGCGGACGACGGCCATGGCCAGCGCCGACAGCAAACCGTCGTTCACGCCGCCACGGTAGAGGCCGGGGATCGCGGTGAGCACCGCGTCGGTGACCTCGGCGGACAGTGTGACCTGGACTCGCTCGACGGTCGCGTTCGTGTCGACCTCGGGGTCGAACGCGCGCGCGCCGAGCAGTGGGTCCGGCGTGGCCGAAACCTGCTGCCAGAACGGCAGTTCCGCGACCCGTTCCGGCGCACGCGCCGCGTCGAGGAGGCTGTGCGCCCAGCGCCGCATCGAGGTGCCGTTGGCGGGCAGCGCCACCGGCTGACCGGCGACCAGCTGCGACCAGGCGACCGCGAAGTCCGGGATCAGGATGCGCCACGACACACCGTCGATCACGAAGTGGTGCGCGGCGATCAGCAACACGTCGCGCCGCGCTCCGTCGAAGGCGAACCAAACGAACTGCGCCATCGCCGCATTCGCCGGATCGAGCCGGCCCAGCGCCGCGTCCAGCGCCTCGGTGCCGACCCGGGCCAGCTCCGCTTCGTCGGTGTCGGCAGCCAGCTCCACCCGATGCACCAGTGCGTCGATGTCGACGGCACCGCGCGGCAGCGCCTCGAACGTCCAGTCCGAGCCGGTGCGGCGCAGCCGTGACCGCAGCACGTCGTGATGGTCGAACACGGCCGCGATGGTGCCGACCAGGGTCTCCCGGTCGATGTCCTCGGGCAGTCGCAGCGCCATGGTCTGCGAGAACCGCTGGTAAGACGAGCCGCTCGCAAGGAACTGGGTCATGATCGGCGTCAGCGGGATCTCGCCGACACCGCCGCCGGGCAGTTCCTCGAGCTTCGTCTTTTCTGGGCCGCCGAGTGTCGCGATCTCGGCCAGCGCGGCGACGGTGCGTTGCTCGAAGACGTCGCGCGGGGTGAAGGTCACCCCACGCGTCTTGGCCCGCGACACCAACTGGATGGAGACGATGCTGTCACCACCGAGAGCGAAGAAGTCATCGTCGAGGCCGACCCGGTCGATGCCGAGCACATCGCCGACCACCTCAGCGATCACCTGTTCGGTCGGATTCTGCGGCGCACGGTAGGCGCGGGTATCCACGGCCGGTTCAGGCAATGCCCTACGGTCCAGCTTCCCGACCGGTGTCAGCGGGATCTCATCGAGCACGACGATCGCCGCCGGAACCATGTACTCCGGCAACGTCCGCCCGATCCGTTCGGTGAGCACAGCAGGCTCCAGCGTCGTCCCCTTGGCCGGCAGCACGTAGGAGACCAGCATCGTCGCGCCGGAACCCGACTCGCGACCGACCGTGACCGCGAACTCCACACCCGGCTGGGCCGCGAGCGCGGCATCGATCTCACCGAGCTCGATGCGGAAACCACGCACCTTCACCTGGAAATCGTTGCGGCCCACATACTCGACCACCGGGACGCCCCCGACCCTGCCCCAGCGCACCATATCGCCGGTGCGGTAGAGACGTTCACCGGGCGCACCGTACGGGTCGGCGACGAACCGCGCCGCCGTCAATCCCGGTCGCGCGTGGTAGCCACGCGTCAACTGGATACCACCCACATACAGTTCGCCCGCAACACCTTCAGGCACCGGACGCAGCCTGCTGTCGAGCACCAGCGACCGCATGCCGCGGATCGGACCGCCGATGGTGACCAGGTCACCAGGACGCAACGCGTCACTGATGTTGGTCATGATCGTCGTCTCCGTGGGCCCGTACCCGTTGTGGAACGCCCGCTCGGACACCCCCACCCACTTAGCCGCCAGATCAGCCGGAACCGCTTCTCCACCGGCCACGATCGCCCGCATACCCGACAACGCGTCCGAGTCCAGCGAGGCCAACACCGACGGAGTCAGGAAGGCATGCGTGACACCCTCGGCACGGATCAGATCGGCCAGCACCTCACCACCGAAGGTCAACGGCGGCGCGACCACGAGCCCGCCCGCCGAGCCGAGCGCGAGCAATAGCTCCAGCATCGACGCATCGAAGGACGGGGATGCGAACGCCAGCGCCCGCGAATCCCGATCCAAGCGATACCGCTCCACTTGCTCGGCGCTGAAGTTGGCCAAACCGGCATGGGTGACCACCACGCCCTTGGGTAGACCGGTGGACCCGGACGTGTAGATCACGTACGCGGTGTTTTCCGCCCGGATCACACCGCGCCGATCGGAATCGGCGATCGGAAGATCCGACTGCGCCTGCACTTCGGCCTGGAACTGCGGATCGTCCAAGGCCAGCCAGCCGGCACCGCTCGTGGTCGGCGGCAGCGCAGCGGCTTCCGCGGCGATCGTGAGGCCGAGCTGCGCACCCGAGTCGGAGACCATGTGCGCAATGCGGTCGGCCGGGTAGGCCGGGTCGACCGGCAGGAATGCGGCACCCGACTTGGCCACCGCCCACACTGCGAGCACCGACTCGATCGACCGCGGAATCGCCACGGCCACCAGCACCTCCGGACGCGCGCCACGGTCGATCAGGACTCGCGCCAATTGTGTGGAGGCGGAATCGAGTTCGGCGTAGGTCAGCGAGTGGCCCTCGAAGACGACGGCCGGACCGTGCGGATTCGCGGCCGCCGCGGCTGTCATGAGCTCCGGAAGGGTGCGCGGCCGCACTGCTGGGCCACCAACCCGAGTGAGCAGGTCCGTGCGCTCGGAATCCGCCAGGATCTCCAGGTTGCCGACCGGTTGTTCCGGTCGGGTCGTGATCGCGTGCAGCAGTCTGGTGAATCGCTCGGCGAACACTCGCACGGTGTCCTCGTCGAACAGGTCACGCGCGAAGGAGAATTCCGCGTACATGCCTGCGTTGTCGGGGTTGTCCCCCGCTTCCCGCATCGTCAGCGACAGATCGAACTTCGCGGTATCGACATCGAAATCGACCGCACCGACCCGCAACCCCGGCAGCTCGAAGCTGCTCTCGGGCAGATTCTCGAACGACAACGCCACCTGGAACAACG